>NZ_VOYE01000021.1:0-48407 GCF_013420765.1 Acinetobacter sp. YH01009 | reverse complement strand
GCCAGGCCTCAGCATTTTATTATGGTGATCCCCTGGGCGAAATGCGCCTGGTAAGCAGAGTTTTTGAAATGTAAGGCCTTTGAATAAGACAAAAGGCTGCCTCATCGCTAACTTTGCAACAGTGCCATCAGGGGCAGGTGTGTGTAATGCAACATGGGTAAAAGTTTCAGGTCCAACGTTGGATTGTTGGGGTGGCGATAGTGGTGGTCCAATCTTTATTGGAAGTGTGGCGGCAGGGTTATTATCTACTGCAACTTATCAAGGCACATGGAGTTCTTCCATGAAAGGTCAGGGGTATTGCGGAGGTGCCGCCAAACCTAATGGATATATGACCTATATGTCTACTGATGAACTCTATAAAGAGGGTTACTCATTATTATACGGACAATAACGATGACTAGAATATTTATACTGATGTTCGTCGTTGGACTTTTGAGCGCTTGTCATAAGCCTTCATCAGCCGATCAGTCCAAGATACAAGAATTACAAGTGATGTCCTTTAGTGAGCAGACCTTGGCGCAATTTTCTTGGGAATTAATCGAGGCAACAAATGCTAATAGTGAACGTATAGATTCATTATTTCTGGCTTCAAAACCTGACCAACCTATCACGCTAAAATTTGCAGAAAAGATGCTGTATATTGGGAATTTGTTTTGTAATATAAATTCGATTGGTATTCATTTTAAGGGCAATCATTTATATGCTGAACAACCAATTGTTGCCACAATGATGGGCTGTCCTGATGATATCAACTTACGTGAAAGTACGATGATAGATATTCTGGTGAATGCTCCCACATTATATCTTCAATCTCGTAAGGGGCAGGCACAACTGCTTATAGAAACACAAAAAAAAGAGAAATTGATTTTTAAAGGTGTTCAAGTCAACAAGTAGTCTAAATTCTTGCAGTACACTGATGAAAATCATAAGGTAAAGTTAGATATGAGGAAGCCCAATCATTTAGTTGGGCTTCTTTGTTTAAATATAATTTTAAGAGCCGGTAACTTATTTTCTGTAAGTTCCCTTTTACTATTTTTCTTTTGAGTATTTTATTAATCTAATTCTTTTACGCACTCAATAAGTATTACCACTATACCAACTCTTAGAAAGAGCTTTGAATTCCCTATTTAACATAATGGTGGTTATACGCAATACACTTGTATATTAATATAAATATCAATCACTTGAAAATTTAGCCATGACTAAGAAAAAGCAAAAAATCGGCTTTTGTAATAAGTTGGTGAGTTTTTAAGCAGATCTGTAATATTTTGCCAGTAAATTTGATTAAAAAACGATCAATTTGGCAATCAGTGCCCATTTCATCGGCTTTCAGGATCCGAAACTATCCCCAATGGCTGTGGATAAAATTTAGGCTATTTTGTACGCCCTGGCGCACAACAATCTCGGCTCTTTGCGGCTACCAGGAACAGTGGAATTTTCCTATGATGAACTCATCAGGAACAGGAAGTTCCAAACAACAAGAATAAGAAAGATCGCACCAGGAGCGTGAGGTAAGACAGGAGTCATACCTAGCAACCCAATATGAGAAACCCCGGCAGGATGCTGGGGTTTTTTATTGTCTGCATTTAAGGTCTAATCAGTCTTAGCCAATTCATTTTGGTTGATAAGTTTAATCAGCGCATTTTGAACAAACTCATCAAGTTCAATCCCTTTTTCTTTTATGATGGTTTCTATCTTTGCTAGCGTTTCACTTTCTAATTCGAACTCGATTTCTGCTGATGTTTCCATGAGTAAATCATAGTTATTTTCGACTATCTTTTTAAAGGTTTCTTCTAGATCTTTTGTTGATGGAATATTGAAAGATAAGCGTAATGAGCTATTGATAATTTCAATATGGGTATACCCTAAATATTCAGTACTTTTTCCCACAAATCCTAAGTGCTTCATAAAAAACCTTAAATAAATATAGTAGAGAGCTGTCTAAATTAAGCCAGACTCTCTTTTACAAATTTTGGATCAACAATAAATAATCGAATAAGGGATGTTGCTGCTCCTGATGGTCTTCTCGCACCTTGTTCCCATGATTCAAGAGTACGTCTTGATACGCCAAGAATCTTAGCAAACTGATCTTGTGTTAGTTGAGCCTTTCTACGAGCTAACGCTACATCTGTCTCAGTGATTACGGTTCTTTTCGCTGCATTACTAGTAAGCATATCGTCGATGCCTTGTAATATTTCAGCTTCAATATCCCTAGTTGCTTCAAAAGCCTCAAGTTCTTTTTCAGTCATTAAACGAGTCATTTAGTTTCTCCACTAATGCTTGAAGAGTCTTCTTACTAAGCTGTACAGTTTGCTTTTTACTGTACAAGGTTAATAACCAAATCTCTCCATTTGCTAAACGATTAAAGTAGATGACTCTGACACCACCACTTTTACCTCTACCACCGCTAGTCCATCTAATCTTACGAATACCACCTGCATTAGGCTCTACATCTCCTGCTTCAGGATTTAATGCTAAGAATGTTTTGAATTCCTCATATTCTTCCTGAGTCCAATAAACAAGACAGTATTTAGTAAATAATGGAGTCTCACATATTGTATACATTGATTGCATTCATACTACCTTGTAGTAGTTTATTTTATACTACTTTGTGGTATTTTTAAATGATAATTCTTAGTTCTCAGGATTAAATGCCTATTTAAGTGATGTGCTGAAAAGGTTGCCGACACATAAAGTGACTCAGATTGAAGAATTGCTACCACACCGCTGGAAACCTGAACCGAATTAAAAAATAGGCATGGGGTTCAGCGGACGCTTACGTTCTGTTATTCCTAAGTAGAAATGTCCTACCTAATAACCAAATAGAAATGTCCTATATGGACAATTCCAAGTCAAGCACAGGATTCAGATTTCGTTCTTTGATTACTGTCTTCTGTGCACGTCTGCTTGGCATAGATTGAGAACGATTACGTTTGTTTTGCTGTTCCAATTCTTCATGCTGTTGTTGAATATGATTGAGAACTGCACCTAAACGTTTATTCTCAACAATCTCTCGCTGGTTAAGCTGACTTAATTTATCGAAGATGCTGTAATTGATTTTTCTTCCCTGATATTCAATCGCGACTGTACCATCCGGGTATTCCAGGAACTCAAGATACTTACCGATCAACCTTTGATTTTCTTCGGTGTTTTCCAGGAGATATACGCATTTATCATAAGTAATCGTCAGGCTATTCGTGACTCTGCGGGGTTCACGCCAAGTAAAAATATCATCTAATTCTTCGGCTGTTTCAGTGATAGGCCGATGTAGATCCTTAGGATTAAAAGCCATCTTGGCGAACTTCTGATTGAACTGCTCAATGAAGCAGGGTAGCCAGGCATTAGCTTGCTCAATCGAGCTGATACCTTCCAGACGCATCTCCTTGATCAGACGATCCTGAAGGGTTCTGTTGGCACGTTCCACACGGCCTTTGGCCTGTGGTGAATTGGCGAAGATGATATCGATATTCAGGGTACTGAGTACGCGTCCAAACTGGGTAATCTTGGTGTCTTTCTTGCTGCTTTGATTCACCCTGAAGACTGAATGTTTGTCGCTGTAAAATGCCAACGGCTTACCATGCTGCTCAACATACAAGCGTGTTGAAATCATATAATCAAAGGCTGATTCTGATTCACAGAAGCGTAAATGCTGCAATTTTCCTGTAGCATCATCGATAAACACCAGCAGACAGCATTTAGCAGCGCGTCCTTCAAACCAGTCATGATATGAGCCATCAATTTGGATCAGTTCACCAAAGCAATCCCGGTTGTAACGAGGCTGATACGGGCGTTTCAGGCGCTTGGATCGAGGAATCCATAAGTCAGCTGCAATCATCCAGGAACGCAGGGTTTCTACTGAAAGATCGAATCCATGTACGGTGGTGAGCTTTTCATGCGCTAAAGTGGGTCCGAAACCATGGAGTTGGTCAGAAACAATATTGAGGCACTTGAGTCTGAGTTCTTCAGGAAGTTTGGAATTGCTGATTTGGCCACGACCGGCATGGGCTAATGCAGCGGGACCTTGAGCTTTGTATTTCTGCAGTAAGCGTCTGATCTGACGTTCTGAAATATGAAGTAGCTGAGCAGCCTGGGATTGAGTTATGCGTTGATCGCAGATTTCCTGCACGACCGACAATCGTTTAAGTTCTTTATCCGACATAGACACCAACATATCAAACCGTCCGCTAACGAAATTGCAAAAGTGCATATTCTAAAAGCGGACATTTTTACTTTGGAGAAACCGGACATTTCTATTTTGGAGTTACACGTTCAATTCGTATAACCGCCATTATGTTAAATAGAATCAAAAAACCTCCAATAAAATCGTTATAGTATTATTATTTATTGAGTAGATAAGAGAATTAAATTAGTGAAATACTCAAATGAACAAATAGTAAAAGCACTCTTACTTGCTCCTTTACCTTTACTTTTTTTAACAACAGTCCTGTTTATCGCAGTGAATCACGAATACAGCCTATACTCGATTTTCGTAGTTCTTGTAGGACACGGTCTTATTTACTTGGCTTATTGTATTTTGACTGTGCCTTTTAGCTACATATTCTCAATTCTTTTAAATCGTTATAACAGTCTTAATTTATTAACCATCTGTATTACCTCTCTAATTATTGCTACTCCATTTTTTATTCTTTTAGGATGGGGGCATACTGGAAAGATTGCTGAAGATTGGTGGAAGATGTATACCAATACATGGGCTAGCTTTCTGGCTCTATTTCCTGGCTTATGTTATTGGCTGTTTTTAATTAACTTAAAAGATAAAGAATAGTTATGAAAAAAATATTATATTTTAATTTTTTAGCGATTATTTTGACTTACGTATCTTTGCTTTATCAAAAAAATATATTAGTTGCTCGCATAGTTGTAGATAAGCTTGAAAAAGTTAAAGTCATAGCTGGGGGATTTCCTCTCCAGTTCCTTATAGATGGTGAAACCTCTCCAGTCGGAAGTATAAGTATCAATCCTTTATTTATTTTCATCGGCATGGATCAATTTGTTTTTCTCAATTTTTTTATTGATTATTTATTTTGGATAAGTATTTTATTTGCTTTTTCTATGATTGTGAAAAAGTACAGAATTGTATAGATCTTCTAAAATTAACATAATACACGTTATACGAAGTTGAAAAATTGAGACTATAGCCTTAATTTTTATGTATTTTTTTAATTTAACACCTAGGCCAGTGCCTAGGTTTTTTCATCTCGTATAACAGCCATTATGTTAAATAATAGGGGCTTCTAAGTACGCGATTAGAAAATTTAGTCTTTAAGAGGAGAAATTTGTTCTAGCTTATCTTCAGGATTATTTTCTCTAATATGTATAATTCGATCATAATTTTCTACTCCTCGTAAGTGAGGTGGTGCAAATGCTGGATACTTGTTGAAAAAGTGCATTTTAATATTTAGTGCATGGTCTAAAATAAAAGCACATTCAATTCCATAGTACTTATCATTAATAAAAAAATTGTCTGTAGTTTCTATTAGTTCTTGGATAGCTAAATCCAATTTTTGAATTTTTTCATTAATATCTTTAGTTTTCTCTTCTATCTTTTTGTCCATTGGTATCACCTATAGAATTAAGTTTCCCTAAAATTAACATAATACACGTTATACGAATTCCCAAGGCATGGCTTTTAGTTATGCTTTTTTTATCAAAAGAGTATACCCGAATGATAAGGAAACAGTTAGTTACAACGAAATATCATTAGAGTTGTTATGTTGATTTAATGATAGCTATATCATTGTAGTATATTCAATTATCTCAAATGATAAACCATGACGACTAGAATCTACTTAAGAGCTTCAACCAAAGATCAAGATGCACAGAGAGCACTAAACCAATTAGATGACTTAAACCAAAGGCTCAAGTTAGGTGAATCGGTTACCTATATTGAGAATTTCTCAGGGACGAAGTTGGATCGTCCTGAACTAAACAGGTTGCTCACAGAAGCAAACCAAGGCGACACGTTATTGGTAGAAAGCGTTGATCATCTGTCCCGTCTAAGCCAAGCAGACTTCCAAGAGCTTAAGCGTAGAATCCAAGAGAAGGGGCTTCGCTTAGTTGTTGCTGACCTTCCGACTACTCATCAACTAATCCAAACCAATGACAGTATTACAAGTTCGATACTAGATCTCATCAACAATATGCTGATTGATCTACTTGCTACTATGGCTCGTTTGGATAACGAGAAACGTATAGAAAGGATCAAGCAAGGCTTAGAGCGTTCAGGGTACAAACCATCAGGTAAGAAACCAAATGAAGCCAAGCACAAAAGAATCAAGGAGTTGCTTGCTACAAATAACATGACTAAGCAGGAAATTGCGAAAGCTGTTGGTTGTGGGGTAGCTACTGTGTATCGAGTAATGAACCGAGGAGAAGATGCAGGGCTGAATCAGCTTGTCGAATCTCGTGCACAACAAGGCAGGATTCGAGTAGCCATTGAAGACCTTTAGTTGAAATGTTAGCCACTTTTTTGGTCCTAACCGGCATGACTTGCGATACATGAAGTGGCATTATTATCATAACCTATAGGTGTTTGCCTATAAGCCAAACTTTCTATAGTCTTTGACAATTACAATTCATAAAAACTAAGTATGCCTGATCAACAGCTTTCCCTCAGTGAATACCTCGAAACAGTTCAAGAGATCGTAAAGATTGCCTTTGGTGATCCTGTATGGGTTAAAGCTGAAATTAGAAGCCTGAACACCAAGAGTGGTCACTGCTACCTAGAACTTGCTGAAAAAGAAGAGGGCACTGATAAAGTCATTGCATCTTGTAAAGGAACCATTTGGAAGTCCACTGCAGCTAAGCTTCTGTACAAGTTTCAGAACGAAAGTGGAATGGAGCTGTCAAAGGACCTGAATATTCTGATTAAAGTCAAAGCCAGCTTTAGCCCACAATATGGGTTCTCAGTAAACATTGAAGACATTGATTCAAGCTTTACGCTCGGTGATCTTGCGAGACGTTACCAACAGATCGTAAAGCAACTCACAGAAGATGGCTTGATTGACAAGAATAAGAAACTCCCTACACCATTTGACATGAACAAGGTTCTCGTCATTGCACCTGAACAAGCTGCAGGATTAGGAGACTTTAGAAAGGATGCTGATATTCTGTATAAAGCAGGGGTCTGTGAATTCATCTATCACTCAGCAACATTTCAAGGTAATACAGCAGCAGCAAGTATAATTGCTTCTTTAAGCCAAGGATTAAGACAGTGGGCCAATGAATACAAAACACCTCCTGACTTGATTGTCATCATTCGTGGTGGTGGTGCTGTCAATGATTTGGCTTACTTGAATGATTACGATCTAGCTGCTTTGCTTTGCAAACGATCAGTACCTATTTGGGTTGGTATTGGACATGAACGAGATAAGACCATTCTCGATGAAATTGCACATCGATCTTTTGATACACCAAGTAAAGTGATTGGCGGTATTAGAAACCATATTGCTGAACGTGTAGATGAGGTCAAGGTTTTCATTCAATCCATCCAACTGTACTCTCAGCAGCAGATCCAAGCGTACCAAAGCCAAAATGATCAGTTAATGCAAATCACCAAATCTATGGCTCAGGCACAACTTAATCAAGCCAGCAAACAAGCTGACCAAGTGAAGACGAATGTCCATTACTTTGCTCAGCAACAATTGAAACGAGCAACGCTTAATGTGGAAACGCTGATGCGAATGACGCTGATCCAAAACCCTACAAATGTATTGGCTAGAGGTTATGCCATCGTTCGTAGTGGAGGGAAGGCTATAACATCCATTCATCAAGCCAAGGATCAAACTTTGGCGATTCAATTACATGATGGTTTAATCAATACACAAGTTTTACAGGTGAAACCAAATGAGTGAACAACAACTAACATTTAAAGAAGGCTATGACATCTTAAAGAAGAATGCTGAGCTTCTAGAGTCTCAAGAGGAGCCGGACATTGATAACCTGATGAAAGTTGTTGAAGAATCCATGGCAGCTTATAAAAACTGTAAGCAACGCATTGATGCAGTACAACAAGCATTGAATGAAAGCTTTAAGGATTAATCTTTAATTGTTAGCAGTTGATCCCACTTAAAGTAGTTCTGTGTTAGCCGATCTCGTGACATATTCCATGTTCTGTTCGGCATTAAACTCGCGCCCAAGGCAATCTTGGTTTTGCCATACTTAAGATGAATCGCTTCAAGGGAATCCATCAAGGCATTGCTGACTTCGATGTGTTTCATATCAGTGAACATGTCATACACATGGTTTTCCTTTGGTTCGAGACACGTCAGAATCACGCCGCATTTCTTGAATGCTATATCCTTTGCATACAGGCCATCAATCATCGTTGTAGCGAGTTTAGAGAGCACTAATAAGTTGTCGGTAGGTTCTGGTAAAGCTAATGATAAAGACTTGTTGTAGAAGGGCTTTGAGCTATCAAATGGGTTTGATTGAACGAAACCAATCAGACAACCACACAACAAATTATCATCTCTCAGTCTGCTAACCGCATCCATAACATACAAGGAAATGGCTTCTTTAAGATCATCAATGTGGTAGATGCGTTGACCATGTCAACGGCATTCTAAAATTGACCCCTTTTACCTTTCAAATGGCAAAGTAAAATTGACCCCTTTGATCTCGTATTAAATTTCAACCTGGGGCTGAATCCCAATTCTTTTTTTATCCTTCAAACGATAACTCTCACCCGATATTTGTACCACATGACAGTGATGCAGCAACCGATCTAACATCGCAGCGGTCAACGTAACATCATCCGCAAATGACTTAGACCACTGGCTAAAGGGTAAGTTACTCGTCAATATCGTACTGCCTTTTTCATAACGCTTGGCAATCACGTTAAAGAACAGATTCGCTTCTTCACGTCCAAACGGTAAATAACCAATTTCATCGATAATCAGTAACTTTGGTCCCAGTACCGCACGCTGCATATAGGTTTTCAATTTACCTTGCTGATAGGCTGTACTCAGTTGCAGCATGAGATCGGCGGCGGTAATGAACTTGATCTTAATGTTGTTCATGATGGCCTTATAGCCTAATGCCATAGATAAGTGCGTTTTTCCTACTCCGCTAGGGCTTTGTTGCACAAAGATTTAAAAGACAGCACCTGCTTATCTGAACTGAACCGTACCGGGTTTGTCGGAGACTTTTTTATTTAAGTTAGGCCACCTGACCTAACGGGTTAATCTTATCATAGTACATTGCTTCAAACTCAAAAGGCGATACATAACCCAGTGCACTGTGTACACGCTTTTTATTGAACCAATCTACCCAGTTTAGTGTCGCAAGTTGTACATCTGCTAAACCTTGCCAATCTGCTTTTAGATATTCAATCACCTCTGTTTTGTATAAGCCATTCACTGTTTCAGCCAAAGCATTATCGTATGAATCACCAGTAGTACCGACTGATGCTCGTAAATTGGGTTGTGTGAGAGTTTTTCCTAGTATTGAGTAGTGATACATAGCAAAATAAGCATCTTATTGGTGATTAATATAGATATTTAAAAAGAGGTGGTTTCTTGAGGGTTAAGGCATATTTTGAAGATATACATAAAATTATTATTGCCAATTTGCGCTCTGCTGAAAAAGAAATACGAGTTGCTGTTGCTTGGTTTACAGATCCAGAGTTATTTAATGAATTGTGTAAGAAAGCACAACAAGGTATAGATATAAAAATAATATTAATCAATGATCAAATAAATTGTGGTCAAGGCAAGCTTAACTTTATTAGGTTAAAGAACTATGGTTGTCAGGTTGAATTTTTAGACGTTGAAAAATTTAATAAGATGCATCACAAATTTTGTGTGATTGATGGAAGTGTGGTGATCACTGGCTCTTACAATTGGACAAACCAAGCACGAAAAAATGAAGAAAACATTACCGTGATTGAGGGGAATGTTCAAATTTGTCAGGATTATTTAGATATTTTTGAAAAACTACTTAATCCATCTTCATCTAGCTTTGAGATCGCTATATCACCAAATGCAGTAAAAACAAGATTAGAAATAATCAAAAATAGTATTTTACTTGATGAAGTTGAAAATATAGCAGTACAAGTAGGTAAATTAAAACCTGTTATTCAAACATACTCTTTAGGGGGGATATGTCGTTGTCTAGAACAAGGAGAATATCAGCAAGCTGTTGAGGAGATCGCTAACTATCTTAAAAATTTTACAGCAGTGATAGTAAGTGAAGATAACGAAATTCTAGAATTAAAATTTGAATTAAAAATTCTCGAACTCCGACTTGAAGCAATAACTAATGAACAGTCTGATATTGAGCGTAATTTAATATTATTTAATCGCAGACAGTTTGAAATATTAGGCGATATAACAAAGGAAATTTTACGAGCTAAAGCTGAATATCACAAATATCTTTCAGACGAAAAAGATAATAATAAGGAAACTGCTAATTCAAAAAAAGAGGAAGCAGAACAAGCAGAGCAAGACTTCACGGATTATTCAGAAGAATATGAAGAAATACGACAAACTATTGTAGATAGTCTGGATGAAATGTCAGAAAAAGAGTTAAAGCTTATGTTTAAAAAGGCTTGTAACATTTGTCATCCAGATAAAGTACCAGAAGCTCAAAAAGAAGAAGCTAGTGAAATATTTATAAAACTGAAAGATGCTTATGACAATAATGATATAGCACAAGTAAAAATCATTTACGCTAACTTGCAGAAAGGTAATTTTACGCATACGAAAGCAAGTATCTTAAAAGAAAATGAACTTTTGCGTTCAGCAATAATGGAAATCAAATATAAAATTGAAAGCAACTTAAATATTCTTAAGAACTTAAAGCAAGATGATGTAGTGGTTGCAATGCAGAGCATTGGTGAGAATGAAGAAAAGTGGATTGCATTTTTCAAAAGCAAAAGAGAAAGACTTGAAAGTGAATTGTTATATTGGCTTGCTGCTTTAGATAATTTAAAAAAGGGAGAAAATTATGAGTAAGAATGAGATCGCCCTTAGTGTTTTGAATCAAACTCAGATCCAAAGAAGCAGAAAACAAACCTCTTTACTCTTAAATTTAATTCAAGAAGATGATGCCAGTAGATTCGTAAATATACTTAAGTTCATTGAGAGTGAATATGTATATACATACTTTTCTAAAAATACTCAGATAGATTGGACTAATGAATTAATTGAAAAATATGAAGCTCAGTGGAATTGGATACAGCTTTCACAAAATGAATCATTACCATGGTCTATTGAGTTTATTGAAAAATACAAGAAAAGATTGCCCGCCTCGGCAGTATCAAGCAATGAAGTTTTACAGTGGTCTGTCGAGTTTATTGAAAAGTATAAAGATAAGTTGGAATGGCGTAGGCTTTCACAAAATGAATCATTACCATGGTCAATTGAATTAATTGAAAAGTATAAAGATCAATGGGATTGGAATATTCTTGCAGAAAATGACTCATTACCATGGTCGGTAGATTTAATTGAAAAATATAAAGATAAATGGAACTGGGATGTTGTTGATGGGGTTAGAGAAGAAATTTGGACTACAGAATTAATTGAAAAGTGCAAAGATAAAATTTATTGGGAATATCTTTCATATAGTGAATCAATACCATGGTCGATAGATTTAATTGAAAAGTATAAAGATCAATGGGATTGGGAGAATCTTTCATCTAATGAATCATTACCATGGTCGATAGATTTAATTGAAAAATTTAAAAATCAATGGGATTGGGACTGTCTTTCGTATAATGAAGCCTTACCATGGTCTAATGATCTAATTAGAAAATATGAAGATCGGTGGGACTGGTATAATCTTTCAGGTAATGAAGCCTTGCCATGGTCAATTGAATTAATTAGAAAATATGAAGATAAATGGCATTGGGAGAGGCTTTCATGTAATGAAGCCCTGCCATGGTCAATTGAGCTTCTTTATGGGTTGCAAGATCAAATCATTTGGAACACACAGACGCTTAATAGATTTATTTTTAGTGATCTTTTTGTGTGGTCTATTGAGCTAATAGAAGAATTTAAATATAAATTGGATTGGATTTATCTTTCTCGAAACGAAAATTTACCATGGTCTAATGAGCTAATTGAAAAATATGAGGATGATTGGGATTGGGGGAGGCTTTCATGTAATGAAGCCTTACCATGGTCTAATGATCTAATTAGAAAATATGAATATAAATGGGATTGGGGGAGGCTTTCATGTAATGAAGCCTTACCATGGTCAATTGAATTAATTAGAAAATATGAAGATAAATGGGATTGGGGGAGGCTTTCATGTAATGAAGCCTTGCCATGGTCAATTGAGTTAATTGAAAAATATGAAGATAAACTATTTTTTGGAGGGAGTGTTTGGATAAAGGGTTTACCATCTTCTATGTATATAAAAGGCCTTACTGATAATGGGGCTTTACCATGGTCAATTGAGTTAATTCAAAAGTATATAGATAAGTGGGATTGGGAACATCTTTCGTATAATGAAGCTTTACCATGGTCTATTGAGTTAATTCAGAAATTTAAAGATAGATTATTTTGGGGTGGGAAAACCTTTTTTGGGGGAGGATGCATAATTAAATATCATGGGGGGCTTGTTGATAATAAATCTTTACCATGGTCTATTGAATTAGTTGAAAAGTTTAAAGATCAGTTGGATTGGAAGTATGTTCTAAGTGATGTAAATCTTAAATTCCCAACTCTAGAATATGAAATGATGTGTAGTGTTCTAGACCACCACAAATATATCGAGCAGAATATTTAAAGAATAGCTTAATGTTGTAGGGGTATTCCCTACAACAAAACATCTAACATAGTGTTTCTAAATTGTTTTCATGGTGAAATAATCACACTGTTTTCAGCACTTAAACTAAATATAGAATCTAGAAGCTTTTTCTAAAAACTTGGGATATTTGAGAATACATCCAATGACAGATAATCAAAAATTAGCTGATAATCCATCAGGTTTTTAATCCTCAAGGAATTTGATGTGTGCTGAATTATCAGGAGACTTTCCCTTGGGAGGGACGCCTAAAATCGGGAAAAAAGACGCCCGATTTTTTTACACACCATACGCCCCCTCCGGGATGCCATAAATCCAATTGAATTATAGAGTTAGATTCTTTTTTTCAAATCAAAGCTGTAGCAAAATGGTACTTAAAACACTGATTTTTAATAAAAATCTTTGCTAGAAGTAGCACTCATTTTTTAGTTTAAAAAAGCACTTTTAAAAAAAAGTTGCATGCTGTTGCATATTTTGGTTTAAGTTGTTGAAAGTAAATAAAATAAGTTTTAAACAAAAAAGTAACATTTTTAGTGCTTAAGTATTAAAAAAGCCCAACATCAAGTTGGGCTTATAGTCGAATTTCGAATAAGAGATTTTATGTTAAATAAAAAAGCTACCTCAATGGGTACTTAAGTTTTATACAATTGGACTAGTCCATTGCTTTAGCTCTATTTTCAATGAAGTCAATCTCATCCTGTGTCAAATTATATTTTTGATAAAGTTGTTGGTCAATCTCAGCAATAGATTTACTCCAATCAATATCAGAATTTATTGTGAAATCCTGCAGTGGTATATATGCCCATTTTAAGGGAGGATTATCTTGGGTAATTTTTAAAATTCCAGTCGGTACGACTGGTGATTCATACGATAATGCTTTGGCTGAAACAGTGAATGGCTTATACAAAACAGAGGTGATTGAATATCTAAAAGCAGATTGGCAAGGTTTAGCAGATGTACAACTTGCGACACTAAATTGGGTAGATTGGTTCAATAAAGAGCGTGTACATAGTGCACTAGGTTATGTTGTCAACGGCATTCTAAAATTGACCCCTTTTACCTTACAAATGGCAAAGTAAAATTGACCCCTTTGATCTCGTATTAAGTTTCAACCTGAGGCTGAATCCCAATTCTTTTTTTATCCTTTAAACGATAACTCTCACCCGATATTTGTACCACATGACAGTGATGCAGCAACCGATCTAACATCGCAGCGGTCAACGTAACATCATCCGCAAATGACTTAGACCATTGGCTAAAGGGTAAGTTACTCGTCAATATCGTACTGCCTTTTTCATAACGCTTGGCAATCACGTTAAAGAACAGATTCGCTTCTTCACGTCCAAACGGTAAATAACCAATTTCATCGATAATCAGTAACTTTGGTCCCAGTACCGCACGCTGCATATAGGTTTTCAATTTACCTTGCTGATAGGCTGTACTCAGTTGCAGCATTAAATCCGCTGCGGTAATGAACTTGATCTTAATGTTGTTCATGATGGCCTTATAGCCTAATGCCATAGATAAGTGCGTTTTTCCTACTCCGCTAGCCCCCAGAAACACCACATTTTCTGCTCTAGCAATAAAGCTCAGATTGAACAGTTCAATCACCTGTGATTTAGGGGCCCCTAGGGCATAATTAAAATCATAGTCTTCCAGGGTTTTGACTTGAGGCAGGCCTGAGAGTTTCATCAGTACCTGCTGACTGCGCTGTTGCTTGGCAGCATATTCATGCGTCAAGATCGCTTCAACAAAGTCGGCATAACTTCCATCTTGACCTAATGTTTGTTGTGCATGATGTGACCATTGTGATGCGATGGCAGGCAGATTGAGCTTTTGGCAAAGCTGCTCTATACGGTCGTATTGCAGATTCATCAGGAAACTCCCAGCAACTGGTCATATACCGATAAGGGATGCTGCAAACTCTCGTAGGGCATGACATGCTGTGCTGCTGCAACAGGTACAGTGCTAGAACCTGTATCTGATTGCGGTAATGGCGTAAATTTTTGCTGCTCCTGTTGCAGTCGAACAGCCGGTTTTTCTTGCGTGGTGGCATGAATCCGCTGATTGGCGGTTTCATGCAGCCACCGGCCAATGTGGGCATTGGCGACATCAACATCTAACAGTAAACCCGAAGTCTTCAGGCTTGCTTTCAATGGCACAATAAAGCTTGATTTGAGGTATCCATTAAAGCGTTCAACTTTGCCTTTGGTCTGTGCACGGTAGGGCTTACATACGCGAGGACGAAAGCTGTATTTCTTGGCGCAGTCGAGCAGTTTGGGGTTCCATTTATGCTGCCCCTCCTGATAGGCATCCCGTTCAATCATGATCGTTTTAGCGTTATCAAACAGGATTTCTTGAGGTACTCCTGCAAAAAACTGAAATGCATTTTCTAGACCATCGATCCATGCATCCGTACGTTCATGATCATAAAATTTCACGAAAGTCGCTCTGGAATACCCTAATGTTGCGACAAAAGCTTTTAAAGTCGTGTTGTTACGTCGAATCGTGGTGAAATCCACTTGCATTTGTTGGCCAGGTTGGGTTTCAAAACGAATGATCGGTTCCGGTTGAGCAACTGGTTTTAATGTTGCAAGATATTCCCTCAAGATCCTGATCTTTCCTGGATATCCCAACCCTAAAATTTCCTGGTAGAGCACAACAGCAGGAATCCATTCAGGATGAGCTGCGTTTACACGTTGGAGTAAATAGGGTTTATGCGACCTTGGGCCTTAGGGCGCAAGAACTGGCTGTTTGCAGGTTCGCTGCGCAGTGGTCAGCGAGCGGCAAACATCATGACTTTAATCCAGTCAGCAAAGCTGAATGGCTTGGATCCGTATGCCTATTTAAGTGATGTGCTGAAAAGGCTGCCGACGCATAAAGCGACCCAAATAGAAGAATTACTGCCACATCGCTGGAAATCCAACTCAAATTAAAAAATAGGCATGGGGTTCAGCGGACGCTTACGCTTTACAAGCCTGAACGATCTGCTGTTTAAATTCAGCACTGTATGTTCTTCGTTTTTTCGCAAGAGATGCGATGGATGTCTGATTATTTGTAGTCATAAATTTAAGTCCCCACTTGTTTCTAAGTGGGGACTAAATTAAGGCTTATAGGATGAATTCAGAAGGTGTGTTCAGCGGACGCTTACCGTTTTTTAGCAACAGGAGGTGTTGCTGAATATATATCCATGTTCATGGATTAAGTCCCCACTTGTTTTTAGGTGGGAACTAAATTAAGGCTTATAGGATCGCTTGGTAAGGCTGTGTTAGCCGGATGCTTACCTTTGAATTAATAACTTTTAACTCAATATCTAATAACAATCTTTAAACCAAAGGTGCTTAGGAGTTTCATCATAGATTCCAAAGTCGGATTACTATTGGGCTGTTCCATTTTTTGCAAAGTTTGGGGTGCTATTTTTGTGATTTTAGCCATTTCATTTAAAGTCAAATGAAGCTCAGTTCGGATATAACGAGCAACCTTGTAAAATGGCCAGTCAGGATTTTGATTAATCGTCTCCAATATTTCTTGGCGCTTTCTTAACTGCTCAATTGCCGTCATAGGTTTATAGCGCTTATCCACGTGCTAACTCCTGAATCTGCTGGCATATATTTTCAATCCGGTACTGACTATTTTGCAAAATCTCCTGAGAGATCTGCAATTTGTTCATTTCGGCCATCAATCCTCGATAGAGGGGTAATTGCTTGACTAACTCTGCCTGAATTTCATGATGTTCAATACCAGTTTTCGCTGTGACTTGTTCAATCACTGAACGCCAAATTGGCATACCACCATGATCATCTTTTTCCCAACGAGTCGTTCGTGCGATACCATCAGGATGTAACCACATCGGTGCAAAATCGTAGAGTGGAGTCAGTTGTATAATGCCATTATTCAAGCGTTGTATCGCTGTATTGCGGCTATGATTATCTTTATTGCCTAAGGCAACATTGGCCAAATCACGTTTAAGATATTCGAAGATCTCCTCTTTCGGATGACTACAACACTGTGTGAGTAATTCACAGATTTGATTATGAGTCATCCTAATACCAAAACCAGCTTTTCCACTTAGAGATGCAAGACTTTCCTGTGCAATACGCTGGACTTTTCCATCCTGTACGTAGCGATCAAATCTTGGAATAAACAGGGTTTTACCATGTAATTGTAATTCCTCATGTACGCGTAAACCCAAATAATGAGCAATTTTCATATAGTGTGCTTCATTAGTTAAAATTTTATTCAGGCTTTCGTCACTACCACGACTGAACTTCACTAACCAATGTTTTTTTACCTGATGATCTGCAAGTGTGTGATCTAAATAAAATAGGTCATCATGTCCTTGGGAGAGGAGTAGCTTTGGCCATTCACCTTGAACACCTGAAGAGCCGGCAATGAATAAGCCATAAGAGGCGAGCGATTCAATGAAGTGCTCTTTTCGTTCTATAATCTCACTTAGGCTAAAGCCTATATTTTGATCAGTCGGAAAGCTCCTTTGCAGCCACTCATGAGCTTCTTTAATACGTAAATGTCCAATCGGGTTGCCAGCTCCAGCTTTTAAAAGTGCCCAATCTGCTTGTTCTTGTGCATTTTCACTGTAATTTAGTTGTCTTAATAATTCTTTACGACCATAGCCCTGTGGAAGTAAATCCATTAAGAAAGCAGGCCAAGTTTCATTAATTTTATTTTGTACATTCACAGGAAAATGATAGGCGAGTGCATGGCCATCATGTAAGTCCATATAAGAAATTGCATATTCAAATAAATATGAAGTACGAGTTGGTGTTTGCCAACCATGCTCATTTTCACCCATCAACTCAACAATTGCACAGTCAAGCCACTGGTCATCCTGATAAATTTGAATGGTACAATATTTACTCATAACTTTATTAAAATAGTAAAATATATTAAATATTCTTATTATATACCTATTTTAATAAAATAATATTAATTATCTTTCTATT
This sequence comes from Acinetobacter sp. YH01009, assembly GCF_013420765.1. NCBI lineage: Bacteria > Pseudomonadati > Pseudomonadota > Gammaproteobacteria > Moraxellales > Moraxellaceae > Acinetobacter > Acinetobacter sp. YH01009. The sequence continues at coordinate 30,678 of NZ_VOYE01000021.1, read as the reverse complement.
TGCTTGTTAGCCAGTATATTTCTACATGGGAATAACAAGTCATGTGAGTTGATCTCACCGGCTGCTATAGTTTGAGGCAACATCGTCAATAAACATTAGCAGACTACATTTATCAGCATGTCCTTCAAATTAATCATGATATGAGCCGTTAATAAGTCAGCTGCAATCATCCAAGAATGCGGTGTTTTCGTTAAAATATTGAATCCATGAATGCTGGTCAGCTTTTCATGCACTAGATTCAGCCACTTGAGTCTAAAAGGAGCTTGGAATTACAGGTTTGACCATGTGCAGTAGGAGCTGATGCAGATGGACCTTGAGCTTTATATTTTTTCAGTAAGCGTCTGATCTGGCGTTCTGAAATGTGAAGTAGCTGAGCAGCCTGAGATTGGGTGATGCGTTGATCACAGATTTCTTGCAAGACCGACAATCGTTTAAGTTCTTTATCCGACATAAACACCAACATATCAAACCGTACGCTTCGATAATCGCAAAAGCGAGTATTCTTTACTTTGGAGAAACCGGACATTTCTATTTTGGAGTTACAAATGTTGTTGCTGTACTTCGTATAACATTGATTATGTTAAATTGATATCAAGTGGCAAAATTTTCATTAATTTTGATATATGGTAATGATTTACTCACTTTAATTGTCAATATTTCTTATGCTGAAAGTATTCATAGGTTTCAATCGCAAATAGAATAACCGCATTTAATAATGCGGTTATAATTTTAACCTTTGATTGGTAAAATTTTTAAATATTTTCCTGTTCATATTCTAAAATTGCTTCTTTTGCAATACGGAAACTATCTACAGCAGCTGGCACGCCACAGTAAATTGCTACTTGCAAGAGTACTTCTCGAATTTTGTCTTTAGGCACGCCATTACGTAAAGCTCCTTTAACATGTAGCTTCAATTCATGCGGACGGTTTAAGGCTGATATCATAGCCAGATTAATTAGACTACGTTCAGGTTTGCTCAGTTCTTCACGTCCCCAGACCGCCCCCCAACAATACTCCGTGACCAGTTCCTGTAAAGGTAAGTTAAAATCATCAGCATTGTTGATCGAATTATTGACATAAGCTTCGCCAAGCACCTGTTTACGAATCGCTAAACCTTTTTCAAATTTTTCATTACTCATTAGCCTAATCCTCCAAATAAGGTGTATTTGATTTCGAGATAATCTTCAATGCCATATTTTGAGCCTTCGCGCCCTAAACCTGACTGTTTAATTCCACCAAACGGTGCAACCTCATTTGAAATCAAGCCTTTATTAATTCCAACCATACCGTACTCGAGTTGTTCACTCATGCGCCACGCACGACCTAAATCTTGTGTGTAGCAGTAAGCAGCTAAACCAAATTCTGTGGCATTGGCCATCTCAATTGCTTGTTGCTCAGTTTCGAACTTAAAAATTGCAGCTAATGGTCCAAAAGTTTCTTGAGTTGCAACATCCATCTCTGCAGTTACATCGGCAATAATGGTCGGTTCGTAAAATAACTCACCAGCGCTGTGTTGTTTTCCACCTGCAACGGCTTTGTTGCACAAAGATTTCATAACTATATGATTTTAAAAGTTTTGATTATTTTTTGATCTAAAATTAAATCTATTTAAATCAGATGCTTACATATTTATGCAACAAAGCCTTATATCTTTACTAGGCTCTATGATCAAAATCATACTGGCACTCAACACTGTAAATTTGAGAATGAATCTGTACGTACAGACTCATTCTCTATCGATAAAGATATTAGAAATAGCTACATAGAGTTTATTTCTAGCTTATTCAAATTAGGCTTTACTATGGATGAACAATAATTTTTACAGCAGACTCATTATTATGAATCAGCGTTTCAAAGCCTTTAGAAACAAGATCATCTAATGCAATACGTTGGGTAATAAAAGGTTCTAGATTAATCTTACCTTGCTCGACTAAACGGATGGTTTCCTGATGGTCATTGACATAAGCAATCGTTCCACGAATATCGAGCTCTTTCATGACCACACTATGCACATTAATTGTGGCAGGATGGCTCCAAATAGAAACGATAACGACTACACCAGTTGGTTTCATTGCTGCAACGAGTGTATCCATGACTTTATTGACACTACTACATTCAAAAGCGACATCTACACCGCGGTCTTCTGTAATTTTCATTACCTCAGCAACTACATCAACCTTAGATGGGTCTAGTACATAATCGGCAACACCCGCTTCTATCGCTTTTTCTTTACGTTTTGCACTCAGTTCAGTAATGATAACCGTGAGACCTTTAGCCTTTAAAATAGCAGATAAAAGTAAGCCTATTGGGCCTGCTCCACCAACCAGTGCGATATCGCCAGCTTTTGCGCCACTTCTGACATAGGCATGATGACCGACAGATAAAGGTTCTATCAATGCTGCTTGGTCTAAAGGAATATCATTTGAAATAGGATGTACCCAACGCCGCTGAACTGCAATTTTTTCAGAAAGACCACCACCGCGTCCGCCTAAACCAATAAAGTTCATATTTTTTGATAAATGATACTTATCATTGGGGCCAGTCGGCACATCGTCAGCAATAATGTAGGGTTCAACTACGACATGTTGCCCAATTTGGATATCATCTACACCCTCTCCAACTGCATAAACCACGCCTGAAAATTCATGTCCCATTGTTACAGGTGCAGATTCTCCCGAAATTGGGTGTGGGTGACCACAAGGTGGAATAAAAATAGGACCTTCCATGAATTCATGTAAATCCGTACCGCAAATACCACACCACGCAACTTGAATTCCAACTGTGCCTGGAAGTACTTTCGGTTCAGGGATATCTTCAATTCGAATATCCCCTCGGTCATAAAAACGAGCTGCTTTCATTTTGTATTCCTTATATTGATGTTAACGGTAAACCATTCCACCATCTGTCAAAATAGACTGACCTGTAATGTAGTTTGTGAACTGAACCGTACCGGGTTTGTCGGAGACTTTTTTATTTAAGTTAGGCCACCTGACCTAACGGGTTAATCTTATCATAGTACATTGCTTCAAACTCAAAAGGTGATACATAACCCAGTGCACTGTGTACACGCTCTTTATTGAACCAATCTACCCAGTTTAGTGTCGCAAGTTGTACATCTGCTAAACCTTGCCAATCCGCTTTTAAATATTCAATCACCTCTGTTTTGTATAAGCCATTCACCGTTTCAGCCAAAGCATTATCGTATGAATCACCGGTCGTACCGACTGATGCTCGTAAATTTGCTGCTTCTAAACGATTGGTATAACGAATGGAAAGATATTGCACGCCTCTGTCACTATGATGAATCACGTTCTTTGGCATGCCTCGATCATGCAATGCTTGCTCCAGTGCATCGAGCACCATATCTGTATTCATACGTGTTGATACTTTCCATCCAACAATTGCTCGCGAGAACACATCAATAATAAAGGCGGTATAGACCCAGCCTGAATGAGTTTGAATATACGTGAAGTCAGCGACCTGAGAAGCATTGCTTCGCAAGGGTCAGGATGATCTGCATTAAAATTGCGTTTTACTAAGTCATCTGCTCGTTTTTGATCATCTCGGCTACGGGTGGTTTGTTTATTCTTACCACGCCAAACACCTTGTATACCTAGCTTCTGCATCAATCGAGCAACTGTACAACGTGCGATAACATAACCTTCACGTTTCAATTGTTGCCAGACCTTACGCACACCATATCGACCTAAACTTTCTTTCCAAATACGTTTGATTTGCTCTGCATGATATAAATCATGCAGAGCACGTTTCGCTCGATGTTCTGGGTTATCAACGAGATCTAAAGCCCGATAATAGGTCGAAGCTGCAATCGGTAAAATTCTACAAATCGCTTCAACACCATATCGATCTTTATTGTTCTGGATAAAATCCACCATTATTTGTGTGGGCGGTCGAGCTCCGCCTGGGCGAAAAAAGCGGCTGCTTTACGTAGAATTTCATTGGCACGTTTTAATTCTTTAATTTCACGTTCCATTTGCTTCATTTTTTCTTGGTCAGATATCTGTTGTACTTTGGCAGGATTTAGTTGATCCATATGCTTTAAATACCAAACACGCAATGTTTCAGGAGTACAACCAATCTTAGGTGCAATAGCTGTGATTGCAGCCCAAGTAGAAGGATAATCTTTTTCAGATTCAATCAATAATTGAACCGCTCTTTCTCTGATTTCAGGGGTATATTTTGGTTTTGTCATTGGAACATTCTCTCAAGAAAGTTGGTCTCCGACAAACCCGGTACGGTTCAGTCTCAATTTTCACACTTTATGCAACAGAGTCGTTTTTATCCTAAGGTCCTTACCACTTGTATTCTTTACGAACATATATCTAAAAAGTGTAGCAAGTTGCTACACTTTTCGCTAGATCAACTCTTTACCAAAAATATCATTCAGTCTTTCACGAATACTATGGACGAATTCCGGATTACTTTTAAGTTTATGCTTCATATTTCGTTTAAAGTCATTCAACCCCATACCAATTTCAGCAAAATCCATTTGGAATAAAGTGTCATTAATGACAATATTTGCTTGAGAGTCAGTGAGGCATCCTACTTTTTTAAACCACTTCTTGAACTGCTGATAATTTTCATCATTATTAAAAATATACCAAGAACGTACATTCATATCGAATTTAGCCCCTAATTCTTTTACGGATGCATTGTCTTCAAATGGAACATCAAGATAGATTTTTTCAATCACTGCAAATTCATCCAGTGCCTTATCAGCAATCCGATGATGCAGTTTAAAATTCACACCTACAATTGGACGGCCTTTCTTAACGGTTTCATACTCTAACTGTAGATCTGTATTTTCGTTAATTTCTGCCACTATTTTGTCTAATACATAGCGTCTAAAATCTACCCAGCGATCATATTTGGTTTCATTAATATCAATCAGTGCTTTCAAGTTTTCTAAAAGTAATGGCACTTCATAACTCTTTTGATTGGCGTACTTAAATTCGTTTTTAATGAAATAAGTATAAAGACTCATACTGGCAACAGAATCTAGGGCAAAAAGATGTTTTAGCTGATAGGTAGTAAAATTACCCCCAGCCAGTTGAGTGAAATACGGCAACACCTCACTGGTAAAACGAATCTGAATCGCATTTTTAGAATCATCTTCCCATCTTAACTCACGGATAATGGGAACGACAGAATGTACTTTTTTAGTCTTTCTCTTACCATTATCAGCTGGCTCCTCAATAATAAAATGAGCTACCCGGGATGAAAGCTCTTTATAAATCCGATCTATTGCAACATTAATTGAATTACGTTTATTTAATCCTAGTAAATCTGCCAAATCATCCTTATACAAATAAATATAAGTTTGTTCGGTAATTTCACCATCTACCCTATTTTTCTCACTATAATTCGCAACCGCCATTGCATATAAAAGTGCCTTATATTCATTGGCTGATAATTCGATTGGGCGAATTAAACGGTTACTGGTACTGACAACGCCATTATGGCGAATGTTGCCTATACAGTAAGGAATATAATTCGATTCTTCTTGCAATGGTTCAGATTCTGTCATAACCGTGATATTTATAATTTAACTTAGTTTTTATATACAAAAGTGGAAAAACTTTCAAGACTTTCACCACAATATTCTAAAAGTGGAAAGTTTGTCATCAAAAAGAAGCATTTTAGCCGATTTCCTGCACTTAAAGTGGAATTAATTATAATCTTTCCACCCCATGATGACAGACCTTCCACCTTTAGTCTCGAAATTACAGTTCAGAAGGTCTATTTTTACTTTTTTCATTCAGGTCTAGTTAGGTTAAGTCAGATAAAAACCCTGATGTGACAAGGCTTCCACCTTTTTGTTAGATTTAAAAGGTATAACTGCACATATAATCATCAGGAAATATCCAATAAAAACAGATTATCCACAGGTTAAGAAGATACAGTGACAATCTTTCCACCTTTAAAGCTTAGTTATGAGACTTTATTAACAGCTTAAATATTTGTTTTTTAAATTATTTTTAAATAAAAATAGCAGTTATAAAAATAGTAGTGACAAACCTTCCACCCTAGTGACAGACCTTCCACTTTATAGTGACAAACCTTCCACTTTATAGTGACAGACCTTCCACTTTACGGTGACAGACCTTCCACTTTATAGTGACAAACCTTCCACTTTATAGTGACAAACCTTCCACTTTTAAAGTTACAAGCACTTGTTTTATATAATAAAAATATGATCCTAATTATTAATTAGCTAAATAACTAATTATTCTAATTTTTAATTAAGCTAGCTTAGTTAAAAATTTATTTTTTAAGTTGTTTTACAGCTGAATAAATAGGATTTATAAATTTAAAAACTATAGTAAGATGAATGAAAGTTATTTATATTACTAAACATTGAAATAAGGAAGCATCTGACACGCATGTCTGCAAAAATTATTACTGTTGCTAACCATAAAGGCGGATGTGGCAAAACAACGACTGTTGTACACCTAGCCTCAGAACTTGCCAATCTTGGCTACAAAGTTTTAGTCATTGATTTAGATCCTCAAGCAAACGCAAGTTTACACATTGGGATCCAACATCCAAGCGAAATTGCTGTCACTACAGCAGAATTACTAGTGGGCGATATTTCGTTGTTGGCAGATGCATTACAAGAAGAAACGAACTTTGAAAAAGTATCATTAATTTATGGTTCCTTAAATTTAGGAAAAACTGAAGATCAACTAAAAGAAGAAGCTCCCCGTCCTTCTGAAGAGTTAAATATCAAGTTAAAACTATTAAAAGATCTTTATGATTTTATATTGATCGACTGTCCACCTAGCCTTAAATTATTAACAAGCAATGCCTTGGCATCTTCAACACATGTCATTATCCCTATCGAATCAGGATCACAATATGGATTGTATGGGGTAACAGATCTTTTAAATCATCTTGAAAAAATCAAACGTATTAATCCAGATTTAGAGCTTTTAGGCGCTTTACTAATTAAGCATGATGAACGTCAGAATGTCTGTAAGCTGATTCGGGATGAAGCCTTGAAACAGGTAGGTAAAATTTTAGAAACCACAATTCCTCAAAGTACTAAAGTCAATCAAGCAGCGATTCTGCAACAACCACTTTTGAAAGTAGAAAAAAATTCAAAAGTACGTAAGGCTTTTGAAAGCCTTGCCAATGAAATTGTAGTGAAAATTAAAACCTGAGAGCATTATGGCAAGCACCAAAGAGCTTTTAGCTCAGAAACTGAAACAGAATACAGAAAAACATCAGCAAGCACAGAAAGACAATATTAAAGAGCCGAAAGAGTTTAGACGTAATGTCCCTATTGAGGATATCAGCCGAAGTCCAAACCAGCCGCGTAAAATATTTGAAGAGTCACAGTTAAAAGAACTGGCGGATTCTATTAATGAAATCGGCCTTTTGCAGCCCATTACAGTGCGTAAACTGGATAATCTGAAATATGAACTGATTGCAGGCGAGCGACGCTTACGGGCACATCAATTACTCGGAAAGTCTGTGATTGAAGCCATTATAATTGATGCAAATAATGTAGAAGCATCTTTGTTAACCCTGGCAGAGAATTTAAAGCGTCAGGATCTGACAGATTATGAGATTTTTATTGGCCTGAACTCACTTGATGAGAAATTAAAGAAAAACAAGCAACGTTTAGCCAATTCACTGGGTTTAAATCGCGAAGATATGTACAAGTATTTAGCATACGAAAAACTGCCGCAAGCAATTTTAAATGACCTTGATGTGGAACCAGGCTTGCTAGGCCGTACTGCTGCAACTGCATTCAAAAAATTTCTATCGGATCATCTTGAACAACTCTCTGAAGCCGAAGTGGCCTTACTCGGAGCTTGGGAAAAATTAAAAGACAAAAAACTCGAGCAAAGCAAAGTTACTACTTATGCTGAAAAACTATTGAGTCAGAATCCAGAAAAACTGACCACAACATCCGTGGTCAGAAAAATTGAATATGCCGGTAAGATTGCGGGGAATATCAAACTGAATCAAAAACAGCTTAAGGTTTCTCTGAATATCTCGGAAATTGACGAAGCCAGTCTCTTACAATTAGAAGATTTCTTAAAACAGCTGATTCAAAAAAGCGAAAAAGTGTAGCAAGTTGCTACACTTTCTTAGCACCCTGAAACTAATTACATCCTCATGCATTATTGAAATTTATTTTCTTAAGTATGCTTCTTTACATTTGGTCTTTGAGAGTACTGTTACTTCGGACTGAGATTAAATTCTGCCTTTCTTCTTGTGGAGTAGTTTTATATTTATCCGGAAATATTATATATGTCCATATAAGCACTCCCAGTTTTCAGGTTTTGTATCAAAATAATCAATTCTTATCAGATTTTTCGATAGGGAAGTATATGTGCTGGTGGAACATAAATAATTTGGTGGTGTTTCAAAAGGTATGCTGCCGTTAAAAAAATACGTTATTAAGGTAAAAGAAAGTAAGCATCCAGCTAACACAGCCTTACCAAGCGATCCTATAAGCCTTAATTTAGTTCCCACCTAAAAACAAGTGGGGACTTAATCTATGAACATGGATATATATTCAGCAACACCTCCTGTTGCTAAAAAACGCAGAACATACAGCAAAGAATTCAAATTCAGTATTGTCAATGCCTGCAAAAATCCTAATACCTCGATCGCTTCGGTCGCACTGCAACATAGTATTAATGCCAACCTTGTCAGTCGTTGGATCAGGATCTTCAGCCATCATGATGGTGCCGTGCAGGATCCTACTCATGTGAATCCAGCATTTATTGCTTTGCCTTACACTGCTGCAATCAGCCAACCTATTGATGAGAGGATCACGTTGTGTATCACCGTGCCTCATACGAATAATGATATTCAGCTAAAATGGCAGACATCAGAAATACCTGCCTTGGCAGAATTACTCAAGGCACTGGCAACATGATCCGTATCAATGAAATTTGGCTCTCTACCCAGCCCATGGACATGCGTGCAGGTATGGATACGACCATGGCTCAGGTGGTGAGAGCCTTTGGCTACATCAAACCGCATTGCGCCTACCTGTTCTGTAATAAACGTGGTCATCGTATGAAAGTGCTGGTACATGATGGACTGGGCATCTGGCTGTGTGCCAGGCGGCTGGAACAGGGAAAATTCCACTGGGCTCAAGTTCACCAAGGTGAAACCGTGGTCCTCAACCCGGAACAGTTACAGGCATTAATCCAGGGTTTGCCCTGGCAGCGCATTGGACGACAGCAAGTGGTAACAATGCTCTAAACCAAGCTCGGCTATTCTGCTATTCTCCAAACGTTCTATTTCATTCTCTTCATGACCTCAGGCATACTGCGGTCATGAATACGCTGCCTGACTTAAGCCAACTGACCCATGAACAACTGCTGGAATTTACCCGGCAGTTGGCGATGCAGCATCAGTCTCTAGCACAATCAAACCAGCAATTAGATTCTAAAGTTCAACATCTTTCTATTCTCAATCAAAAATACGAGCATGAACTGGCGCTGTTTAAAAAGCACAAATTCGCCCAAAAGAATGAACACTTAACGGCAAAACAAATCCATCTGTGGGATGAAGCGGTTGAAGAAGATATTGCCGCGGTTGATCTAGAACTGGAACGGCTAAATGCAGATAAAACTAATGCAGCGACACAGAAAGCCAAAACCAATAAACCTAAACGTCGACCACTGCCAGATCATCTACACACCATCCGTATTGAGCATGAACCTGCATCAACCCAATGTGCTTGTGGCTGCCAACTCCGTCGTATCGGCGAAGATGTCAGTGAAAAACTGCATTTCAGACCGGCACAGTTCTATAAGGAACAGCATGTGCGTGGTAAATGGGTCTGTGATCAGTGTGACACTCTGACTCAGCAAGCGATGCCCGCCTATGTGATTGATAAAGGCATTGCTTCACCTGAATTGCTCAGCCATGTGCTGGTATCGAAGTATGCCGATCATTTGCCGCTGTACCGTCAATGTCTGATCTATCAGCGGGCGGGAATCGAACTTTCTAGATCAACTTTATCTGACTGGATAGGTCGCTGCGGTGTAGAACTGGAACCTCTGGCCAATGCCTTAAAAGAGGTGGTACTACAACAGCAGGTGCTGCATGCAGATGAAACACCGGTCACCATCATGCGGATGGGTGAGAATAATAAAAAACCGAAGAAAGGTTATGTCTGGGCCTATGCCACTACACAGTACAATCCAGTTCAGGCGGTGATCTATGACTTTCAGGATAGTCGTTCAGGCCAGCATGCTGAAGAGTTCTTGAAAGGCTGGCAGGGCTATCTAGTCTGTGATGATTACAGTGGTTATAAAGCACGCTTTAAATCAGGCGATGTCATTGAGGTGGGCTGCATGGCGCATGCACGTCGTAAATTCCATGAACTGCATGTAACTGGGAAAAGTCAGGTCGCTGAACAGGCATTAGTGCTGATTCAGAAACTGTATGCGATAGAAGCAGAGCTCAGGAAAAAGACCGATGGTACAGCGGAAGACCGCCGCGAATACCGACAACAGCATAGTCAACCAGTGATGCAACAACTATATGAATGGCTCAACCAACATCATCTGACAGTGCCATCGAGTTCTCCCACCGCCAAGGCCATCAATTACACTCTGAAGCGTTGGCCAGCTTTAAGCCGCTATCTGGATGATGGCAATCTACCGATTTGCAATAATTGGGTCGAGGTGCGACACGAAGTCGCTTAATGAAGTTGTTCCCCCTGCGGGAACCACCCGTGTCACCGGGTGAATCTAGAAGGCTGAATAAAGAGCGCCTTCGACAATGTAACGAGGCACCGCAAGGTGCGGGGTATCAATCGTGAGAGGCGTACCCTTCTGGCAGCCATAGCCGGACAAGGGCTAGATAATCGGTATGGTGAACACATGTGAATCTGCGTAACGATCGTCAAGTTGAACGAGCGGAAATGGCTGATACGCTCGAACCAAAACGGTAATGGAGGTGGGAATTGCGTCTTTCGACTACGCATTCGTGACCCATACGCCTCCCGGTCGATAGCAGGCACCTAAGCCGATGTACTTCAGTAAGCGGAACGTGGAAATCCCGTATTACTCCCATTGGGAAAGCAGTTTGCAAAAACTGCCCATGGTGATGCGGGCGAAGGAACGAGGAAAAAGCGAATGCCAGTCTGTAATGGGTTGGATAGAGGTTGAAACATTACCCCACGCGAAAGCGGGCTGACGTCCTTATGGTCTCTCATCACAAGAGAGTGTGTAGAACCCTTTTAATGGAGGGAGAGCAAATGAATGCAGCAGTATCAGCGTGTGCACCTTCCAGCACATCGTGGGACAGCATCGATTGGATTGCTGTACAGCGTCATGTCAGAGGGCTGCAAGCGCGTATTGTGAAGGCGGTACAAGACGGCAGGCATAACAAGGCGAAAGCTTTGCAATGGCTGCTGACTCACTCGTTTAGTGGCAAAGCATTGGCCGTCAAACGAGTGTCTGAAAACAAAGGCAAAAACACGGCTGGGGTCGACAAGGTGACTTGGAATACACCCAAGGCCAAGACCGGTGCGATGATGTCGTTGAAGAGGCGAGGTTACACGCCCCTTCCGCTTCGGAGAGTCCTTATTCCGAAGAAAAATGGCAAGATGAGACCTCTCGGGATACCCACGATGAAATGCCGGGCCATGCAGGCGCTCCATCTGCTGGCTTTGGAACCCATCGCGGAGACCACTGCTGATCGGAACTCTTATGGATTCAGGGCTTTGTTGCACAAAGATTTCATAACTATATGATTTTAAAAGTTTTGATTGTTTTTTGATCCAAAATTAAATTTATTTAAATCAGATGCTTACATATTTATGCAACAAAGCCCTTCGTAGCCTGCTTTTTCTACGGCTTTAATTAAAGTAGCGCGATCAAGTGGTTGATGCGCATAAATGACTGCTTTTTCGGTAGCCAGATTTACATGAGCCGATTCAACACCCTCAACAGATTTTAAAGCTTTTTCCACACGGCCTACACAAGAAGCACATGTCATCCCCTCAATCTCTAATGTTTCACTGTAGTGTGGCGTATCAGTCATTTCGGTACTCATATACGATCTCTATCATTTAGATATGCTGAGTTCTATATGCGAAGATCAGCTCGAACCAAGATTAGGTGGAATTCAGGGATTACTTTTATTTCAAGCAAGTACAGGTTTTATCTGTACGATGAGGAAAATAAGAGAGTAAAAGTGGTAAGGAATTCCCACTGTTACTCTAACAGAGATTAAGCAGGATCAGCTGTAAATCCACGCTCACTGAGAGTGGCAATGACTTGATCCTGACTCACCGTTGTGTTGATTTCAATAATACGGTTTTGTAAATCAATATCGAGTGAGGCATTCGAGTCGAGCTCTTTAATTGCGGTAGTAATGCCGCGTGCACAACCACCACAAGTCATATTAGCGATGTGAAATTTCATATGTTGCTCCTTTTTAACAAAACATTTGTTTAAAACATTAGAACAGTAACTCTAAACTTTCACCATACAACCAGCCTTTTTCTGAATCAGTTACTCGCTGTAACTTGGTCTGTTTACAACCTTACAGTTTTCTTCAGAGTATTCCAAAGAAGAGTGTTCTAATGACTACAGTAAATAACACTAAATATAAAAAAAATGGAAGAATAATTTACTAAGTTATTGTTTTTAAGTTGATCCTTGTTTTATATGGGGGTGATAATAACTTCTGATTACTAGTTTTTACCTTAAATATACCGATTGAAAGATTCATTTAAAGGCTATGAATACATGAGTTTTACAGTTTGGCTAGGTCAGCATGAGTACTTTTCACAAGATTTAAGATCGACCATGAACGTGATTAAGTTATAGGGGATTGATGAAATAGTTTTTATGAATTTCTGGCTTTCTGGGCTGATTTTATCAAATTCATGTCTATGCAAAATTGCGACATATTTCTCGTGCTGGTAGTTATCCAGAGTTTGGTCTGCATCTATCCATAGTGCAGACCTTTTTTTGGTGACAGTTTTTTCTTAGTGATTTTCGATCTGGATGTAGTGATTTCACGTTTGCAGAATATATCTTGGCGGTGATCCATCTAATATTCGTGATTATAAAGAGAGCTAATTCACAGGTTCTACAGATTATGTAGCGACTAACTATATCAAAGTCTATTTGCAGTTGATGGTTGGCGCTTAGTTTATATTTACGCTTAGGTTTCAGTTAAAAAATCAATATTCTGTTGAATCCGTGATTGAATCATCTGTAGGGTAGATTCTCGAATTTGATGGGGATACAGGCGCTGCGCAATTTGACTAAATTGAAGTGCAATTTCACGCATGGTCAAGATGATCTCATCGACTTCTAGAGTAGTCAGATTAGCTTCTGAAGTACCGAGTTTATGTATGTCATTTCGGGAAATATTGAGCGCTTCTCCCATAATGTCCATTTGATGATAACCACCTGGACCCTCGCAGAAGGTCACATCATAGGCTGGAGCCAATTTCCATTGACCATTTTTCTCCATGAGAAATGAAAAGTTCTTAGTATGGTCATCCCGATTATTGAAAAGCACATTAAACACAGCACGTTTAAAAGCATGCAATCTTTCTCGTACATCTTGCGTACACATCAAGGTTGCCCGGAGAAAATTGCGATAGTCTAGGCTACCTGGAACTTTATAGTCTGCTCCTGTATATGCAGCCAAACTCTGCATTGGAATCCGCATACCATTTTGACGATCGAATCGTTTAGAAGCAAAAGCCGTTAAACCATTGGGCAAATTAAAGAAATGGGTATCTGGAGTCTCAATTGCACAAAGTCGCAAACATTCTGCATAGACGGCTTCAATGGCGCAGACTTCAGGATGCTCTTGCTGAGCAGGAAACTTAATCAGCCAGGCTTCATGTTGATCAGAATCTTGAGTCGAAAACTCTAAATTGACAGGATCTCGGTAAACCAACGCTTTTGGTCTGGCACCTTGAGGGGAGCCACCCATGACCAATAAATGCTGTAGAAATTCACCACCTTCACCTTTGAGTACTTCTTGAACTTCCTGGGCCAGTTGTTGTAAAGGGATATTTTCTGAGGTTTGCATGTCAGCAACACAAGGTTCAAAGGAGAGGGCACCCATTGCGTGACTACTAATATAGGTCAGACGCTCCAAAGGTCCAATTCGTGCTGAATTTAAGCCAATTTTTTTGAAATATCGATCCATCAACATCATGCCCCAACCATCTGGTAAAGCGTCATAGACTGGACCTGGGAGTCCCATTTGATGAGTAGGAAAACCTTGTCTGAATGGTAGACCTTTTAAAGGCAGCAAGTAAGAAGAGAGCTCAACACCTTGCTGTATTGCTTCTGGACTATATTCAAAAGCAATGGTGGGTCTACCTGTCGTGGCTGTTGAACTAATCAGCGTTCCCCATAACCATGATTCGCCCCAACCGTTGTAATAAACATTAAGTCTATTGAGCATTATCCCTTCCTCTTAATACGGTGGCGCTTACTTTGACTCTCATAGCGAAGAATGTCATTCACACTGTTAAGCTGAGGTTTAAATAGTTCCTGAAGTTCGTTTAATCGACCCAAGACCATTGCAATACGGACTAAATTTTCAACAGATACATTTCGTCCCGCTTCAAGATTCGAAACTGTATTCACGCCGACACCAGCGCGTGCTGCTACCTCAGCTTGAGACATCTCCAGAAAGAGTCGTTGCTTACGTAAACGCTCACCTAAAAGAGTCACAACTTCTTCTGGTTTAGTGAAATATAAATCCATTAAATTGGGTCTTAAGAATGAATAATTTAATTAAATCACAAAATAATGGAATTAATCTATAGCTATAGTGTGGCTAAGGAGGGCTTTGTTGCACAGCACATCAGAAGGGTAGGTATAGTCCTTGGGTATCGGTTACAGAAAATCATCAGGATGTACTTTGACTGATTGTTGATACGGAGATTTCAGTATTTTCATTTTTCCTAATAGGTCACATTACTTAGAAAGGGTTCTTCGAAAATTAGTTCATACTTTAAAAATCCTATAAATATTGAGGATATTTTCTTAATGCTTTCAATATAGCATGCGGCTATATGTAACTCGAACGGGCTTAATCTGCCTTTCAGTATAAATTTTTTGGGCGTGAGAGGGGAGAGGTGTGAGGGCAAGCAATTTATATCGTGGATACTTCTAAATTACTTATGTAATAGAAGGTGGTAAACATGGATTTAGAGGTAATAACACTAAATATAAAAAAATTGGAAGAATAATTTATTAAATTATTGTTTTTATGTGGTTATTGGTGATGTTATGAATAATAATAACTTTTTTCTTGATGAATTTTACCTAAAAAAATTGATCAGATAATTTTCTTTAAATGTCATGCATACATAAATTTGACAGTTTGAAGGGATCGGTATGTGCATTTTTCACAAGGTTAAAGATCGACCATAAATGTGATAAACGGCAGAGGATCATTGAAAAATGAATGGATTTAAACACTACATGTATGCACGAAAAAAAGTATCGCTGCGGTTCTGCTGACAGGCTGTATTGAGCATTGAATGCAAATGATGTAGTAATTGTCTACAGGCTATAGGACCAGCATGAAGAAGAATGAAATGTAGTTGCCAATTTATAACCTTGGTTGAAAAGCATAGCATTGTTATTCGGAGAAGTGAGGTAAGCCATCCTTCTCTTATTCATTTAAAATGATTCTTACTCAACTGATCTCGACTCATGGGCTGGTTCCAATTAGACGGATAATAACTTCCATCCCCTATCTTTTTCTTACCACATTTCTTGCATTTAATCCCTTCTTTGGAGATTTGATTCAGCATCACTGTTGTCGGTTGAATCAAATCAATGACATAGTTCGTTGGTTCAGGAAAAGCAGAAGAGGCTGCTTTATTGCAAAAGAGAACATTCGGATCAAATGGATTGGATTGCACAAAAGCCATGATACAGCCACAGAGTAATTCACCTGCATGTAATCTGTAACATCCATTCAGGTCATCAGACGAAGATTAATCTGAAATTTAAGCACTAAACACCATAAATCTATGTATGGGCAGACTTTTTTGAGACATATGTTGATAAACATGCGGCAAGTTACATTGCTTAAAAGTCTATCTAAGTTAACGATCTATTCAATTCTGGATAAGTAATCTGAATATTACGATCCTAAATTACCCGAAGAGTATTAAGATTTCTAAGAATCGTGATTGTTGGTTTATTTGGGAAATTAATCAGTGGATTGAAGCAAAGATGATGGCTCATTAAGGATTGTGGGCTTCGACTACTTAAATTTTAGGTATTTTGAATAAAGCATATTTCAAAAATCTTAATTAATGGATTTAAATTACCATAAAAACCTTCAATATTGGCTTGAATCCATTGTTGTTGAGAGTCAATGCGAGACCAATCAATACCATAACCACAATGAGCAATCAGATGCTCAAAGAAAATCCGTTGTGTACGTCCATTACCTTCACGGAATGGGTGTATGACATTAAGCTCACAATACAAGTCGGCAAGTTGAGGAATCAGTTGTTGTGGTGCTAAGCCTTGAAAGTATTTTTTTTCTTGAAGCGGTTTGAGTAGTTTATTGGTTTCAATTTCAATACGGGAAAAATTACAAAAACGGGTGTCACCTTTGGAAATATCGATTTGTCTTAACTTTCCTGCCCAGTCGTATAAGTCGCCAAAGAGCTGCGCATGAATTGATTTTAAGTATTGTAAGTCGTAAGGTGGTTCAGCATATTCAATTAAGTTACTTGCCAATCCAGACAGTTCTAGTTCAGCTTGTTCTAAAATTTGTTCATCACGAATATTGAGTTTGTTCTTTAGGATATTTGTGCCAGGGTAACAATACAGGCTGTCACCCATTTCCCCATATTTATCCATACATGCACCTGACTAAGATTCGGGTTGCGAATACTTCTTATATTTTTGCAAGATTTCAGCTTTACTTTGTTGAGTTGTTTGAGCTGTCGTTGTAATGCCTTCAAGCTTTAGGCTGGCTTGATAGTTTTGCGAACGTGTCGCTTGAATATATTTTCTTTTCTGTTCAGTGGTTCTGAGCATTTCGAAACTCCATTGATGCTACACGTGAAGTAAGTATAGCAGAGAATCTTTTTGATCAATGCTGCATACACAGCATTTCTAAAATGTAATACAACGGTATTGTTTCATGTAATAACAGAAAACTAAAAAAAAGTGGAAGAATTCTTAAAATTTAGACCGTCATAGATAAGCAAACCGTATGTATTTGTTGAGAATTGTAATTTTGAGAAAATTTAGTTGATAAATTAAATGAAGTTTCATATACAAAGATATGCTCATTTTTTAAATCGATAAAAATGTTAAGATTTGACTATTTGGTAAAAAATATAGAAATTTTTATGGGGCAATTTATCATGCCCTTTTGCTTTGACCGAAAAAATGTTCAACTTGAGATAGTAAAAATTAACTCAGAACTACTGAAAATCAAAAAGATTAAACAGAGTCAGAAAGTAGTAGTACAAGCAAAGTTCAAAATAATCTATGTGAAAATTTGGCAAAAAATCTTGCTATTGATGCAAACGGAGCCAGGCTTACGTGTGCATTCTAATTATGTTGCAATCTTACAGTTGATACATAATCTTGATGATTTTATCGAAAAATCACAACAACACTTGTGCTTTGAAAGAAAAGCTCAGAAAGAACTGGATGCTAAATTTTTTGCAAGATTTTTTAAGCTAACAAAGAATTCAATAAAGGATCAACTTTTACCAAATCGTTCTGATCACAATGAATTTAAACAATGCAACGTGATAAAAATATTAAGCGAAAATGAATATGCCAAACATTGAAACACAAGAGCAATTCTTAGATTTAGCAGAAAAATATCAACAAGATTATTGTCTATTACGTGATGATATTGTAAATACACAATTTGTCGATCTATCAGATGATTTGTATAAAGATGTCTACGCTCTATACAAATTAGCACAACAAATTTATAGCTATATATCAGGCTCCAGACAGATCGGTAAGTATTCTTTTTTAGCTGCTGTGAGTTTTTTTGCATGTCCAGATTCTAGTAATACACAAGAGCTGTCATCGCAACGTTATTTGATTCTACAAGCGAGTTTTTTAACATATCGGCAGTATCAAGAATTTGCAAAAATTGATAAAGCTGAGAATAAGCAAAAACATGTTTGTGACCTATTACGCTATGTCTCACGATATGTGCTGGATTCTAATCATGCTGAATTATTTCATGAATGTAGTAAGCTGCTAAATTGTTATGTCACGTACGAACGTAATTTGAAAAAAGAGGATCGTAATCAACTTTTTAATATTAAAGATTTCGAACAAGTACAAGTCATAGAGTATTTATCGGCTCTATTAATAATTTTTAAAAGACTAGATGATCGTCGTGTAGTTCATCGTCAGCGTAAGTCAAAAAAAAGCAAAGTTTTGCAATGGCCGACGAAAAATGAACTCAAAAAATTTCGTGAAATTAAAACGGGTAAGCAAGTAGATATTGGACATAACGCAAAGATTAGTATTTATGATGCTGCTCTTCACAAAGATGAAGAGGGTGAAGTTGATCTATTAGATCCTGAAATGGAGTTTTATTCAGAAGATGAAAAGTCTAAAAATTTAAATTATATACTCAGCGATAATGCGACGCATCTAATGCGGCATCGCCAGCGCCGTCATGCTCCTTTTGTTACAAATCCACATTATTTGGCGCCAGATATACTGAAGCAAATTGTTTATGTGTTGAGAACCGAGTTATCCGGGCACTGGAGGGATGCTGCAATCGCTGCAGCATGTTTATTGTCACTTTTGACGGGATTATCACCCGTCGCACTGATGGATTTTAACGAGCTTATTCAAGATGGAATTTTGATCCAGAATGGTTCAAGTAGACGTCGCGAATATTTACTCAAATTAAATCTTAAAATTACAGAGCAGAAGATTAAGAGCTTAAATCATGTGCGGTGGAATGAAGTGATGACACATCAACTACATTTACCTTCTGCTTGGTTTGACTATATAGAACAAGCATCGAATCCACTAATTTCATCAACACACATTAATACGAAACTTAAGAATTGGCTTGATAATCGGTTTGTAGGTTCGATCACTGTAGAAAAACTGCAGGCTCAATTATATTTTCATATATATTATGAAACATATAATGAATATCTTGCTCATGTAATTGCTGGGCGGGATAGTCAGCATCACATGCCTGGTATCTATTATGGCGGGCTACCGAAAACTCAACTCAGTAGCACATATCTAGCCTTTTTAGAAAAAGCACTTACACCACATTCCACACATTTTACTGAAGACACGGCTGAACTAAAAATATTGCAACAACAATTCAAAGTGCAATCTGCATTATCTATAGGAAGGATAGGGAGCCAACTGGCACTTGAACCCAATTTTGTGAAAGAGCAATTCCATATTTTACATAGACATTGTCACGAAAACATCCAAGAAGATAAGCACATTATTAATCAACTTAATGCATATGCGTGTTGGATGTGGCATATCAGTTTGTTGAGTTTGGCAAGTCGGCCTAAAAAAAACCTGTTGGGGAATTTGGATGATTATTGTGTTGAGCTCAAGCTTTTATATGTGAATGATAAAAAAAATAGTAAAGCAAGAAAAGATGGTCGTTTTATCCCTTTATCTGATTTTTTCATAAAAACACTGCAAAATTACACTGCCTTTTTAGAACAAATTATTGAAGCGTACGGTTCATTTTTTAGACAAGTCTTTGCAAAGAAGAAGATAACTGTAAATGATCTTTTTGGTAAGGTCATTTTTAGTAAAGATATCTTGCCGATAACTGTCAAAGAATGGCAGAGCAGGAAAATTAAGTTAATCCCTTTATCGAGAAAATGGGTGAATTCATATATGCAAGGAGTCTTTCCAAAGAATATGTATTCGAATTGGTTACGTCATTTTGACATGAACTTTTTGATGCATGAGCAGCAAGAGGGTAAACCAGCATTAGCTTTTCACTTAATTCAGGCCCTGTATGGTCATGACCAACGTGACCGAGAGGCTTTTCATCCGCATTCTTCACTTATCCCGAATGTCTATGTACAGCAAGCCCGCCAGCAATTGCAAGATAATGTCAAATCTTTATCGATTAAACACTTAGAGCGAAAATAGTTGTATGCAAAAAATCAAAGAACTAATAAAACCACAACTAGATGATCTATTTGTTGATATTCATAAAATGGTGAAAAAGTCGCTAGATAGACAGCCTTCTCCACCTGAAGTATTGACGAAAGAAATGCAGCAAAAACTTGATCAGCAGATCGCTGAAAAATGGCATGACATTAAAGATAGTGTTGATTGTTTGAGTCAAAAGTTGAGCCGAGACGAACAATCAAAACTGATGCAATTTACTGAAGATGAATTTAATAAAAGAAGGAAGCAATTCAACCAGAATGTAGATAAAAAATCATACAGAATTAAGCTAAATCCACATACTAAACGGATCGTACTGCCTAGAAAAATTGAGAGTACAGAGTCACGGTTAGAACAGGGGCATCTACATATCCATGTACTTAAGGAATTAAGGCAGTATTGGCAAGATTCATTTGAATATTGGAATGAACCAAAGTACTTATGGGGAAATTTATGCTTAAGTTTTATATATATTTCAGGCTGTGCAGATGAACAGCATTTGATTGCTATTCAGAAGCAATTGCAGGAGGCCATTGAGCTTGGTACAGATCTGAATTGTTTTCGGTTATACCATTCGGACTACAAAAAAATCACTAATCCATTGTTACTACATTATCGTGTTGAAAACTCTCAATATGGCAACGATGTAGAACAGGGAAAGTTGTACCAATGGAAACATGTTTTTTTTAACCCATATGCGCAGTTCATTTTGCAATATTTAAAAAAGTTGAAAGCTGCTCAGAAAGAATTTTGTCTGCAACATTCAGTTGAAGATTGTATTTTAGAAAGCTTGAGTAAGATAGGCAGGAAAAAAAGTCTTGGGGATCTGCAATATCAAATTAAACGCCGTGGATTTCGTGCATTTAATGATGTGCAAATGGTACTCGAATTTAATCCAAACCTCAGCATAGATATATTTTTGAGTAATGTGCTTCAGCAAGAGATTAATACTGTTGCTTTAAGGCCATCCGAATTTAGATTGCTGTGGAATAATGATTACAATCAAGTCACAGAACCAGATAATCGCCCTATTCATTTTGAACAAGAGCAGTTACTTCCTGAAGTTCCGACTGTTCAAAGCAAATTACAAACGATTCCGTATGAGTTGATGTTGTTTGGTCAAAAGAAACGTAAAGGTCAAAAAGTTGAGCGTTTAGATAAAAAGAGGAATAAAGAAGAACGCACGCTACGTTTTTGGCAAGAAACTAGAAGGGTGTTAGAGGAGAAGATAGTTGATGCTAATACGGAGGAAAAGTCTTTAATTGATGCTCAACTACGCTTAATTCACTGGTTAATGCATTTAAAAAAACGAGGGCTTCAATTATCAACTATTGAAAGCTACTTAGGATCGTTTGGCAAAGAATTTATATTTGAGATTTGGCTCAATAAATTAGATTTAAAGCAACAATCCATAGATGACTATGAGGATTTATATCGGCAGCTATTGAAATACAGCAGTGAACGTGATGAAAAAGCAGTTCAACGAGATTCGGTGAAAGGAAAAACCTCTCGTAAGATGCACCAAAGCGCAGAATACCGTTTTGGTCGCCTAAAAGATTTTCATCAATTCTGTATAGAGAATTATGATGCTCCAGGGGTATTGGTGTTACAGAATTCAAGTTTTAAGCATTTACAAATTTGCAATGCACGGCTAGTGAGTCCTTTGCTATTTGGCAAATTATTGGAAAAACTAGAAAATTTAAGTCAAGAGCCAACGGCATCAGAGTGGGTCGATCATCTGAGTTGTTTAAAGCTGATGTATTTACTAAGTTATAGAACTGGACTTCGATTAAATGAAGTTCGTTGTCTTAAAATACAAGATATTATTTGCCCAGAGCTACTTTATAAAGAAAAAGAAAATACAGTTTTTAATAATATCACGCTTCATATCCAAGACAATTCATATCGCCGTCTGAAAACGCGAAGTGCGAATCGTCAAATACCATTGAAAATTGCATTGTCAGAACATGAGTTTTTAGTAGTACAACGTTACATACAACATCGTTATGAGCAATATTTGGTTAATCAGCAGGATGATCTACTTTTTAGTGTGAATCATCGTGTATTAACTGATCAATGTATCAGCAAAATTACAGTAGATTTGTTTAGTCAAATATTAGGTATGCATCATGGCTTTAGTTTTCATACATTACGCCACAGTGCTGCTAACTATCTAGCAATAACTTTGCTCGGTTCAAAAGAAATGATCAAGACCTACACAGATTGTCCTTGGGTAAAAGCAAAAAAGATGAGGGATTTATTGTTTGGTATGAAAGCACGTGCTCAAGAAGAGATTATTCAACATAAATGGCAGGTGCTCGCCTCTTGGATGGGGCATAGCAGTATTGAGCAAACGGCTTCAAATTACCTTCATGTTTTGGATTTATTAGCAGTCGATCGAATTTATAATTCGCCGTGTATCATTTCAAAAAAAGTATTAGAACAGTGTTTTAGTCCAGTGAAGTCAAGTACAGACTACATAAACCTAAATCGTTATACTCAGCAGCAGAAATGGTTTAATTCTTATCAGCAAACACAGCCAGTTACGATGGCTGGCCGACAAGAAAAGAAGTTTAGTATAGAGAAGAGTACTCTGACACCTTTTCAACGTTTGATAAGTTTTAGAGAAGGTCGATTAAGCGAAGATACCCAAGCTCAAGAATGGATGCAACGATGTCAATGGATGAGCACTAAATGGATGGATCGCCAAAAATTTAATTTAAAAACGAATTATGTTTATAGTAAGAATTTAGAAGAGAGTTGGTTTGATGAACTTTACGAAAAGGCTAAAAAACTGACTCGTCCAGATGAAATAATTCCTCTCCTTGATTTTCATTATAAAGATGATAGGCAGCAAGATGCACTGAAAGAAAAGAACATGGTTAAGGCGCTTAAAATATTATTATTATTTGGAAAACTGCGTAAGAATTTTCTACATTTTCAATGCCGAATGAAAGGTGATGAGCAACAAATTGTTAATTTTATTACTGGTATAGAGCCAATGTTAGGAGATCATCTGTATTTAGAAAAACAAAACTACCCAGTTAATTTGGATGCTCCTGAGCGAACCGTTAAATTTAGTTTTCAAAGAGTTGTCGGCTCTAACAAAAAAAATGTTACTCCGCTGGTTATATTTAATTTAATGTTAAAAATGATGCAAAAAGATGAACTCTGGATCAAATAGCCTAAGCATGTTAAAGGGGAATTGTTTAGAAATTTCCCTGTTTATAAGTAAACTGCCTTTATGAAAAGCACCATGCTGACTTGGATTAATAAGCGGAATGTAGTATCACAGTTTGATCGCTGGATTTACGAAAATGGTGTGAAGATTAGCGGTATGGTAAATCGATGAGCTAAAGTGTTGTAGTCCAAACTCGATCTGACAATTACCCATTTTTTAGTGTGCCCGTCAGGTTAAATTTGAACTGAATTTTTCTCAGCCCAAATTCATTTCCAATCAAGTTATGTTTCAAGTGGCGTGCGAACACTGCACAATTTAATTCACGGTGCCTAAGACAGGTATCAACTTCGGACCAGCCATTCTAGCTTTGCTAATGATTTCCACCAGCTCATCATAAGTCAGTTCAAACTTATCCTCACTATCAAATACATAGACCATATTCTTGCCTTCATGTTCAGGTGGAGTAGGTGGTACAAATCGTTTCGGGATAAGAATTTGTGCGAGTTGTTCGTCAGTTAATTTAAATAAGTGCATGTTTTTATCCTACTGTTCCTTAAAATGTATTCAAACATACTCAAGGACTAATTCGCACTCTGTTAATGTCTTGTTGCCAAGCGTGTAACTAGAGCCTGAGTCGGTCAGTTCCGACTTGTAGCGGTCAGTCCGTTCTTGCAATATACGCTTTACAGTTTTGTAAGGCGTATAACGACTTATCTCATTGTCGTTTAATCTTGCAAGCACGTTTCTCGCAGCATTCCAATCAGCTTGCACAACTTCCCCATTGAAACGGTGAAAACGATCTCCCTTACGTGTACCTATTAAAAGGCCATGCAAGAAAGAATCACTTTGCGAAGTATATGCAGAATTGACTAGATGCACCGTAGAACCTCTACGGTGAGATATAGAAGTTAGGGCATTAGCTAACAAACCTTTAGCCCATGTATTTAAGCGTCTATTGGTGTTTTTGCCATAGTTGCGTTTACTTTGAATTGGGGATGTTAAATCTTCCGCAACAATCACTTTGGCTTTATCAACCAACTTGTGAGTTGCTGTAAATATTAATGTTTTGAGCTTTGCTTTTTGAGTATCTTGTCGCTTATCTAGTTTTTTTCGACCTAGATTATTTAACTCAATTTTCTGTTTCTTGTGTGGTTTAGCTTTAGCAATCGCTCTGAGCTTGTTTCTGTGCTTGTACTTTTGATTTAAATAATCTGATTCACTTGAGATCAGCTTGCCTAGACCACTCCCATATACATCGCCATCAGAGTCCACAAAAGCTTCTGAGTACCCTTTATCAACACCTACGGTTTCCTGACCACAATCCTGTGTTTCAACTGCATCATAAGTTGAGTGAACTTCAACATTACCGTTTTTTAGAATGATTCTAAGTGTGCCTTGTGGCGCAAAATCAACAGTCGTATTTAATGGGATTTTAATGGTTTGTCGAGGGATTAGGCTTGGTACTTTAAGCCAACATTGACCATTTAACTCAAAGGTTTTACACATATCCGCACGAACAATAATTTGATTATGTGTGTGATTAACACCATGCTTAAAGTGATTACGCATTTGACGATGGAGGAAATTATCAGTCATCCATTCATCTTTTTTAAGCAAGGTGTATAGTCTTTTTTGTTCATTATTACAGGAGGTGCGTTTTCGGATCGCCTGCTTTACTTTGTCTTTTGATGCTTCTCGATAGGCTTTAATATCACCTATGCAATCACGTAGCGTTTCTTTCCACGCATTTGCAGAAACACCAAAGTCACGACTTTCTTTCATCCACGCATCACGAATAGCTCTGTCACTGATATTCAAACCTGAAATAGCACCATATTTAGCCCACACCTCGCTACGAATACGACCAAGTAAAACAGCTTGTTTCTCAAGCTGTTTGTACTTTTGCACATTCAAGTTTTTACAATGGTGGATGCGTGTTAATTTCACAAAGTCATGCCTAGGTTAAGGGATTGGATAATCAATAGATATGGATGCTAATATACCAAGACACTCACCTAAAATACAAAAGATAATCATTTAAATCTCTAATAAATACCCACCTTGCCACTACTGAATCGACATAGACAAAATGAGAACTTATGCAAATATTTGTCTATATTTTTAGTTATAGTTAATTACTCTCGTAAAACAGCTGACGAAGTCCGAGATAGAATCATTGCGTCAAAACAAACGTGATGCTTATGCACTTATGATGAAAATGAATTAATTATTATTTAATTAAGTTAAAAGACTGCTATATAGCGGTCTTTTTTGTTTTTGAGCTCTACAAATTTTAATGAGTACATATAGTTACTTTTATAAAAATGATAATAAAGGGTAGAGGAGGTCATCTAAGAATTTAAAGCACAAGACTTATTTAACATTGATGACAGAAAAAGTGAGTTGTTGGGAACTTAAAGAAGAGGTGGTACTTATAATGGTTACTAAAATACAAATACTTAAAATATTAAATATATAAAACAATATATTACAAATATATATGATGCGTAGTGTACGCATCATACATAAAGCGTTCTATTTTGATATAATTGATCCAATCAACCCATTGTTAGGTTTCATTTAAATTCCATGAGTCTTACTGAAATTAAAGTTCGCCAAGCTCATTGTAAGGAAAAAACCAGTTTTTTATCCGATGAAGATGGGCTTAGCCTGAAGATTGAGCCGAGTGGAAGAAAATCTTGGTGCTATCGCTATACAGATCCACAAACTAAAAAACGTCGACGCATTCAGTTAGGTCGTTATCCTGATTTATCGCTGAAAAAGGCACGACAAGTCAGAGATGACTTTAAAGACAATGATTTCTGTTTTGAACAAGATACTGCCTCTAATGTCATCACCTTTGGTAAGGTCGGGGAGGAGTGGTTACAGTTCAAACTGAAAAATGCCTTCAACGATCTACCCCGCTGTGGTGTACTACAGTTAGCAGAAAGATGCTTACAGCAAGATATTTATCCAGACCTTCAGGATCTACCTTTTCAAAACATCAAGCGTTATGACCTGGTTTCAGTAATCAAAAAAATAGAGGGACGCCAAGTAAAAGAACCTGTCAAGAAAGCTTGTAGTTATTTGAACCAAATTTATGACTACGCTGTAGCGATGGGTTATTGTGAATTCAACATCGCGCATGGTTTAAATAAAATCGCCATTAACAGTAAAATCAAGAAAAATTATCCGTATTTGAAAGCGGAGGATATATCTGATTTTAAGTATAAATTACAAAAATTGGATGCCCATCCGATTATTAAAAAAGCACTGCTGTTCAAATTACATACTGGCGTGCGAGGGGCTGAATTGTTATTGGCTGAGCCTCATCATTTTGATTTAAATGAAAAAGTCTGGAAAATACCTGCCTTGCATATTAAACAGTTTCGACGAAAAGTCATATTAGGCCATGAGATTCCCGACTTCTTAGTTCCACTTTCAGATCAGGCTTTAGATATTTTAAAAGACGTCATGCAATGGTCATACGGTGAAAAGTACATTTTTGCTAGCCCACGGAAACATAATCAACCGATTCATTTTAATACATTAAATATGGCTATACGTAAGATGGGCTATGGAAAACATCAATTATCCTCTCATGGACTACGTTCCACTTTTAGTACCATTTTGAATGACTCAGGTTTGTTCCAGGATAACTGGATTGAGGCACAACTTTCACATATTGATAAGAACCGTACCCGTGCCAGCTATAATCACGCTGACTATTTAGCCCAGCGGACTGAAATGATGCAGTGGTGGGGTGATTATTTAAGTACTGCTAAGTGAAAATCGTACTTTTATACATAGACTTAAAACATTATGGGGTTTCAAATGGATAGTAAACAATATACTTGCCGTGTTACATGGTCAGCAGAATATAATGAGTATGTTGGGTTGTTCGAACCACAAGCACTAGCCATTTGTTGTAATTCAGCTTTAAGCGCCCTTAATTCTTTCATGCGTTTATTCACTAGTGCAAGTTGCTGATCAATTAATGCATTAACGCTAGAGCAGCTTTCTTCTGGCTTATTTTTTAATTCGATAAGACGTTTAATATCATTGAGTGATATATCTAGGCTGCGACAATGCTTTACGAATTCCAATTGTTTAAGTGCTTTGCTATCATACAGCCTGAAATTACCTTCTGAACGATTTGGATTTAACAGTAATCCTTCTCTTTCATAATATCTAATCGTTTGTATTGAACAGCCCGATTTTTTTGACAATTCGCCTATTTTCATCAATTTCCCCCAGACATTTGACTCTATAGTTACTATAGAGTCTATAGTATAAGTATGCAACGAAAAGGATATATAAAAAATGACTGAGAAATATTTAAACAATACGAATATCGTTAATTTTGAACACAAAGATATCCAATCCTTGATCGATCAACGTAGGTGGAAAAACTTGGATAACTTCAACAAAATTGGTGCCGCTTATCAGTTTGTAAAAGATGATTTTTGTGGTTATGGTGTTGCAACAAAGTGCTTTTCATCACCAGATACAGATTGGCGTGGAGAAAATACCTATATTCAAAAAGAAGGTATTCATGATGACTTTGGGCTTTATGATTCCCCTGATGAGTTCTATCTCGAAAAAGGGACTAACTTGTCGGGGTTCAAACGCTGGATATATCAACGCTTGATACGTCACTTGATTAATATGAATGTATCAAAACTAAGAAATAGAAAAGTACTAGAGGTACAAAATGCACAACCATAATCATAGTCATCAACATGGTAAAGATGACCGTATTGGTTGGGCATTTTTCCTTAATGTGACATTCACTATTATCGAATTTATAGGTGGTTGGCTCACTAACAGTACGGCGATAATGGCAGATGCAGTTCACGATCTTGGTGATAGTCTTTCAATAGGTTTTGCGTGGATTTTAAGTCGTTTTTCAGATAAAGAAGCATCAGATAAGTTTAGTTATGGTTATCGTAGACTTACTCTCTTTGGCGCATTGATAAACAGTATTGTTTTAATCATTGGCTCAATTTGGATTTTATTTGAAGCAATTCCAAAGCTGTCCAATCCTGAAATGCCTGTAGTCGAGGGGATGTTAGGGCTAGCGATACTCGGCGTTGCCGTTAACGGATATGCTGTATTAAAATTAAAAGCGGGTGAAACATTAAATGAGAAAGTGCTGACATGGCACCTTCTTGAAGATGTACTTGGATGGGTTGCCGTTCTTATAGTCTCTATCGTACTGTTGTTCGCTGAACTGCCGATATTAGATCCCCTTTTATCAATAGGGTTCACGCTGTTCATCTTGTTTAATGTTTTCAAAAACCTGAAATCAACACTCGTTTTATTTCTTCAAGCTGCACCCGATAAAGAGACTCAAAAGCGTATTAAACTATCACTAATGGAATTTCCTGAAGTTAATGGTATCCACCACATGCACTTTTGGTCACTAGATGGTGAAAGTCACGTTTTAACAGCGCACCTTGAGCTGAGTGACAACTTTGACGTTAAAGAATTAATTAGGCTTAAACAAGAAGTTGCAGCTAAATTATCTTCCTATCATTTATCGCATACAACGATAGAGTTTGAGTTTTTAAATGAAAATTGTCGGGATGAAGCGCAGTAAGCTTTATCAATAAAATGTTGGGCATACAATATTAAAAGCAGCTTAATTAGGCATAACCTAGTAATTAAGCTGCTTTTTTTGATTTTAAATTTCGTCGGATTGCTGTTTGCTACTCTCAGAGCCATGCGCCCATTGATATAAAATAGGCAATACAAACAAAGTTAAAATTGTAGAAGATACAATACCGCCGATAACAACTGTTGCTAGTGGTCGTTGTACTTCTGCACCAATTCCAGTGTTTAACGCCATTGGAATAAAACCTAAACTTGCGACCAGTGCCGTCATTAAAATAGGTCTTAAACGAATGATGTGCTGAGTTTCCATCATTGTCTTGGCTTGATGCGGATCAGTCTAAAGCATTCTCAGGAATAGAGGAGCTCGTTGCTGATGTTGTCGCTGATATGATTAGCAATAATGAAAAAGTTCCTACACCACTCTCCGGGAAAATATAGTAGGCAGTTTGTTGTCCTTGTTCTCAGTGGTTCAACAAAAACTAGCCCTCGAAGCCGCAGAACGTGGCGTGGACATAAATTGTTTAGTATCAGTAAAAAGAGCGATGTAATTTTAGTACGAGTGAGTGATAGAGCAGGAACCTATGCTTCATATATTCAGTAAATGGTATGTTTTTGAATTAATAGGTATTTTTAAATAAAGCTTTCTTTGATTTAGTGCTTTTTATTTAATAAATTAATTTTAAAAACAACTTAGGCTAATTGATAAACACTATCTGGAAAGATTAAAAGAAAATATTTTTTAATTTCTGCTAATTCATTTAAGGCAGGTTCCCTTTCAAGCAGTTGAAATGTCCAAATAAGTACAGCCTGATGATTATCATAGCAAGTATTTACTCCAAGAAAATTAGCCATTCCATAACTTCTATTGATGTTCATTTCTTTAATTAATTGATTTCCTAAGTCACGAGCTTGCTGGCTGATCAATAACTCATTTGGTAACACGGCGGTCATCTCCACAAAATAATCTAATGCAGGTTCAATCCTTATATTTAAAAAGTTATAATTTAGTTGAAATGGATAAAATATACTTTCTATAAGTTGTAATAACCTGCTGTAGGTTAATTTTAGCAAAGTATTACTCAGTCAACAACTTCAAATAACCCACAGCAAGTTATTTTTTGTAAATTAATTTAAATATGATTACTTGTAAGTTATCTAGCCTCATGGGCGATAGAAAAATTTTAAAATTAAGTGAAGTGGTGCATGCAACAGGTATCAATCGCAACACGCTCACAAGTATGTATTATGACCGTGCTGTACGTATTGAATTACCAGTCGCCGATAAGTTGTGTAAGTACTTTAACTGTACGATGAATGATTTGTTTGAGTTTAAGGAAGAAGTTGAAGAAAAAGATTAACTTAATACTTCGTTTGATAAGTTTTTCGAAGAAAAAGACTAGCCAATACTTAGTTTGATAAGTTTTTCTCTGCAGATCTAATATTGAATTTTATAAAATATCATTACAAACAGAGGTGGTTCCACTTGTTTGAACAACTAAAAGCGTATTTATAAGTGATATTCCGCTCTAGTTAAGCCACCTTGTTTTGTTGGGGTAGCTGATCATAGTAAAACTCATTTGGTGTCATTTTGTCTAGACTCGAATGAGGTCGTTTCAGATTATAAAACTCAAAATATGCACTCAATTGCTTTTTCGCATCTGTGACACTGCTATAAGCTTTGAGATACACCTCTTCATATTTAACGCTCCGCCATAA
>NZ_VOYE01000020.1:0-55771 GCF_013420765.1 Acinetobacter sp. YH01009 | reverse complement strand
ACTCACCCGTCCGCCGCTAGAAATCGGTAGCAAGCTACCTATTCCCGCTCGACTTGCATGTGTTAAGCCTGCCGCCAGCGTTCAATCTGAGCCATGATCAAACTCTTCAGTTTAAAATCAATAGTACATATAGTGTACCAATCTTGGCTCATCAATTACTGACAAAAATTTGCTCAAATAAACTTCGAGTAATTTCTACCATCAATCAATGAAAATAATTTCGATCGATCAATCAGTAAAAATCCACACAAGTTGTTCTTCATAATCTCTTAATGATCTTTCTAACATCTCGTCAATGCTAGAAGCTGGACTTCGATAAACTCAACAACTCAACGCTTCGCGTTTTGTTCGTTTCCGTCTATCTCGTCGGTATGGGGTGCATTCTAGAGCATTTCAGAATCATTGCAACCCCCAATTCACTATATTTTTCACGTATGTATTTTTTATAAGCGTTTTTGCTAAAAAAATTGCACTTTTACCTATTTTTTAAGCATTTTTTCTTTGTACACGACAAAAAAAGATAACTCATTGAAATAATGGCATAGTACTTGTTTTCTGAAGACGAATATGATGACACATTTCAATGAGTTACATCTCATCTTAAACAAATATCTAAAGTGGAACAAGTCACATGCAAAATGTTTTACACTGATTATGTTTGCATTAATTGTAAAAACAGACATGTAATCTTTCTTCTGCATCTAAAGCCTTACCCATCAAGTGCTTACCACAATCATTTTATCGACGTATACAACGCTTCTTTGCAGATCAGTATTTCGATTGTTACCCATACATAACATCCCTATTATGATGAATAACGTGTGGCATCCCTGCCACACTCGTGTATCCAAACGTTGCTTAAATTAAACTATGTAATAGTGGCGACATAAAGGTGCTCTTATCGCTATATATTAAAAACTTAGTGGAACACTGTTTCTAAAGCTTTTAAACCCACTTTGGGATCAAGTAGACCGTTGTAAATTTCAGGGATTTCACGTTCCACCCCAAAAAATTCATAAATGGCAAGCATCGCCCCACGAACTGAATATTCCACAGTAAAGACCACGTCATCTTCAATTTCCACAAACTGTCCAAGGAAAGCAAAGTTTTGTGAGCCTTGTGGAATTACCTGTGGACGGTCCCCCGGTTTACGGCAGGCGAATAGGGCAGAGGCGTATGGCATCATGGCGGTAGTAACATCAGTCGTTGCCAAAACATGATCTAAAATGTCGTCAAAACCGAGCTGTTTAATCAGTTCTGTTAGGATTTCTTGCCCCGTGGCTTCGGACATTGGTTTTTTGATGTAATCGCCTATATGGTCAATTTGGAAACCGTAGCCCCATAAGGTATATAAACCTTCAGGTAAGTCGGCAAAGTGTGGCTGTGCAGGAACCACGATGGATAAATGCCAACCCGACTCATACCAAGTCATGAGTGCGCCTGTGCCTGGTTCGTTGCCTGTATAGTCAATAATACGTTTAAGTAGCACGTCATCTTTCATGGTCAGAGTGAAAGACTCCCACTTATGTTCATCGACATTGCCATAAAAAGTCATTGGACGGCCAAAGTCTGGGGCTTTTTGTGCCAGCGTTTCCCAAAGCGTCCAGCCATGATCTTCTCGATGACGAATAAGGGCAGGCACGTCATGATTACCGCCATAACGTGAGTCTGCTGTAATAGAGCCTAAAGTGAAAATAGCTAAATCATTGGCTTTCAGATTAATTTGCTCTGAGCCTTCAGGCAATTGTACATATAGACGTGAAGCGTAGCGTTCTTGAGTTTCAGCATTGGTAATGAAGTCTGCATCTGTGACATAGTGTCCAAAACGCACATCGACGCCTTGTGCGACTAACCAACGCTGTAGGGGCAGAATCATCGAGTCATATTGGTTGTACTTGGTACGTTTCACACCCGCTAAGGTATGAATGCGTGGCAATTCTTGAATAAAACGCAAGAAATAGCGTCTTAACTCTGCTGCACTGTGCCATTTTTGAAAAGCGAAAGTCGTGCGCCACATGCGCCAGAAATTGGTTTCAAAAAAGGTTTCATCAAAAAACTCATCAATGCGGCGACTGCCAATTTTTTCTTCTTTTGAAGCTAATAGGCGCAGCATCTGTGCACGATGTAGCGTATTCAGACCAAGCTTTGCTGCATCCGCAATGACATGTTCGGCATCAATCAACCGTGCATTGGCGTGGGTTTTCACTTTTTCATTAAACTCACGACATTCTTCACGCACCGAAATGTCTGGATTTTCCAAAGATGGAATACTGGAAAATAAGTCCCATAGGCACAAATAAGTTTCATCGGTCAGCATTCGCCCACCACGTGTTACCCAAGCTTGCGCGGCATGCGGTGTATGTCCACCATCCATCGAACCACCTGAAATATCGAGTTCTTCTAAAATATGGATATTTTTGGCAGGGACTTTGGCATCACGGATTGCAAATGCAGCAGCAGCCATACCTGCGATACCACCACCAATAATCCAAAGATGGGACTGTTGCGCGTCTAATGGGGTGCGCTTCTTATTTTGCATGGTTCACCTTTAATTATGATGTTAAAAATTATGAAGTAAAAAAATTGGTTTAGAAAAACCTTAAAAATAGTATGTCTTTTTATATATGAAAAATGTATGAAATGGGAAGCAATCCCCTCATTATATTTTGTAATCAAAAATAGACGTATGATGGCTATTTTTAATACACATTTGTCTTTTTATTAAAATTGAATATAATCTAAATAATTGATGTTAATGTTTATTGTTGAGTAATTGCTCTATTGTTGTTTTCACTATGCCGTATGCTAAATTTCTTTAAAAATAGGCTTTTTATTTATCATTAAAAAATATCTTTGTACACGACAAAAAAAGATAACTCATTGAAATAATGGCATAATACTTGTTTTCTGACGACGAATATGATGACACATTTCAATGAGTTACATCTCATCTTAAACAAATATCTAAAGTGGAACAAGTCACATGCAAAATGTTTTACACTGATTATGTTTGCATTAATTGTAAAAACAGACATGTAATCTTTCTTCTGCATCTAAAGCCTTACCCATCAAGTGCTTACCACAATCATTTTATCGACGTATACAACGCTTCTTTGCAGATCAGTATTTCGATTATCGTCAAATTTCTCAGTTAATTTTCAATATATTTTCATTCGATAAAGTCCAATTAACTTTGGATAGAACTAATTGGAAATGGGGAAAACGAGATATTAATATCTTGATGTTAGCCATCGTCTATCGTGGAATAGCGATACCTATTGTTTGGACATTGCTCAATAAACGTGGAAATTCAGATACAAAAGAGCGTATTGCTTTGATTCAACGCTTTATCTCCATTTTTGGTAAAGATCGTATTGTGAATGTTTTTGCAGACAGAGAATTTATCGGTGAGAAATGGTTTACATGGTTAATTGAAAATGACATTAACTTCTGTATACGTGTTAAAAAAACTTTATTGTGACCAATCACTTAGCCAAGAATCATAAAATTAGTGATTTATTTCGTCATCTTCAAGTTGGTCAAACTGAATGTCGTAAACGACGTATTTGGGTTGGTCGAGTGAAACTGTATATTAGTGCGCTACGATTAGAAGATGGAGAACTTTTACTTGTTGTTTCTCCTATGTTTAATGCTTCTGCTATTCGTGATTATGCATTGCGCTGGGAAATCGAAACGTTATTTAGTTGTCTCAAAGGACGTGGATTCAATCTTGAAAATACTCGTTTAACAGACCCACCCTAGACGAGTCAAGAAATTGATAGCAGTGCTAGCTATCGGTTTCTGTTGGTGCTATTTAACAGGTGAATGGCAACATGATCGGAAAAAAGCGATAAAAATAAAGAAGCATGGACGACTTTCAGTAAGTTTATTTCGCTACGGTTTGGACTATGTTCAAATGGCTATTCTACGTTTGATTGGTTTTGGAAAAAAAGAAGAATTTAAGAAAGTGCTAGCAATTTTAAGAAAGAAAAAGCCTGATAGGACAAGGATCCTATGAAATTTGTCGTGTACAGAGGCATTTTTTATAAATTTTTAGCAAATAGTCGATATTTAATTAAGTAAATTTCTTATATCTAGCAAATCTTTTTCAGCGCTTTTAAATCTAATAAAAGTAGCTTTGATTATTTATTGATCATTAGTCTACTTTTCTTCCTCAAAGCACATCATTTTTTTCTGTCATCACACCTATTCAAGCTTTATAGACATTTTTTTGCGTGCATTTTTATATTTCCAAGCATTTTTTAACGTTCAAATGCTAAATGTTGCATGACTTCCAAGATGACTTGTTGCTTTCCACGGAAATCCTCGGCAGAAAATAGCAGCTTGGCACGTCGAGGGAGTTGTTCTCGTACCAATGCAAATAGTTGGTACTGTGCTGCGATATCCAAATCATGTAATTGTTGCTGCGCCTCACAAAATAATGCTCGCTTATACTGTGTGGTTTGGTGATCAAATAAATATCTCAAGATTCGATCAATCTGTTCATCATGATTATCGGTATTGTAATACACCATGTTGTTGCTCTTTTTTGATTTTTGACCATTGTTCCATAAGGCCTGTTTTTGCAAAAATCATTTTAATTACATGCTTAGTCATTTTTGCTGATAAAAATACAGCCTATTTTATTTGAATAATCACTATTAACGATCACAGTCATAAAAAGCCACTATTTTTGGGCTTTAGACGCATAGAGCGCAGGCTGCGTTTTACGTACACTCTTTTTATTTTTTAGGTGCAGGATGCCAACACAGTTTTTTCCACGCTTATTCTTACTATTAAGCGGATTAGGATTATTGGCTTTTGGTGTCGTACTCTCTATACATTCAAATTTAGGGACATCCCCTATTTCCTCGGTGCCCTACAGCTTTAGCTATATCTTTCCACTCACCGTCGGCACATTAACAGTATTAATGCATATCGTCATGATCCTGCTGCAAATGCTGATCTTAAAATCACGCTTTCAATGGATACAGTGGCTGCAATTACCCGTGGGAATTTTGTTTGGTGCATTTATTGACGGTTTAATGTGGCTGACCCAAGGCTGGAGCATAGAAAGTTACCCACTTCAACTCCTAGCTTGCTTGGCAAGTTGCCTGATTACTGCTTTAGGTGTGAGCTTAGTGGTCAAAGCCAGTCTAGTCCTCTTGGCCGCAGAAGGTCTCTATCAAGCCATTGCTGTTCGTTATCGCCTTGATTTTGGCAACTGTAAAACCTATGGCGACATCCTCTTGGTCAGTATTGCGGTTATCAGTAGTTGGCTGATCTTACATCAAGTCATCGGAGTCCGTGAAGGCACCATTATTACCGCACTTTTAGTGGGAACATTAGTTAAGCGGATCTTACCTAAATTAAGCTTCATTCAATTTGGCCCTAAGCCCTAAAATAAAACTCAATGAACATCTATCTGAGTAAAGACATTTTAAAGCTCGATTGAATCGGGCTTTTTTTTCTGGCGCGATTAAAGTCTTTAATACAGAAATAAATGTGATTTTTGAAAGGAATAACTCAATTCTACAAATAAAAAAGGGAAAGATCTCTCCCAAAATCTTTCCCTTAGAATTGAATCTTTAGTCGATCCATCGTGTAGTTATTATAGTTATTTGTTAACTCACTAAAAAAAAGAGTCCCTTGGGGAAGAGACTTATAAAAAGTGGAGTTATCGTTATGTACCCTCTAGATGGTATATATATCTCTCTAGATGAATAAATCTTATACATAAAATTCAAGAAATGCAACACATTTGGCAAAATTTAAGTGTTGTTTTTATAAGGTTTTTTTTGAATTTGCTTATTTATATTATTAATATATTAATTGGTAAAAAAAAGCAGGCCGAAGCCTGCTTTTAATTCAATAACTTAACTAAAAATTCAAGAATTTATTAGTCGGTAAAAGTTACTTTTGCGATCGCTTTTTTGCTCGCTTGGATGATCAAAGTTTTGTTTTCTGACACAGCATAACCTGCATCAACCACTTCCCAATCCACTTTCACCGCGCCACGACCAATTGCATCTTTTGCTTGAGCAGCATTTTTAGTCAAACCCGCTTCACGCAAAATAGAAGTAATGAAAATCTCACCACCAAATGCGCCACGAGAAATAGTCACTTCTGGTGTACCTTCTGGAAGTTCACCTTCAGTAATCAAGTTGCCTGCACCTTTGTGCGCATTTGCCGCAGCTTCTGCGCCATGGAAACGCTCAACCAATTCAAGTGCAAGAATTTTCTTCACTTCTTGTGGGTTACGACCTTCAGCCACTTCTTTGAGCAACTGTTGAATTTCTTCAATCGATTTAAAGCTCAACAAGTCAAAGTAACGTTCGATCAAATCATCTGGCATTGAAAGCACTTTTTGGTACATCGCACCCGGTGCATCAAATACAGCAATATAGTTACCCAAAGATTTAGACATTTTATTTACGCCGTCTAAACCTTCAAGAATTGGCACAGTAATGCACACTTGAGATTCTTGGTCATAACGGCTTTGTAATGTACGACCCATCAGCAAGTTAAAGGTTTGGTCTGTACCACCTAACTCTACATCCGCTTCTAGTGCAACTGAGTCATAACCTTGTACCAATGGATATAAAAATTCGTGAATCGCAATCGGTTGATGGCTGTTATAACGTTTAGTGAAGTCATCACGTTCCAACATACGTGCCACAGTTTGCTGTGAAGCTAACTGAATCAAGTCAGCAGCAGTTTTTTGACCAAACCACTCTGAGTTAAACACAACTTTAGTTTTCGCTGGATCAAGAATCTTAAATACTTGTTCTTGATAAGTTTTAGCATTTTCTAAAACTTTTTCACGAGACAACGGCGGACGCGTAGCGCTCTTACCCGTTGGGTCACCGATCATGGCTGTATAGTCACCAATCAGGAAGTAAACTTCATGACCTAAATCTTGGAAAACTTTTAATTTATTAATCAGAACCGTATGACCTAAATGTAAATCAGGTGCAGTCGGGTCAAAACCCGCTTTAATTTTTAATGGGCGATTCTGCTTTAATTTCTTAAGAAGATCTTCTTCAGAAATAATCTCATGTGTGCCTCGTTGGATGAGGGCAAGTTGTTCTTCAGCCGGCAGGAAATTTGACATCACAAAATCCAAATAGATCAGTTATACAATTTGTGCGATATACTAACACTTTTTCAGCACATTGCAGGCTTAAGAATCATCATGACAGCGATCTACATTGGGGTAATGACCGGCACAAGCATGGATGGTGTCGATATTGTTGCTGCTTCTTTTGATCCTTTAGAGATTCATGCGACACTCACACTTCCCTTTGACCTAGACCTTCGTGATGAACTGATGGCCCTCACCTTGCCTGATGATAACGAAATTGATCGTATGGGTAAGGCAGACGTTGCTTTAGCTCAAATGATCGGTCATGGCATTAATGAATTGATCGAGAAGAATCAGCTAGATCGTAGTCAAATCAAGGCGATTGGCTCACATGGACAAACCATCCGCCACCGTCCTGAACATGGTTTTACCCTGCAAATTGGCGACCCCAATATTATTACCGAACTCACTAAAATCCCTGTGATTTCAGACTTTCGCCGCCGCGATATGGCTGCGGGTGGTCAAGGCGCACCTTTAGTTCCTGCGTTCCATCAAGCGCTTTTCCAACATGACACCATTCACCGTGTG
The DNA here is from genome assembly GCF_013420765.1 of Acinetobacter sp. YH01009. NCBI lineage: Bacteria > Pseudomonadati > Pseudomonadota > Gammaproteobacteria > Moraxellales > Moraxellaceae > Acinetobacter > Acinetobacter sp. YH01009. The sequence goes on along the minus strand of NZ_VOYE01000020.1, from coordinate 48,099 downwards.
ATTTTAAATTTGGGTGGCATTGCCAATGTCAGCATGTTACCTGCGGGTAAACCTGAAGATGTCTATGGCTTTGATACAGGCCCTGCCAACATTTTAATGGATGCTTGGTGCGAACGTTATACTGGTCAGCCGTATGATGAAAATGGCAACTGGGCGGCTTATGGTCAGCCTATTCGCAGCCTGCTCGACCGCTTACAAGCGCATGAGTTTTTCTCTAAGGAACCGCCAAAAAGTACAGGTCGTGAAGACTTCAATCTAGAATGGTTAGATGAACAGATTCTCGATTGGCGTGGAGATCTCGAATATGACGAACTCGAAGATACGCCAGAAAACATTCAAGCAACCTTAATGAAACTCACCACACGTGCCATTAAAAAAGCCATTTACCGTTCTGATATGGATACCGGTGAAGTCTATGTCTGTGGTGGTGGTGCATATAATTCACACCTTTTAGAACAACTGCGCTGGCGTCTACGTAAACATGAATGGACGGTGCAAAGTACCGCAGATTTAGGCTTAAGCCCAACATGGGTGGAAGCGACGGCCTTTGCTTGGTTGGCGATGCGCTTTGTCAATCAGCTTAGTGCAAATTTACCAAGTGTGACGGGTGCTGCTGGCTATCGTATCTTAGGTACAATCACTGCGGTTTAAGAGTCAAAAACATATAAAAAAGGTCTGCAATTGCAGACCTTTTTTATATAGACAAGCTTTTATATAGATTAACTACTATATAAAAGCATAGCTAAAACTTAATTCATCATTGCCTTGGCATGTTCATTACGGAAAGCCTGTAAAATCTGCTGTCCCGCCCGACCTGTTGGGCTTAAACCCAGTCGATTTTGCTCTTGTCGAATGGCTTGACGGGTTTTATCTCCAATTAATCCATCCACTTTACCAATGTCATAGCCACGGTTAAGTAAAAATTGTTGAATCTCACGTCGTTCCGCACGTGAAGTCCCAGAATCATCGGTTGGCCATGTCGTACTAAAGCCGCCCTTGCCTTGCAAGCGATCGGATAAATGCGCAATCGCTAATGCATAACTCTCTGCCGCATTGTAGCTATAGATTGCATCGAAATTTTTAAACACCAAGAATACAGGCCCACTTGCCCCAGCCGGTGCCATTAATCCAGCTTGGCTCGATCCAGAAAGGTTACCTTGTATTAAAGACGTACCGTCCGCACGCTGTAAACCACGATTCATCCAGCTGTCTAATGACTTTTTATTACGGCGACTTTCTCTACTGATCGACATGCCATCCGGAATTTTGACTTCAAAGCCCCACGGCTGACCAGTTTGCCAACCACGCTTTTTCAGGAAGTTGGCTGTAGATGCCAAAGCATCCGTGGTGCTCGATACCAAATCACGGCGGCCATCACCATCAAAATCCACGGCCAGTTCTTCATAGGTACTCGGCATAAATTGGGTATGACCAAATGCACCTGCCCACGAACCTTTCAATTGAGATTCATTTAAATCACCACGCTGCAAAATCCGCATGGCTGCAAAAAACTCGCCACGGAAATAGCTTTGACGGCGTCCTTCACAACTTAAAGTGCCCAATGACTGTAATAAAGGATAGCTACCCGCAATATCACCAAAATTACTCTCCACACCCCAAACCGCGACCACGGTTTCAGCAGGCACACCATAAGCCGCTGCGACACGGTTTAATACATCACGATGCTGCGCCAATTTCTGCTGACCCAGTTGTACACGCTCTTCATCTACCAGACCGGACAGATAGTCCCAAATCGGAGTTGAAAACTCAGGCTGATAGTTGAGCTTTTCAATCACAGAATAATCAGGTGTTAAATTTTGTGTATAGCGATCATAAGTGGATGCACTCACACCAGCATTCATTGCTTGCGAGCGCAAATTGGCTAAACAACCTTGAAAGTTATTTTGTGGTGAAATGCTGCTTGTTGTAGGCATGCTCGACGCATTGACAGACTGACCATTAATAATCAACTCGGCATTTGCCTGAGTTATTGCCAATAAAGCAGTCCCGAAAACAAATCCTAAGTGATGCTTCATACCCTTGATCTTTTTTGAATTTAAATTGTTGCTTTAACAATAGCAGCTCAAAACAAAAGTTAAAGGTTCAAAACGTAAATTTAAATTCATATTTTCTACTTATTTAAATTCATTTTTAAAATTTGAATTCAAAAGCAGTTACCCACAACCCAACTTTAAATTCACTACAAACCAAACACTGGTTTAAATTTAAATTCAAAACTTTTAAATTTAAAAATAAATTAGGCGCATAAAAAATTATCCACAAATGCAAAATGGGGTAAAAATTCATTTTTATTATTAATAATCAAAATATTATAGGTTTTAAAATACACTCCCTATAGATCCAATAAGTCTGAGCAACTTTTAAATTCAAATTTTTAAATTTAAACACAGAGAAATGAATTCATTTTTTCAAATTTGAATTCATAAACTTTGAATTCATTTTTTTCGTATAGGATTTTTTTGAATTCAAATTCATAGTTTGAATTTAAAAACACAATTTGAATTCAAAACGCATTGGTTATTTTTGATTTTGATTCAAACAAATCGCAGACTATTGATACACAAAAAAAACCATACGAAGATTAGCGCAGAATATTTATAAACGAATGAACACTTTGTGATCAAAGGTTTCTTATCGTTTCACCGATAAGCGGTGTGATTTTGCAAAGAGGCGCAATGATGCCCGAACTATAGCGATAAAAAAAGCGGCCATGTGCATGACCGCTTTTTTATCATTCAAACTATGGTTTAAATGGTCATATCTTCGCTAAGTGCCAGTGGATTCGGCAAAATTTTCGCCAAAGCACGACATAAAGCTGTTAATTCTGCAGTATCGTTCGGCATTAATGTGATGTGACCGATTTTGCGACCTTCACGCTCTGTTTTGTTATACAGATGCAAATGTGCGCCATTCAGTGCCAATACATCTTCAGATTTCGGATGTTGGCCAATGATGTTTACCATGACCGTTGGACGAACAACTTCAGTCGAACCCAAAGGCAAACCTGCTACAGCACGAATGTGGTTTTCAAACTGTGAACACACTGCACCTTCAATCGACCAATGCCCCGAGTTATGCACACGTGGCGCCATTTCATTGGCATATAAGCCTTTATCGGTCACAAACAGTTCTAGCGTCAAAACACCGACATAATTCAAATGATTGAGCAGGCGAGTAATGTAGTCTTGCGCAACTGCTTGTAAGTCTGCGCTGTTTGGCGCAGGCACAATCGAATGCGACAAAATGCCGTTGTGGTGGTGGTTTTCCGCCAATGGCCATGTTTTCACATCACCGTCTTGACCACGCACCGCAATGATTGAGACTTCACGTGAGAAGGTTACAAAGCTTTCCGCAATCAATTCACCAGCAGGGCCCAGTTCAGCCCATGCTTGATCCATTTGATCAGCGCTACGTAGCACAAATTGACCTTTACCGTCATAACCGCCACGCGATGTTTTCAGTACGATGGGTAAACCCAGTTCAGCAACAGCGGCTTCTAAACTCTCTAAAGACGTCACGGCCTTATAGGGTGCAACTGGAATAGCCAACTCATCAAACAAGGCTTTTTCAGACAAACGATGCTGTGCAATCGCTAAAGCTTGGCGCGGTGGGTGCAATGCTTTGTTTTTGGTCAATACATCAACATCTGCTAACGGAGTATTTTCAAACTCTAAGCTGAAAACATCTGCGCTCTGAATGAAATCTTGCAAGCCATTTTCAGCTTGGGTCGAAATCACTGGACCTAGGGCTGCAGAAGGACAGTCGGTACTCGCTTCAAAGAAGGTGCATTGAATGTTTAAAGGCAATGCCGCTTGCGCCATCATGCGACCAAGCTGGCCACCACCAAAAATACCAATGGTTTTATCCATGAGAAATGCCCCTTAATTAAGCTTGACCCGGAATATTTTTACTCGCCACTTTATCGGTTTGCGCAGCGCGGAAATCTGCAACATTCTTTGCGATTTCAGGACGTGTTAAACCTAAAATTTGTGCCGCCATGATCGCTGCATTGGTTGCACCCGCTGGGCCAATCGCCAAAGTACCAACGGCAATACCTGCGGGCATTTGCACGATAGACAGTAATGAATCCACGCCGTTTAAAATTGATGATTTCACAGGTACGCCAAGTACAGGTAGGTCAGTCTTCGCTGCGCACATGCCAGGCAAATGTGCTGCACCGCCAGCACCGGCAATAATCACTTGAATACCACGATCACGTGCGGTTTCAGCATATTCGAATAATCGATCTGGAGTTCGGTGTGCAGATACAACTTCCGCTTCAAATGGGACGCCAAGCTGTTTGAGCATATTGGCAGTGTTTTCTAGCGTTGCCCAATCCGATTGAGAACCCATGATAATTCCAACGAGAGGAGTGTCTTGTGAAGCGGCCGCATTCATTGCAATGTTTCCAGAGATTAAAGTAAGAGAGAGTAAATCTCGACTAGAGCCAAGCTTTAATAAGAGCCCCATATTATAGACTGAAAATTCATCTCAATAAAATTTAACGGTTGTCTTTAAAGAGAAAACTCCATAATATTTTGATGAAAATATTTTTATTTTTTTCAATTTTATAAAAACTTTTATTAAATCAATATTTATAACAACACTTTAAATATGAAACAGATGTTTATCCTACTTACTCTAGCCCTAAGCTCTCAAAGTTTTGCCCAACTCGTTCAACTCAATACGAACCAATTTGTGAAAGAATTTAACCTTTTACAGCAACAAAAAGACTATAACGGCCAAATTAAGAGTAATGGCTACATCCACGAAAAATTTTTAGTCACTGGCAAATCGATCATTGATAAACGTGAGTCGGTCAAGATGACAGGCTATTACAAAGCAGATAATGGCCGTGATAAAATGTATTCAAGTTCAAAATATCGTGTGTATTGTGATGACCAAAGCTATGTTTTTGCACTCATGGACTTTGAAGCAGACGGTCAAATGACTGTACTGACCAGTGAAAGTGATTATGCCTTTGACTATGAAGATCCCACTCCACGAGACCGTGAGTTTAGTAAAGTCCTCAAAAATGCCTGCAAACACGCCTCACTTAAATGATCAGAGCCATGCAGCATTGGATCAGTTAAGCACTGCGAAACACGAAATAGACACATCCAAAAAGGCATAAACCTGCCCACAAATAGTCCAACTTAAAGGTTTGTTTAAAAAGGAAAATCATAAATGGAACGAAGACCAATAGCGTCACGACTTCTTGTGTGATTTTCATTTGACCCAAAGACCACCCATGTTTGGCCAACAGTCGCGTTGCTGGGATCATAAAACTATATTCGAGTAATGCTATAGCCCATCCAAATAAAATCGCTTGCCAGAGCGGCGCATCATGTAGAAATTTCAGATGTCCATACCAGGCCAAAGTCATAAAACAGTTGGAGATAATCAATAAAAATAGGGCAAGTGACATAAGCAATCAAGATCGCAAAAAATTGCGCTTATTGTACGTTTTTCATCATGATTTCGCGCCTATTTTCCGTGTTTTTATCCTCAAGAAAATTGCGTACATTTGATCAGTTACGTGCTCAATCTTTTTGCACGATCTCATACAAAAAAATCTATCTTTTCGCTAAGACCCTTGCTATGGTTGCTCTCAAATGAAATTAACCTTTTCAACCAAATCTATAATGACAACACCACAATAACAAAGTGATGTGTCGATAAAAGCAGTGGAGTTAGAACGAATGCATCTGCATATCTTGGGTATTTGTGGCACCTTTATGGGTTCATTGGCGCTCTTGGCGCGTGATTTAGGACATAAGGTGACGGGTTCAGACCAAAACGTTTACCCACCAATGTCTACCCAATTGGAAAATGCAGGCATTACCTTAATGCAAGGCTATGACCGTAGCCACCTTCAACCACACCCAGATCTCGTGATTGTCGGCAATGCAATGAAACGTGGCATTGATGCAGTGGAATACATGCTGAACGAAGGCCTGCCTTATATTTCTGGCCCACAGTTCCTTGCAGACCACGTGCTACAAGGTAAACATGTCTTAGGTGTTGCAGGCACCCATGGTAAAACGACAACAACGACCATGCTCGCTTGGGTCCTCGATCAAGCAGGTTTAGAACCAGGCTTTTTGATTGGCGGTGTGCCATTGGGTTTCACTGAGAGTGCACGTTTAGGCGGTGGAAAATACTTCTGTGTAGAAGCCGATGAATACGATTCTGCATTCTTCGACAAACGTTCGAAGTTCGTGCATTATCATCCAAAAACGGCGATTTTAAATAACCTTGAATTTGACCATGCCGATATCTTCGACAACTTGGCGGCGATTCAAAAACAATTCCATCATCTAGTGCGTACTATTCCAAGTGAAGGCCGTATCATTGCGCCCATCACAGAGACAAATATTGATGAAGTCTTGGAAATGGGCTGCTGGACACCTGTAGTGCGTACATCTTTAGATGCCAATGAAAAGTCTGAACTGTACGCAGAACAACTATCGAACGATGGTTCTCACTTCAAAGTATTACAACACGGTGTGGTAAAAGGCGAAGTCAAATGGAATATGACTGGGCAACACAGTGTAGCCAATGCTTTGGCAACCATTGCTGCGGCTGAACATGTCGGTGTTTCGATTGAAACGGCGTGCGAAGCACTTTCAAACTTTGGCGGTGTAAAACGTCGTATGGAGCTTTTGGGCACAATCCGTGGCATTGAAGTGTATGACGACTTTGCACATCACCCAACGGCGATTGATACCACGTTAGAAGGTGCGCGTAAGCGTCTGGGTCAACGTAAGCTTTGGGCGGTAATCGAACCACGTTCTAACACCATGCGCATGGGTAGCCATAAAGATGGCCTTGCACATTCTGCACGCTTAGCGGATGAAGTGATTTGGTATCAACCTGAAGGTTTGGATTGGGATCTACAGCCTGTGATTGAAGCTGCTACGAATAAAGCTGTGGTGGCTCGTTCACTGGATGACATCATTCAAACCATCGTAAGCGAGGCAGGCGAGGGCGATGCTGTGGTGATTATGTCGAATGGCGGTTTTGGTGGTTTACATCAGAAGTTGATCAGTGCATTAAAAGCCTAAACCCACTAGATAAAATAAAAAAAAGCCCGCTGCGCGGGCTTTTTTTTTATTCACACTCAGCTTAAAAATAATGCTGATAGCCTCGGTTTTTATAGCCTAAATCCAGCTTAACCGGCTGTTCAACATTCTCTAATCTTAACAATGTCGTTAAAAACGCCTGAATTTGTTCTAGATTGAGCACGTCGGGTTGAAAGCTTGAATATCCAAAGCGCTGAAACAAACTAGCAATTTCACTATGTCGGTTGACATATTTCATCGACCATTTTGAAAAATCGATTTGATCAATATTTTGATCAGGATAACGCACAATATCCCTATGGCGAGTATCTTTCGCAATATGCTGAAAAAGCTGTTCGAGAGCCGCTTGCTCACCTTGCAGGCATTGGAAGAACCGGCCTTCGGCATAGTACAGCACGCCAAAAATACGCTGTTCGTTATTGAAGCTGCGGGCTCTTACCAAAATATCACTTAAATCTTGTATTAAATCAAATTGTTGTTCTACACGTGTACTGGCATAACAGAGTTGTATCATTGTGTTTATTCTTAAAGTATTTGCACGATTTTAACGTAGAAAGCGCTACAGGATGAGTAAATATTTGTATATTTTTTAATCAAATGTGCTTTTTAACTTACAACACAAAACCAAGATCACGTATACCGATATCACCTTCATTTTTTTAAACTTATACATATTAAAACAATGAAATTATTTCCATTTGAAGATGAATAAAGAGGCCGACCATGCTTAAAAATTTACTCATTTTTTTATCGATCACTTGTGTATATTTTGCTGCCTTGATCATACTGAATAATTTTGGCGTTTCAGATTTTTTTAATGTCGTTATTTGCTCATTTATTTTAGGAATAACACTGCGCACCGTGATTCCTCACTATCTTATTTATTTACTAATGATGATGACCATTGGCAGTATTTATTTCGTGCTGAATGATTTTGCTTTATTAAATATCATGTGTTTAAGCTTGGTTTTAGGAATATTGATCTGCTCGATTTTGTTACAATTGTGGCCACATATCGTCAAAACACCATCAACGGTGTTGAAACTCAAGCTCAATTGAGCACAAAGCAGTTTTTAAATTTTCATACTGATAAAACGCCCGCATCGCGGGCTTTTTTAGGCTTGAACATCGGCTAATGTCTTGTCTCGGCGAAACATCACCTCTACATAAGAACAGGTTGGAATAATTATTAAGTGTTTCTCACGAGCGAATTCCACCAAATGATCCAATAGTACACGAGCAACCCCTTGCCCACGTAAGGAATCATCTACCCACGTGTGATTTGCCACAATGCTGTGTTCATCACGCCATAGATAACTCATTTCTGCGAGGCGTACACCCTCAGCATTTAACTGAAAAAATTCACCTTTTTGACCATTATCTTGATGTTGCATAGTCACTGTTTTTTCTTCCTTTTTATGAAAAAATACACCGTGTAACAAACGAGAAAGTGATTGGTACAGAACTTAAACGACCTATATTCAACTGTAGGTGATAATAAATCCGTACACCTTTCACATTAATTAAAAAACAATTAAATCACACTTGCCGGATATTTTTATTATGGACCTTTATCTTGTCGCTATCTTTGTATTGCTCATTGCTGCAGCATGCTTGGTTGTATCGCTGTATAAATCACGATCTTAATTCAACTTCACAACTAGATTTCAAATAAAACAGCCTGATTGCAATACCATCAGGCTGTTTTTTTTATTTATCCAAATGATTAATTCACATCACGCTATACAATTTAGCGTATTAGCGCAGAACATCACGAATCGATTCATCTTTATCAAATACAGATTTTGCAAAAGGGCAGAGCGGAATAATTTTCACGTTCTTTTCCCGAGCAAAATTCACTGCTGCATCGAGGAGATGTCGTCCAACACCTTGTCCTCGCAAGCTATCACTGACATCGGTATGATCAATAATAAATTTATCATCGCCTGCCCATGAGTAAGTCATCTCTGCCAAACGCTCCCCATCTTGCTCAACAAAGAAAGCTCCTTTTTTTTGATCATCATCTTGTTGTACAAACATCTTAAATTTCCTCCATTTTTTTATAAATTGGCATGTAATGCAGGTCAACTCTGTTGTTTTTGTATTAATTTAAACCGCATGTACAGGGCTTAAATCGGTTCCTGCTTGTGTATAGAGCATAGTAAAATATGCCACTTTTTTTATTTGAAGACACTCATGTCTGCCTCTCCCTCCGAAACGGCTTCTTCTGGCTCTTGGACGGCTGTGATTGCTTTGGCTTTCGCAGCATTTATTTTTAATACCACTGAATTTGTACCTGTCGCGTTGCTCAGCGATATTGGCAAAACCTTTAATTTAGCCGCGACCGATGTCGGCATCATGATTACGCTCTATGCATGGGTGGTTGCGCCGATTTCTTTGCCGATCATGTTATTGACCAAAAATATTGAACGTCACTCGCTCCTGATTTGCTTATTTATGGTGTTTATTGTCAGCCATATTCTGTCGTATTTCGCATGGAGCTTTAATACTTTATTGCTCAGTCGAATTGGCATTGCTTTCTCGCATGCACTTTTTTGGTCCATTACTGCGTCGCTGGCAGTTCGTGTTGCGCCGAAAGGCAAAGAATTTCAGGCCTTGGGTCTTTTGGCCACAGGCACAGCTTTGGCAATGGTTCTCGGTATTCCGTTTGGGCGGATGGTTGGAGAAGCTTATGGTTGGCGAAATACCTTTGCTCTGATTGGCATTGGCGCCAGTATCGTTTGCCTGATTTTAGCCAAAACGCTGCCGATACTGCCGAGTTTGAACTCTGGCTCGCTGAGCAGCCTAAAACAGTTTATTCGCCGTCCAAGCTTAATGATGGTCTTTGCATTAACCATTATCGTAATTAGCGCGCAATTTACCGCATATAGCTATATCGAACCGTTCTCGCTCAACATTGCTGCATTCAGCTCCATGCAAACCACCACGTTGTTATTAATCTTTGGTGCAGCAGGCTTTCTAGGTTCTTATCTCTTTGGAAAATTTGGTGGGAAATATCCCAAAGTTGCGATTCCTTTGAGTACAGCCACACTGGCTTTATCCATGCTGCTGTTGCTTCCTGTTTCTTTCAGTTTTGCAGGTGTAAGTGCAGTGTGCTTATTGTGGGGCATGAGTATCATTGGATTTAGTCTCGCATTACAGTCAAAGACACTACATCTCGCATCCGACGCCACCGATGTCGCCATGGCTATCTATTCAGGACTTTATAATGTCGGGATTGGCGGTGGTGCACTCTTGGGCGGTATCGTCAGCGTTCATTTCGGTTTGAGTTATATTGGTGTGATCGGAGGAATCATCGCCGTGATCGGCACACTTTTAGCCTTAGCGTTAGTACACCGTGGTGATTTTAACCCTCCTGTGGCACATTAAATGAATTCGCAAATTGCCGATTGCACTTTGTACTAAAAACTGTCATGCTTTGCCGCATATTTGGACAGTGTCCAAAACAAAATTTGAACAAGGGGAGTAGCCTCCTCCAAACGTAAACCTTGTTTTACGTGTCAGAATATCGTCATTACACTTTGCAAAAAGTCGGTATCTGAGCATCGCTGCTGCAAATCATTACAGTACGATGTAGGCAAGACCTTGATCATGTTGTCTCAGGCGTTTTATTTCGTCTGGCAACTGGTCGAGGTTTTTTTATGGCTGGTTGTTAGATGTGGAGAATACACATGGAAACGATTGGCTCATTATGGCTATATCTGGCATTTTTCGGTTTAGTCACCATCATGCTACTCATCGACTTTTTAGGCTTTAAAAATAACAAAGGCCAAGAAATCAAAGTCAAAACCGCTGCCTATTGGAGTATTGCATGGGTCTCTGTGGCTACCTTATTCGGTGGTGCACTGTGGCTCTACTTACAGCAAACCGCTGGTGTCGCTGTTGCAAACACCAAAGTCATGGAATATTTCGCTGGTTATCTGCTCGAAAAATCACTCGCAATTGATAACGTTTTTGTCTGGCTCATGATCTTTGCTGCCTTTGCCATTCCACCTGCTTTGCAGCGTAAACTGTTACTCTACGGTGTCCTTGGTGCAATTGTGCTGCGTACCATCTTTATTTTTATTGGGGCATGGTTCGTTCAAGAATTCTCTTGGGTACTGTACATCTTCGGCGCATTCCTAGTGTATACCGGCTTTAAATTCCTTAAGGGTTCAGACGAAGACGACAAAGATATCGAAGATATGGCAATTTTGAAGTGGCTACGTAAACACATGCGTATTACTCCTCAAATGCATGAAGATAAATTCTTCGTTCGTCAAAATGGTGTCTTGTGGGCAACGCCGCTCTTTTTAGTGTTGATCTTGGTTGAAGCTTCGGACGTCATTTTTGCGGTTGACTCAATCCCAGCAATCTTTGCGGTTACCTCTGACCCATTCATTGTACTGACGGCAAACTTGATGGCGATTTTGGGTCTACGTGCCATGTTCTTCCTCTTGTCTGGTGCTGCATCGAAAATGCATTACTTACCATATGGTCTGGGCATTATCCTGGTATTTATTGGCGCTAAGATGCTGTTGCTTGATGTGTTCCACATGCCAATTTGGATTTCACTCGGCTTTATTGTGGTGACCTTAACCATCACCGCGTGGTTATCGATCCGACACAGCAAGAAGTACAATGAAACCATGCTTTAAAACACTTAGATGATTAAAAGCCTTCTTTCGAGAAGGCTTTTTTATTCTGTAATAAAGCCATGAGCTAAGCTTCAGGCGTCATCAAGAGTTTGAGTTTCGGCCAGCGTTGTAAAAATTGTTTTTGCTGCACACGCTGCAAAAAAGTCGCCTGACTGACTAAACGTGGGTTCCAACGGACATTTAACTCAAATAAATCATCTAAACCCAAAGGAGCAATCAGCTGTATTTGTTGTTGATCATCCAATTTAACGGCGATGGCAGTGGCAGTTTCTGGCCACAAAGATAGCGCATGCTCAATCGACTTGAGCGCCTGTATCGGCTCACCATTTTCCAAACGATACCACTGATGTACTGTCGCTTGGTTGGTGACATCCCAATGAATGTGAGGAAAATTCAACTGCATCTGCTGTTGAATTCTTTGACCCTGTGTTCCATCATCATGTTCCGCATAATAAATCACATCCACTTCTGTGCCTTCCAGTACATAGAGTTGTTGATGTCGCTGTGACCAAATCAAATTACGAACCACGCCTGCAGCCAAATAAGCCTGTGTATCTATGGCATACAGGGCATGTAAAATCTGCATGATGCCTTGATGCTGAAGCAGGTTATGCTTTAATTGGTCTGAATAGCTCATGTTCACTAAAGGGTTCATTATCGTTTTTTAAAGGGCGCTCTTGAGATCAATATAGCAAGCGTTGCGACTCATGGTCTTTATTCATTCATCGATGCAATGTATACAGCTCAATGCTTTTGTATTATTCAAATCAAATACAATGAACAAAAAAACAGAATCACTCATAAACAGTTGTTCTATTTTTTAGAACACATTTTCACAATTACTCTAACGGTATTTTGAACCAAATTAAGCTACAATCAATCGAAAAAATTCTAAACTGCAGGTATGTCATGTCTTCTGTTATCGCATCTACAGCGATCCGTGGTCGCTTTCTAGATATTCAGAATACAGTTGCCCAAGCACGTGAAATTCACGACCAAGTGCGCTATTTCGAAGATGGTTTGCTGATTACGCAAGCCGGAAAAATTCAATGGTTCGGTCCATGGTCTGAGGGCCAACACCATCTCCCAGATCAGGTTGAAATACAGCATTATCCTGATCAATTGATAGTTCCGGGTTTCATCGACACCCACATTCATTATCCTCAAACTGAAATGATGGGGGCTTATGGTGAACAGCTACTGGAATGGCTTGATACCTATACCTTCCCAACCGAAATCCAATTTAAAGATCCGGCTTATGCAGAGCAAATTGCACAGTTCTTCGTAAACGAGTTACTCAAAAACGGAACCACAACAGCTCTTGTTTTTTGTACCGTTCATCCTCAATCGGTTGATGCTTTATTTAAGGCTGCAGAACAGCATCAAATGCGCTTAATTGCTGGTAAAGTGATGATGGATCGGCATGCACCTGAAGCGTTATGTGACACCGCGGAGAGTGGCTATAACGACTCCAAAGCACTGATTGAGAAGTGGCATGGCAAGGGCCGTAACCTGTATGCCATCACGCCTCGCTTTGCCCCAACCTCAACGCCTGAACAATTGGCACGGGCAGGGGAGCTAAAAACCGAGTATCCTGATGTTTATGTGCATACACATTTGAGTGAAAATAAAAATGAAATTGCGTGGGTCAAATCATTATTCCCTGAGCAAAACGGCTATTTGGACGTTTATCATCATTATGGTCTGACCGGATCACGTTCCGTGTTTGCGCACTGTGTGCATTTGGAAGATGCTGAATGGGACTGTATGCATCAGACCAACTCTGCCATTGCGTTTTGTCCAACCTCGAATTTGTTCTTAGGCAGTGGTTTATTTCCATTAAAGAAAACATGGGAAAAACAGGTGAAAGTCGGCTTAGGCACAGACATTGGCGCAGGCACATCATTTAACCAACTGCAAACCATCAATGAAGCCTACAAAGTTCAACAACTTCAAGGCGATAAACTATCCGCATTTGAAGCGCTGTACCATGCCACTTTAGGTGGAGCAAAAGCCTTAGATCTAGAGGACAAACTTGGAAACTTTGATTTGGGCAAAGAAGCAGATTTTGTGGTGCTCGATTTAAAAGCCACTGCGCTACAAGCCCTACGTCAACAACATACCAAAAATCTGGAAGATGCTTTATTTGCCCTCATGCTGATGGGTGATGATCGTAATATCCATGCCACCTATGTGTTTGGACAATGTGCGTATGTCAAAGCATAAAACGGCTCGACCGAGACGAAAAACAGCGTTGAAAATTGGACTGATTGCCGTCGCTTGTTTGTGCTTACTCAAGCGTGACAGCACTTCCAAGAAAAACTGATTACATTTTCAACGGCAAAAAAGATGCATCTGCGCGCCAGATGTATTAAAATTGGTTCATCTTTAGAGGTGTTGCAAGTCAACACCTTTTTTATTTTTTGATTTGCTTTTTTAGGTATCTACCCATGTCTGTTCAAATGAGCGTACTGATTTCCACTGAAGAAATTCAAGCTAAAGTGAAAGAGCTTGGCGCAAAAATTGATGCACACTATGCTAACAGCGACAAAGAGTTGGTGTTAATCGGTCTTTTACGCGGTTCTGTTATTTTTATGGCTGACCTTTGCCGCGCAATTTCAAAACCGCATGAACTCGACTTCATGACCGTTTCAAGTTATGGCGGTGGGACCGTATCTACTCGTGATGTAAAAATCTTAAAAGATTTAGATGGCGACATTAAAGATAAAGATGTCTTGGTGGTTGAAGATATTATTGACTCAGGCAATACCTTAAGCAAAGTTTTAGAAATTTTACAGACGCGCAATCCAAATTCAATCGAGCTTTGTACTTTGGTTAGCAAGCCTTCACGTCGTGAGATTGAACTCGAAGTGAAATTTTTAGGTTTTGAAGTCGAAGATAAATTTATCGTAGGTTATGGTCTGGACTATGATCAAAAATATCGTCACATTCCATTTATTGGCGAAATTGGTCTCTAAGCAAGATCAGATACTTAAGAGTGGCCTAAGGCCACTTTTTTTTTACTTTTCTGGCTATTTCAGAACAAAAAAACAACAGTTTTTTGCATGTTTAGGCTGTAGCTCAGCTTAGTTTTGATTAAAGATAAAGATTGAACATGTCGTAAAAAACAAATACATGATAACAAAAGGAGAGTTACTATGTGGTCACTCATTGTTGCGATTGTTGTTGGTTTTATTGCTGGTTTAATTGCACGTGCGATCCATCCTGGAGATGACAAAGCCGGTTTCATCATGACCACCATTCTCGGGATAGCAGGTTCCTTACTTGCGACCTATGGCGGACGTTTATTAGGTCTGTATGGAGAAAATTCTGCTGCAGGATTTATCGCTTCCGTCATTGGTGCGATCATCGTGTTGTTTATCTATAACCTTGTAACGAAAAAAACCCGCGTCTAATTTTTATAGCGCCATTAAAATACCCGCCTGTAGACGGGTATTTTTTTATTTATATTTTATTCATGACGTACAGCTGAAATTATTTGATCTCTTTTAACATCGATTCTAATTCAGCAGCAGGGTAAGCACCGGTTAAGATCGAACCATTGGCAAATACGATTCCCGGTGTACCACTTAGTTTTAAGCTTTTAGCTAATTTTAAATTTCGATCAATGGGGTTTGCACAACTTTTCGCTGACTTCGGTTGAATTCCCTTATTGATTAAATTATCCCAGGCCATAACAGGGTTTGACTCACAAAAAATCTGCTTCGATGGCGCCAACGACTGTGGTTTTATGGCTGTGACAAAAGTATAAATGGTCACATCATTGAGTTTTGCCAGTTCTACTTCAAGCTTCTTACAATATGGGCAATTTGGGTCAGAAAAGATCGCGATTTGGCGCTTCCCATTCCCCCTGACTGTTTTAATCGCATCTTGTAATGGAAGTTTATTCCACTCAGTTTTCTGCTGATCGAGGATCAATTGTTTGGTCAGATTTTTTTGATCTTTTAAACGGATCATAGATCCTGCAATCACATAATCCGCATTTTCACTCAAATACAAAACTTGATCTTCAACAAAACCGCTATATATGCCCGGCATTTCGGTACTTTGAATATTTTCAATTTTTAAACTGGGGTGCTTTTCTACCAAGAGCTTTTGAACCTGTGCCGCATCTGCCAAAGCAAAAGCCGAAAGGGTGGTACTCAACGCCAACGCACATATTTTTTTCAACATAGACCGAACAACTTCAACATTTAATTGATTCAGCATTCTAAGCCTTAACACGTGAAAGTCTTGGGCATTTTTCAGTTCATTACGCAATAGCTACATGCCGTTTCACGTGGAACATATTAAGCTGCATCAGGTGAATTAATTTCAACAGACACATGTACAATTTCTTCATGAATCGACAGCGCTTGACGCACTTCATCTGCACTCAATGCCTGACTTGTTTCTAAAGCCACAATACATGAAAACTGACCTTTACCCACTTTCCATACATGTAAATCAGTTACATCGACGTCGACAGGTAATTGCATTAAAATCTCTCGAATCTCATCAACGACAGGGTGATCCATTTCCGCATCCAGTAATGTTTGTCCTGTTTCTTTCATCAAGCCAATGGCCCACTTACCAACAAGTACCGCACCAACAATCCCCAATAGCGCATCTAAAAATCCCCAGCCCATCCATTTTCCAGCAAATAAAGCCACAATGGCCAACACTGAAGTCACCGCATCAGCAACTACATGCATGGAGGCTGCTTTCTGATTGAGGTCGTGATGATGATCATGCTGCTCCTCATGGCTATGATGGTGATGGTGATGGTGATGGTGATGGTGATGGTCATCATGCAATAACCAAGCACAGATCAAGTTCACCACCAGACCTAAAATCGCAATAGGGATTGCTTCGTTATAATGAATTTGGACCGGGTTGAATAAGCGTTCCACCGAATGAAAAGCCATAAATGCAGCAACGACCATCAATAATATCGCGCTGCTATAGCCCGCTAAAATTTCAATTTTCCAAGTTCCAAAGCTAAAACGAGCGTCTTGGGCATAGTGGCGTGCCGCACGATAGGCAAAATAGGCCAAGCCTAATGCCAACATATGTGAACTCATATGCCAACCATCAGCCAATAATGCCATCGAATTAAAAATCCATCCGCCAATAACTTCTAACAACATCATGACTGCCGTTAAAATAGTGGCAATTAAGATCCGTTTTTGTGCGAGTGGATTACCTTCATCAAATTGATGATGATGAATTCGGATGGATGGGGAAGTTTTCATTAGGTTCTATGCTTAAATATACTCCCCCATAGTATATTTATTTTCGGGAGAAAGTGTTGAGTCATTTACATCAGGACAAAAAGATTTTAAATCGGGTTAAACGTCTACAAGGTCAGGTCAATGCGGTCGAACTGGCTTTACAGCAACCCGAAGCAGGGTGTATCGAGGTTTTACAACAGGTTGCGGCCATCAAGGGTGCAGTGAATGGATTAATGAATGAATTAATCGAAGCACATTTACGCCATCATGTATTGCCTCAAGATGCTGAAATTAATGAAGCAGAACTGGAAGAATTTGTAAAACTGCTTAAACGCTATGGATAAAGTTACAACTGTGATTTGACCATAGAAAACAATCGGCATTAAACTGAGCCCATATTTCCTTCTTTCTCATGCAGCACAATATTGACCCTATTGACTGTACCTCTGCGACTTTAAAATGACCACATCTCCCTCTTGGCGACCATTTATCATGGTGAGCCTTGCACTCTGTATGGGCACTATTGGTACAGCGCTAGCTAGTCCTCTGTATCCCATTTATCAACAACTTTGGGGACTGCTGCCGAGTCATATCACCTATATCTTTGTTGCCTACATGTTTGGTTGCCTAGCGACCTTGCTGTTTTTAGGTCGTACCAGTAATAGTTTTGGTTTTTTAAGAACCCTGCAAATCGGTATGGCGTGCATCATCTTGGGTTTAAGCTTGTCGGTGTTTGCCAGTAATGCGCTGTGGTTATCTATCGGGCGCTTTATTATCGGCATTGCCTCGGGTTTAATTAGTACCTCAGCTATGCTTGGCATGGTCTATACCATTCCTGAACAGCATAAAAATAATGCTCCGCAGCTGAGTTCAATCATAACTGTGATTGGTTTTGGTCTTGGCCCATTTATTGGTGGGGTGATCGCTCAGTTCTCTGAACAGCCTTTAATTACCCCTTATATCCCTGTGATCTTTGGGGGTTTGGCGTGTTTAATAGGGTTATTTTTTATTCGCACACCGAATTTTGAGCCACAGCCTTTTTCAGTGGCACCACATTTGGAATTGCCTGAAAAGCGTGATCATTCACGATTTTATATCGCCGGACTAACTGCCTTTTGTGCCTTTGGCTCTTTTAGCTTATTTGCATCACTCGCACCCTCTTTCGTCAAAGATGCAATCCCATGGCATGGCCCTTTGGTCAGTGGTAGTGCCATTGCAAGTATCTTGCTGGTTTCCGCTGTCGTGCAATTTATGGCGAAATCGATTCCTTCTGCAAAATGTGTCAATGCCGGCTTAATAGTGTTAATACTGAGCTATGCGCTCCTTGCGCTATGTATGACCCAACATTGGAGCGCATTGTTTTTTATTAGCGATGTTTTAGTCGGTGTCGGGCATGGTCTGGGGCTTTTAGGCGCATTTGGCTTAGTTCATCAAATGACCAACAATCAAAACCGTGCTGCGGTGATCTCGACCTATTTATTTATTGGATATCTAGGCACCATTATTCCAATTATTGCAGCCGGCTATTTATCTGATCATTTCGGCTTAATGGTCGGTGTTTTAGGTTTTTGTATTGGCGTAGGCTTATTGTGTATCGGCTTATTGTTTTGGCACCGCAGTCTGAACACCAATTAACCATTGAACTTATTCAAGAAGCATCTTGTATTGGGTGCTTCTTAAACCCAAAAGCAATTAAGAAACCCTATAAAAATCAATCAAATTAAATTAAGATCTTGTGTGATGTGATTCAAAAATTTAAAAAAATGCTAAAAATTCAATGTCAAATTAACACTGCGGAAAATCAAATCATCGCCAGCAGCAAATACGGGAATATTCACTATATTTTACCGTTTGAATCCTTACCGCAATTAGAAACCTATGATTTTATCGTTTGGGGCTTTTTACCCATTGCCATGCGCCTTGGCATCCCGCTGCATGTAGAAGGACCTATTTCAATACAAACCCTCCACTCCGCACGGGAGGTTTCAACGGTCTGGGCCGCTTGGTTACCTGATTTATATCAACCAGTCATGCTCAGTGCTGCATCGATTATCCAAACACCACCGGCAAACCAACCCACTCAAAATTTAAGCTTTTTTAGCGGTGGGATTGACTCCACTTATAGTACATACAAAGCTTTTCTTGAAAATGGGCAAGACTCTGATTGTCTCACTGTGCATGGAATGGATTATAAATTTGATGACCATAAAAAATTTCAGGCCTTAATGGATCAGACCCATGACTTTAGAAGCCAAGTTTTTAAGCAAAGTCGCGTGGTAAAAACCGATGCTTACACGCTGTACAGTAAATATGGCTGTAACCCTAAAGGTTCGCATGTCACACATATCTTTTCGCTGTTTTCCTGCGCTTCGATTTTTGAACATTACCAGCAATATCGAATTTCAGCCGATTACCGTTTAGATCAACAATTATTCGTTCATCCCTATGGCTCAAATACGGCATCCAACCGATTGATGAAGAACCGATCCGGGGTCTTAATCACCCTCGACGATGATGTCACGCGATCACAAAAAACCGCACTTCTAAGCCAATGGGACTTAGATTTACAAACCCTGTCGATCTGTGTGGACTATAGGGCTCGACCAAAAAATTGTGGTCAATGCAGTAAATGTATGCGCACCAAAGCCATGTTTTATGCCACTAGCCCCGAAATTCCCGATATCTTTTTAGATCGTCGCTTTGAAAAACAGTGGTATCAATCCATTCCATTAAGTTCAAAAATTAATCGTGCATTTTTAATTGATATTTTGTCAGCGGTCGAAAAATCCTCGCAACAGCAACAATTTCCAGACTATGCAACACTCAAAGTCAAAGTTGAGGCTGTATCGAAAAGAGCAGCAATCAATCCTTTTTATGGGATGAAAATAAAAGATGTGCTGAGAACAATCTTTAAAATCATTATTGGCTCAAACCCACGCTAAACGATGTAAAAAAAGCACGATGTTTTCGAATATCGTGCTTTGGATGGATCTATCCATAGGTGAAATGAGGAGCTCAATCGTTTTATTACTTGCCAATACAGAATGATCCAAAAATCTTCCCTAGCAAATCATCCGCACTGAAATCGCCGGTAATTTCACCTAAGGCATTTTGCGCCAAACGTAGAGATTCAGCCACCAACTCACCCGCATGATAAACCACCAACTGCTCACGTGCTTCTGCAAGATAGCACTGAGTGCGCTTCATTGCGTCTAAATGGCGTGTTCGAGCAATAAAGGTATCTTCCTCTGGTTGAAAGCCTGCATGCGCTGTAATCGCATCAATAAGCGCTTGAACGCCAGTTTCTTGTTTAGCCGAAACGCGAATATGTCGAAAACCGTTTAAATCGGTCATTTCCGCGGTAGATCCCGTCAAATCGCATTTATTACCAATTAACATCAAACGCTTCGGTTCAATATGATCGGCAAAGTACGCTTGAGCCAATTGTAGTGGATCTTCGCCCTGACTCAAGTCATAGACCAAAAGTAACAAGTCAGCTTGCTCAATTTCTTTAATTGCGCGACGAATCCCTTCTTTTTCGACGATATCACCGGTTTCACGTAAACCTGCGGTATCGGTCAAGGTAATCGGCAAACCATTGAGGCTGATTTTTTCATGTAAAACATCTCGTGTCGTACCGGCAATATCCGTCACAATCGCACGTTCAACACCTGCCAAAGCATTAAGTAGAGAAGACTTACCTGCATTGGGTTTACCGGCAATCACCACTTGTAGACCTTCACGCAGTAGCTGACCTTGACGAGCAGATTGCTGTACAGCATGGACCGAGCTTGCCACTTCATCTAATAAACCCAAAATCTTACCATCCGCCAAAAAGTCGATTTCTTCTTCAGGAAAATCAATCGCTGCTTCCACATGCAAACGCAAATGGATAAGTTTTTCTAGCACCGTATTGACCTTGCTCGAAAAGGCACCTTGTAATGAACGTACCGCAGAACGTGCTGCTGCTTGTGAGGTGGCATCAATCAGGTCGGCAATCGCCTCGGCTTGCACCAAGTCCATTTTGCCATTTTCAAAGGCGCGCATTGAAAATTCGCCCGCTTTTGCAGCAATAGCACCCAATTCAAGTAACCGTGCCAATAATGCATTTTGAATAACGGGGCCGCCATGACCTTGAAGCTCCACCACATCCTCACCCGTAAAGGAGTGCGGATTTGGAAAGCAAATCACCAAACCTTCATCCATGATTTCATTCGATGCATCATAAAACTTACGGAAACCAGCAAAACGTGCTTGTGGTAAGGATTGCTGCGTTAATGCTTCTGCAATGGCATAAGATTTGGGACCAGACAGGCGAATCACGCCGACACCACCACGACCCGGCGGTGTGGCAATTGCTGCGATGGTGGTTCGGTTTAACATAAAATTCACCTAAAAATTTTCAAACGACAGATAAAGAAAAATCCGCCTAAGATTACCATCTTAAGCGGATTTATTCAGCCCATCAGCAATGCTTAGTTTGCTGAGTCAGCCGCTTCACGTTTTAAACGGTCTTTTTCAACAGATTTGTTAATCAAACCTTGTTGAAGAATAGTAATACTGTTGTTACAGATCCAGTAAAGCACAAGGCCTGCAGGGAAGAACAACATAAATACCGTAAAGATCACTGGCATGATTTTGAAGACTTTCGCCTGCATTGGATCAGCCGGTTGTGGGTTCAAACTTTGCTGAATGAACATGGTCAAGCCCATTAATAGCGGCAAAATAAACCATGGATCCATCGCAGATAAATCTTGAATCCAACCTAACCATGGCGCATGACGTAGTTCAACAGACTCCATCAATACCCAGTACAAAGCAAGGAAGATCGGCATTTGGAGCAATAACGGCAAGCAACCTGATAGTGGGTTCACTTGTTCACGTTTATACAATGCCATCATTTCTTGCGAGAAGCGCATACGGTCTTCACCGAACTCTTCTTTCATGCGTTGCATTTCAGGTGCAATCACACGCATTTTCGCCATAGAGCGGTAGCTCTTCGACGACAATGGCCACAAGATCAGTTTCACCAGAATCGTCAATAGAATAATTGACCACCCCCAGTTACCCACTAAACCGTGGAAAAACTCAAGACCGACAAACAATAATTTCGCAATAGGCCATAACCAACCGTAGTCTACAGTTTGGTTTAAACCAACCGCCAATTCTTTTAATTCAGATTGGATTTTTGGACCTGAATAGAACGTTGCATCTACTTCTGCCACAGTTCCTGCAGGAACATTGATTGCAGGTGAAGTGAACTGAATAATGTTCATATCATCGGTAGATTTACGTGACTCAAGTTTCGCAGCATAAGGTTGACCATTGGCTTGCGTTAATTTGATCTGTCCAGGAATCCACGCACTCACGAAGTAATGCTGAACCATTGCAACCCAACCGCCAGTTGCTTCAACATTCAATTTTTCTTCATTGAAGTTAGCAAATTTAAGTTTGTTGTAATGTTCTTCAGGCGAACCCCATGCACCACCAAGGAATGTACCTAAAGTGAAAATACCTTGATCAGATTTACCTGGATCTTCAGAGTTGTCGCGTTTAAGCTGACCAAACATCTGACCTTGCCAGTTCTGAGCACTGCGGTTCACGATTTTATGATTCACGACAACAGGGTATTCACCTTCAGTGAAGTTAAAGGTTTTAATAACCTCTACACCATCTGCTGTTTTATAAACCATTGGTACTGACAAAACTTTTGCTGTTTGGCCATCTTTACCCTTCACAGCTTTTGCGTCATTCAACGTATATGAAGATTTTTCAATCTCATAGGTTGGACGTCCTTTCGGATTGCTGTCAGGGCCATTAAGACCAATTAAGCCAGACTGAGCAACATAAGTCCGTTTCGCATCGCTTTCAAGCATTACAAACGGTTCGTCGCTGTCTTTATTTTTGTCATGATTGAGTAATTCAATACGAACAATATCGCCACCCTTTGGATTAATCCAAAGATGGTAAAGGTCAGTTTGTACTGAAATTAACTGTTGACTAACAGGTGCAGTGGCATCTGTTGTTTGTTGTGTAGCAGCATTATTTGCTTGCGGCACATCAGTAGCAGCCGTAGCTGTCTGGCCATTTGGCAAATCGGCAGATACTTCATGCGTTACCACCGCAGCATTTTGCTGAGGTTTTTGTTCCGCATTTCCATAATCTTTCTGCCAAGCCAAAATGAGCAAATATGCGACAACAAACATGGCCCCTAGAATTGCAATCCTGGCCCATTGTTGCATAGGTATTACCCCAAGTGGTTAGAGTGATTTTGGTTCAATAAACGTTCACGAAAGGGTACAGCAACGTGAAGCGTTTGAGAATCTATTTGCTGAAATGAAATAAAACGAATTGCTTTTGATGGAACAGGATCATAGCCTGAACCGCCCCAAGGATGACAACGGCAAATACGCTGAACAGCTAGACACACTCCACGTACAGCACCATGTTGATGGACTGCTTCCAAAGAATATTGAGAACATGTTGGAATATAACGACAGCGTGGTCCCAATAAAGGACTAATCGCAATCTGATAGAAACGAATGAGCCAATGCAGTAAACGAACCATTGGTCATCTCTACGCTTGTGGGGAGGTAGCTATTTTTTTATGCTTATTTGCAAGGCGCTGCAATTTTTGCCAAGCAAATTGTAATTGCTGATGCAACTCTGCATTCGGTACCGCCTCTATGCCCATTTTTGGCATAACGACAATATCTAATACATTAGACTGCTGTTGATGCAGGCGAAAACTTTCGCGTGCAAGTCGTTTTACTCGATTTCTTTCATGTGCGCGGCGCACTTTTTTCTTAGCAACAACAATACCCAAACGGCTATTCGGCTGTTCGGAGATTTTTGCTAGAAATAAGAAATGGGGTTGATGCACTTTAAAAAGCGCACCATCGAACACACTTTTATAATCGGCAGCACAGTGTATTCGCACATCTGTGCTAAAGCCGTAAAGTGTTGTCATAACACCCAAGTCTTGACAGTCTTAACTGAAATTAAACAGTTAAGCTGTGACGACCTTTTGCACGACGACGCGCTAATACTTGACGGCCAGCTTTAGTAGCCATGCGAGCACGGAAACCATGAACGCGTTTACGTTTCAACTCAGAAGGTTGGAAAGTACGTTTCATATCGAAACTCCACAAATGATCTTTCAGTAAAGGTTCGCGATTTTAGTGCTCATTGCTTGAGCTGTCAATGAAAAACACGCTTTCTTTCAAAATCTAGGCTGTGATATATCAAGATAATATAAGGATTAGAAATCAGTCAGAAAGTTTTAAATTAAAATATTCACAAACTAAATTATTGTATATATTAATTATTTAAGTTATCTTCAAGTTTACTCACAGATTTATCCACAACCTCAAATTTGTGAATTGGTTTTTATGAATTTAAATTTGAATTTAAACCAACCATTAAGTTATCCCCAGAATGGGTCGATCTTATAAATAAATTCAAATTTTAAAATTTAAATTTATTATTATTAGTGTTGATATTTTCTGTGGAAAACGTATTTTTAGATTTAAAAAACAAATGGTTACATTGTGGATAACGATGTTTTTATAATTTTGATAGTTTGTGGATAACTTTGTGCTACAATTTATCCACAGCTTGCGGATAAACTTATCCACACGTGATTTAAATTTAAATTTAAACTCAATTTGCGTTTTTTTGATCGATTTCGACTGATTTGTTCATGACAGATGTGGATAAGATGGTTAGAATGGCTGCCCGCTTAGGCGGGGTTGAATTATTTTTTTACGTACAATGGACTGAAATAGGGGTTTCACATGCTTTGGACAGACTGCTTAACTCGCTTGCGACAAGAGCTTTCAGGAAATGTCTATACAATGTGGATACGCCCACTGGTGGCAGAAGATGCAGGTGATAGTCTAAAACTCTATGCACCGAATCCGTATTGGACACGCTATATTCAAGAGCACCATTTAGAACTGATTTCAATTTTAGCGGAACAGTTGTCTGAAGGTCGGGTACGTAAAGTTGAGATTTTGGTCGATTCACGGCCTGGTGCAATTTTATCTGCAGCTGAGCAACCGGCAACAACCACCGCAGCTTTAGAGTCAACACCACAAGTGTCGGCACCGACTCGTCCTAAAAAAGAAAAAGAAGAGACGTCATCAAAGAATAACCGTAAGCGTCAGCTTAACCCATTATTTACCTTTTCCTTGTTTGTTGAAGGCCGTTCCAATCAGATGGCGGCAGAAACCTGTCGTAAAGTCTTGACGCAGCCCGGTGCTTCGCAGCATAACCCGTTATTTTTATATGGACCGACTGGTTTAGGTAAAACCCATTTAATGCAAGCCGTAGGTAATGCATTATTGCAAGCGAAGCCGAATGCACGTGTGATGTACATGACGGCTGAAAGTTTTGTACAAGACTTTGTGAGCTCGTTACAGCAAGGTAAGGTCGAGGAATTTAAGAAAAACTGTCGTTCGTTAGATTTGTTATTGGTGGATGATATTCATTTGTTGGCGGGTAAAGAGGCCAGCTTGGTTGAGTTTTTCTATACCTTCAACGCGTTATTAGATGAATCTAAGCAAATCATTTTAACCTCAGATCGTTATCCAAAAGAACTGACTGAACTTGATCCACGTTTGGTTTCACGTTTTTCGTGGGGCTTATCGGTGGGTGTTGAACCGCCTGATATTGAAACCCGTATTGAAATTTTACTGAAAAAAGCGGAAAGCAATGGGGTGGAACTTCCACGGAATTGTGCGTTGTTTATTGCTCAACAAGTGGTTGCCAATGTCCGTGAACTAGAAGGTGCGCTGAATAAAGTCGTAGCCATTTCTCGTTTTAAAGGCACCCCAATCGATCTAGATGTGGTGCGTGAATCGTTAAAAGATGTGTTGGCAATTCGTGCGCGCACCATCAGCACGGAAAATATTCAGCGTGTGGTCAGCGAGTATTTCCGTATTCCACTGAAAGAATTGATTGGTCCAAAACGTACACGCATTTATGCACGTCCACGTCAGTTGGCTATGGGGCTAGCACGTGAGCTGACAGGGGATAGTTTTCCTGAAATTGGTATGGCTTTTGGTAATCGTGACCACAGTACTGTGATGCATGCCTGTGAAAAAGTACAAAGCCTGCGTGAAGAAGATCCAATCTTCAATGAGGACTATAAAAACTTGCAACGTCTGCTGCAAAGTTAAGTCTTTTCGTTCAAATTCTGTTCTTGCAATGCGGTATATTCTGCCGCATAGTACACTGCTAAAAAATTAATTTATTTTGTCTGTCTTCAGTTTTTAGAGGAATGTATCGTGCGTTTAAAAATCGCGAAAGAAAGCTTACTGAATGTTCTATCACATGTCGTAGGAGCGGTTGAACGTCGCCATACCTTAAATATTTTATCCAATGTAAAAGTACAGGTAACAGAGCAAGCTTTGACCATTACGGGGTCGGATCTTGAAGTGGAACTGGTTGCAAGCACATCACTTACTGAAGGTGCATGTTTACAAGCAGGTGTGACGACTGTTCCTGCACGTAAATTGATGGATATCAGTAAATCATTACCGTCAGCGGCATTGATTGATTTGCAAATTACTGAAGATCAACGTTGTATTTTAAAATCTGGAAACAGTCGTTTTGTATTAGGTACTTTGCCTGCAGAAGACTATCCATTATTAACCACTGAAAATACTCAAGGCACTCAAGTCGGTGTGACTCAGCGTGAGTTAAAGCGTTTATTTGAGAAAACATCTTTTGCCATGGCGGTTCAAGATGTGCGTTTCTATTTGACAGGTACTTTGCTTGAAATTGATGAAAATCAATTGCGTGCAGTAACGACCGATGGTCACCGTTTGGCGATGTGTGAAACAGCGGCAAGCTCGAATGCGACACAAGCAATGCAAGCGATTGTTCCACGTAAAGCTGTAGGTGAATTGCAGCGTCTATTGAGTGTTGAAGACGAGCAATTATCGTTGTTGATTGGTCGTGAATTATTAAATGTAACGATTACCATTGCCAGCCGTGATAAAGAGCAGGGTGATATTACCGTACGTTTCACCACAAAATTGATCGATGGTAAATTCCCTGACTACCGCCGTGTGATTCCACGTGGTGGTGATAAAAATGTGCGCATTGCACATGATGTATTTAAACAATCACTACAACGTGTGGCGATTTTAAGTAATGAAAAATTGCGCGGCGTATTCTTGAAGTTTGATGCGGACACTTTACAACTTCGTGCCAATAACCCTGAACAAGATGAAGCGATCGAAGATCTCGCGATTCAATATGCTGATGCACCGATGGAAATGTCATTCAATGCACAGTACTTATTGGAAGTTCTGAATGTGTTGGATGGTGATGATGTTGCAATGACCATGACAGAAGCCAACCAATCTGTATTGGTACAAGATCCACAACAACAAGATCAAACCTATGTTGTGATGCCAATGCGTGTTTAATTCGGACTGACGTCTCAATTATTATGCATATCACGCGTTTACATGTAGAACGTGTTCGAAATTTAAAGACGGTTGCACTCTCTGGGTTGCAGCCGTTTAATGTCTTTTATGGGCAAAATGGTTCTGGCAAAACTTCTGTATTAGAAGCAGTACATTTGCTGGCAACCGGCCGTTCTTTTCGAACCCATATTCCGAAAAACTATATTCAAAATAATAGCCCTGACGCTGTTGTCTTTGCGCAGTCTGCAACAGACCGCATTGGTATGCAAAAAATGCAGTCGGGCGAGCAAGTGATTAAAGTCAATGGCGACCTTGTGGGGACACAAGGGCAGTTGGCTAAGATTTTACCACTACAACTCATCGACCCACAAAGTACCGATATTATTGATCATGGTGCGAAGCCACGACGTCAACTTTTAGATTGGTTGATGTTCCACGTGGAACCGGAGTTTTACCATGCATGGCAATATTATGCGCGGGCATTAAAACAGCGGAATAGTTTGCTGAAATCACGACGTCATTTGAGTTTGTCTGACCTAGAACCGTGGAACAAAATGCTCAGTGATTATGGTGAGATATTACATAGTCTGCGCAGTAATGTGGTGGAACAGTGGACGCGATATTTCCAACAAGATCTCCAAGCATTATTGCCGCATTTAACAGTGACATTGGAATATAGTGCAGGCTTTCATGCTGAAACAGGACTGCTGAATGATCTGACCAATCAGCACTTTAAAGACTGCGAACGTGGCTATACTGAGTATGGTCCGCACCGTGCAGATTTAAGGTTAAAAACCGCTATGGGTGATGCAGATGTTGTGCTCTCTCGTGGGCAAAAAAAGTTATTGATCATGGCGTTAAAACTGTCACAGATTGCAATGCTACATGCTTGTAATAAGGAAACTGTGGTATTATTAGATGATCTGACAGCAGAATTAGATTTAACCGCACAACAGCGTTTAATTGAGCGTTTAAGCCATCTTGGTAGTCAAGTTTTTATTACCACTTTAGACCATGATTCAGTGCAAAAACACTTACATGATTTATCTATTTCTTATCAATTATTCAAAGTTGAAAATGGTACGGTGCAGGCTGTTGTGCAATGAAATACCACCTTTGGATAGACCTATTTTTCACTAGGGAGAAACCATGAGTTCAGAAGATCAAGCTGCTTCTCAAACAGAACAAACCATAGAAAAAGCTTATGATTCCTCTAGCATCAAAGTATTACGTGGTCTAGACGCTGTACGTAAGCGTCCGGGCATGTATATTGGTGATACTGACGATGGTACTGGCCTACACCACATGGTGTTTGAAGTTGTCGATAACTCAATTGATGAAGCGTTGGCAGGTCATTGTGACGAGATCAATGTAACCATCCATGAAGATGAATCTGTAAGCGTATCGGATAACGGTCGTGGTATTCCTACCGACATTCACCCAGAAGAAGGTGTTTCTGCTGCAGAAGTGATTTTGACGATTCTGCATGCGGGCGGTAAATTTGACGATAACAGCTATAAAGTTTCAGGCGGTCTACACGGTGTAGGTGTATCCGTGGTGAATGCGCTTTCAAGCAAGCTCGAATTAACCATTCATCGTGCGGGTCAAATCCACCAGCAAGAATATAAACACGGTGATTCCGTGTATCCATTAAAAGTGGTGGGTGAGACAGATCGTACCGGTACACGTGTACGTTTCTGGCCAAGTGCTGAAACCTTCAGTCAAACGATTTTTAATGTCGATATTTTGGCACGTCGTTTACGTGAATTATCGTTCCTGAATGCAGGTGTACGAATTGTGCTACGTGATGAACGTATCAATTTAGAGCACGTTTATGATTATGAAGGTGGTTTGTCTGAGTTTGTAAAATATATCAACCAAGGCAAAACCCATCTGAACGAGATCTTCCACTTCACTACTCAAGCGGATAACGGCATTGGTGTGGAAGTTGCATTGCAGTGGAACGATTCTTATCAGGAAAATGTTCGTTGCTTTACCAACAACATTCCACAAAAAGATGGTGGTACGCATTTAGCGGGTTTCCGAGCTGCATTAACCCGTGGCTTAAACAGCTACATGGAAAGCGAAAACCTACTCAAAAAAGAGAAAGTGGCGGTTTCTGGTGATGATGCCCGTGAAGGTTTAACTGCAATTGTTTCGGTGAAAGTGCCTGATCCAAAATTCTCTTCGCAAACCAAAGAAAAATTGGTGTCGAGCGAAGTGAAAACTGCGGTTGAGCAAGCCATGAATAAATCGTTCTCTGAATATCTTTTAGAGAACCCACAAGCTGCTAAATCGATTGCAGGCAAAATTATTGATGCAGCACGTGCGCGTGATGCAGCGCGTAAAGCACGTGAAATGACACGTCGTAAGAGTGCGCTTGATATTGCAGGCCTGCCAGGTAAATTGGCCGATTGTCAGGAAAAAGATCCTGCATTGTCTGAACTTTACTTAGTCGAAGGTGACTCTGCGGGCGGTTCAGCTAAACAGGGCCGTAACCGTAAGATGCAAGCGATTTTGCCGCTGAAAGGTAAAATCCTCAACGTGGAACGTGCACGTTTTGACAAGATGATTTCTTCACAAGAAGTGGGAACGTTGATTACTGCTTTAGGCTGTGGTATTGGCCGTGAGGAGTACAACCCAGATAAACTGCGTTATCACAAAATCATCATCATGACCGATGCTGACGTCGATGGTTCGCACATTCGTACGCTATTGTTGACCTTCTTCTTCCGTCAAATGCCAGAACTTGTGGAACGTGGATATATTTATATTGCACAGCCACCGTTGTATAAGCTGAAAAAAGGCAAGCAAGAACAGTACATCAAAGATAATGATGCGCTTGAGACGTACCTGATTTCAAATGCAATTGATGAGCTTGAATTACACATCAGTGCAGAAGCACCTGCCATTCGTGGTGAGGCTTTAGCGGGTGTGATTGCGGATTATCAAACCTCTCAAAAGAGCTTGCATCGTCTGACTGTACGTTATCCTGCAAGTGTGTTGGATGGTTTATTGGCAGTAGAAGGCTTTAAGTTAGATCAAGCAAATAACCAAGACTATGTACAGACTTGGGGTGAGCAACTACGTGCCAATATTGAGAAAACTCAACCTAGCCTACGTCCTGAATTAAGCTTAGAAACGTTTGAGCATGAAGATACTGAAGGCAATAAGTCAGCGACCTATTTCCCGCGTATTACCATCTATGTTCATAATTTACCGCACCAATACTTGTTAGATTCAGGTCTATTGGGTTCAGGTGAATATGCGCGTTTACTCAAAAATTCGAAGAGTTGGTTCACCTTATTGGAAGAAGGTGCTTACCTACAAAAAGGCGAGCGCAAAATTCCAGTGAGCAGCTTCCATCAGGTTTGGCAAAACATCTTACAAGACTCACGCCGTGGCATGATGATTCAGCGCTATAAAGGTTTGGGTGAGATGAATGCTGAACAGCTTTGGGAAACTACAATGGATCCTGAGAACCGTAACATGCTGCAAGTAACGGTACAGGATGCGATTGAAGCTGATCGTATGTTCTCTTGCTTGATGGGTGATGATGTGGAACCACGTCGTGCTTTCATTGAAGAAAATGCGTTAAATGCGGATATTGATGCCTAAATTCTGATTACAGAATCATTCAAAAAAGCACTCTTCGGAGTGCTTTTTTTTGTGCTATCTTAAATAAAATTGAATATTAAATCGCCAATTTGTGTTTTATTAAATTGACTTATTCTGATGCTAAGCTCAAATCAATTTGAACTTAGCAGCTAAAAATAAGAGGTCTATATATGATGGACAATCAACTTGAACACATTCGTGACATCTGGGTAAATGCATTTTTTACCGGAAATTATACTGTTTTAGCCGAATACGAAGATGAGCACTTTAAGGTGGTTTATGAGCAAGACGGGCGTGTCGAAAGTAATTATGTCCGCTATGAACGTATTGCACATGCAGTGAAAAATGGGGTTTGGAAACCACAAAAACCAGACGTAGAATTTGAAGATTATGAGTTTAATCGTGACCAAACTGAGTGCAAAATTTTAATTGGTTTAGCTGAAACACAGCAGCAAATACAGGAAATCTGGCATTTTGATCAGACCTGGAAAATACAAGAATTACGTTTTTTAAAGGCAAAAACCCATCCTTCTGCCTTATCTTAAACAATAAAAAGTTTAAATTGATGTCGTGAGTGGAGATAAAATGCATCCATCTTGCAAATGTGGATAAGTTTTGTGAATTTTCACATTTAATAGTGTTCAACATCAAAGTCATTTATAATTGTGGATAACATCATTTAAAAATATTTATCCACAAAAAGGTGGTTCGATATTTTGAATTTAAAAAATAAAAATGAATTTAAAACCAAGATTTGAATTTAAAAATGGCTTTTGTGGATAACTGCGGCAATGAGTTTGATGTGAAGTATATTTTTTGAATTCATTTACAAAATTAGGGTAATAGCTATCGCTGAATTTTTAGATTCTTTCCGAATAGAAATGCCTAACGATGCAATAACCAGTTGGATATGAACATTCGATTTTTTAAATATTTTTTAGATTTATAGTGTGATTATTATTGTGAAGTATAAATAAAAAATCGCCGTGGAACATTTAAACTTCACGGCGATTGATTTTTTGAGCTTAAGTTAGGTTTTCTTAATAATGCAAATCTAGGGTTTTGCTTTTTAAATTAAGCTTCAAAACTACTTTCCATTTCTTCTAATTCCATCATTAATTCAAGCATTTGCTCTTCGACAGATTCAAGTTTGGCTTTTAATTCTGTTTGCTCATTCATTAGTTTGAGTAAGTCATCTTTACGACTGGCTTCATATAAAGCACTGTCTGCTAATAATTCCTCGATTTCGTTTAAGCGTGGCTGAATTTTGCTGATTTGCGCTTCATTTTTTTCAATGTTTTTACGAATCGGGCGGGTCAATTCACGCTGACGTGCAGCTTCTTTACGCTGCGCTTCTTTATCGACTTTAGAAATCGTCTGTTTAGTTTCAACTTGAGATTTGATGGGAGTAGGGGCTTGTTGGCTATTTTTCATCATGTCAATCCGTGCTTGACGCAGCCAATCGGCATAAGCCACGAGGTCACCATCAAATTCGCGACATTTCCCATGATGTACCAACAATAATTCGTCACAAACGCTGGCAATCAATTGACGTTCATGCGAAACCAAAACCACAGCACCTTCAAAATCTTGCAGCGCCATTGTTAGAGCATGACGCATATCAAGGTCTAAATGGTTGGTCGGTTCATCTAGAATTAAAACATTGGGGCGCTGCCAAACAATCAAAGCCAAAGCCAATCGTGCTCGTTCACCGCCTGAAAAGCCTTCACTTGGCGTATCCATGCGTTCGCCACTAAAACCAAAGCTACCTAAGAATGAACGTAATGCCGCTTCACTGACTTTTTTGTCAGCGATTCGAGATAATTGTAACATCGGGCTGGCATTGCCATCTAAAGCATCCATTTGATGCTGTGCAAAATAGCCAATATTCAACAGTTCCGAGGCTTTGCGTGTCCCTTGTAATAAAGGAAGGTCACCAACTAAGGATTTAATTAAGGTTGATTTACCCGCACCATTCATTCCCAGTAAACCAATACGACTGTTTGGGGTAATCTGTAAATTCACATTGGTGGCAATCAGTTTGTCACCATAGCCAATGTCGACATGTTCCATTTGTAACAGCGGCGAGCTCATTTTGGTTGGCTCACGGAAACTAAAGGTAAATGGTGTATCGACATGCGCGGCAGAAAGTTCCTGCATGCGTTCTAATTGTTTAATACGGCTTTGAGCTTGCTTAGCTTTAGTCGCTTTGGCTTTAAAACGGTCAATAAATTTTTGGAGATGCGCACGAGTTTCAAGTTGTTTCTCATAGGCTTGTTGTTGTTGTGCCAAGCGCTCAGAACGGGTGCGTTCAAAGGTTGAATAGTTGCCGGTGTAAAGCGTCAGCTCTTGATTTTCGATATGTAAAATATGATCAGTCACCGTATCTAAGAAATCACGGTCATGTGAAATCAAGATCAGTGTGCCTTCATAAGCTTTTAACCAATCTTCTAACCACAAAATCGCATCTAAGTCTAAGTGGTTGGTTGGTTCATCGAGTAATAATAGGTCAGAACGGCTCATCAGGGTACGCGCAAGGTTTAAACGCATACGCCAACCACCAGAAAAGCTTGAAACATTGAGTTGGGACTGATGTTCAAAGAAACCCAGGCCGGCCATCAGTTGTGAGGCTTTTGATGGAGCTGTATAGCCATGGATTTCATCAAATCGGCCATATAAGTGTGCCAGCGCTTCATTGTCTAATTGTTCTGGATGTTCAAGTTTATGTTGTATTTCCCAATATTCTTCATCGCCTGAAAGAACGAAATCAATCGCTTTCATATCGAGCGCTTTGATTTCTTGCGCCATATGCGCGACGGTCCATACCGCAGGACGAGTTAATGAACCACCATCAGATTCCATTCCACCTAAAAGTGCAGAAAAAAGAGTCGATTTACCTGCACCATTTACACCGGTTAAGCCGATTTTCCAGCCTGGATGCAATTGCATAGATGCTTTTTGAAATAAAACACGCCCACCGCGACGAATGGAAAGTTGGTCTAACTGAATCATGGAACTAACTAAACAAGAAGAATGTGAGGCTATTCTAATGGATGGCTTTGCAAAAGAAAAAACAAAGCATCGCAACCATCTGAAAAAATGTGACAGATTTCACGTATTTAGGTATATTGAATGGGCTTTAGTATTAAAAAAATATTTCAAGTTGTTGTTTTAAATGGATTAATAAAACATATTGGGAATATAAGAAATGAGAAAAGGAATTTTAATTTTATCGCTTCTTTCAGGTGTGATGTCTGCACAAAGCTATGCCAATCAGAAGGTCTGTGTGTTCGATTTACTTGGAAAAGCAGGGGAATCTTATAAGCTAATGGAAGAGTGGTCTCTAGCCAGTAAGGCATGGGGAGCACAAGTTCAACTGATTTCATATCAAGATGAATCCAAAGTCGATAAAGATTTTAAAGAAGGGAAATGTGACGCATTTTATATGACCTCGATGCGGGCACGTGCGTATAACAAATTTGCTGGTTCGATTGATGCCATTGGCGGTGTACCGAACAATACCATCCCACAAAAAGCCATTACCTATGTCTTAGATAAGCGGAACAGTAAGCGACTGATTACCAATTCAGGTAAAGATAGTTATGAAGTGGCAGGGATTGGGCAAATTGGTTCAGCCTATATTTTTGTCCGTGATCGCAATATCAATAATTTAGAAAAAGCTGAAGGTAAAAAATTTGCCATTTTGCATTATGACTATGCGCAAAAAGAGATGGTCGACCGTGTCGGCGCTGTGCCAGTCATGTCGGAAATTTCCAATTTTATTCGCAAATTTAATCAGGCCGAAGTTGAAATTGTGGCTGCGCCGGCTTATGCCTTTAAGCCACTCGAAATTTCAAAAGGCTTAGGCACTACTGGGGCGATGGTTAATTTTCCTGTGGTGAATGTCACGGCAGACCTGATTATTCGTAACAATAAATTCCCAGATGGTTTTGCTGAACCCTCTCGGCAATGGTTCGTTAAACAATTACCGAAAAGTTTTGCCATGGTAAAACGCATGGAAGCTGAAATTCCTGCCAAATATAAGATGAATCTCAGCAAAGATGATCAGTTGAAATATCAGAAAATTTTGCGTGAAGGACGGATGGATTTAACCAAACAAGGAATCTACGACTCCACCATGATGACGGTACTGAAAAAAGCACGTTGTACGATTGAGCGAACCAATTTTGAGTGTTCAGTGGCGGGTGAATAAGCTTTTTTCTGTATTTCTTTGTAAAGTTTCATAAAAAGGCTGTAAATGCAAAAAGCATTTTTTGCATACAACATGATGATTATATTTATAATTTTGCCTTAAATAAAAAAGTGATATTAATCACAAAAAAACAGAATGTGCCAAAATGACATAAATAAATGGAGTAAATGCTCTATTTTTTTTAAATTAACTTGCTTAATATCGGCGTTGTGTAAGGACACCTCTGAACCATAAAAAGATTTGAAAGGAAAATAGAATGAAAAAAACGCTCCTATCATTGGCTACATTTGCTGCAATTGGCTTTGCTGGTTCAGCTCAGGCAGCAAAAGTAGATATCTGTGTATTTGACTTACTGGGTAAGTCAGGTGAGTCATACCAAATGGCTCAGGAATGGGCGCTTGCAGCAAAAGGCTGGGGTGCTGAAATTAACTTAATTCCGCGTCAAGATGAAGCAGTAGCCGACAATGATTTTAAAGCGGGTAAATGTGATGGCGTATTTATGACGGCAATGCGTGCTCGTCAATACAATAAATTTGCAGGTTCGATTGATGCGCTTGGTGGCGCACCGAGCAATGCAATTGCGCAACGTGCGATTACCTTTGCATTAGACCAACGTAATGCTGCAAAAATGGTCAGCAACCTAGGTGGTAAGAAATACGAAGTGGCGGGTATTGCTCCACTGGGTTCAGCATTCATCTTTGTCAAAGACAAAAAAATTGACTCAATTGAAAAAGCAGCAGGTAAAAAGTTTGCAGTATTAGGCTATGACGAAGCACAAAAAATTATGGTGCAACGTGTCGGCGCTCAAGCTGTGGTTTCAGATGTATCTAACTTTGTGGCGAAGTTTAATAATGGTCAGGTCGATATGGTGGGTGCGCCTGCGTATGCCTACAAACCATTAGAGATTTATAAGGGTTTAGGTACCAATGGTGCGATGTTTAACTTCCCAGTTTTACAAGTGACCGCGGACTTTATTATTCGTCCTGATCAGTTCCCAGCAGGCTTTGGTCAAAAATCTCGTGATTGGTTTGTGAAACATTTACCGAAGAGTATTGCGATGATTAACCGTTTAGAGGCGGGTATTCCTGCGAAATATAAACTTAACTTAAGTGCAGAAGATAAAACCAAATATCAAAAATTATTGCGTGAAGGTCGTATGGATATGACGAAACGTGGCATTTATGATGCGGGCATGATGTCAGTATTGAAAAAGGCACGTTGTTCTGTCGATAAAGCCAATTTTGAATGTTCACTTAGCGGCGAATAAACTGATATTTAAAGAAAAAAGCCTGGATTTATCCGGGCTTTTTTTCGCAAATGCACAGGTCATTTTCGCCATTGAGTCAGCAAAATATTCAGGTAATCTAAATTGAAATCGAGGGCTGTGAGTATATTTAATCATACTCCGCATGACCCAAAAATCAAAAAATGGTTAAAACAAAAACAGTAAAAAACAAGGAAAGTCAGTATGAAACAATGGACAAAGGCATTGAGTATTGCTGCTGCGTTAATGGCGGTGAATGGCGTAGCTCAAGCAAAGCAAGTGGTGTGTGTATTTGATTTGGTTGGTAAAAATGGTGATGTTTTTACCCTG
Source organism: Acinetobacter sp. YH01009 (assembly GCF_013420765.1). Taxonomy (NCBI): domain Bacteria; kingdom Pseudomonadati; phylum Pseudomonadota; class Gammaproteobacteria; order Moraxellales; family Moraxellaceae; genus Acinetobacter; species Acinetobacter sp. YH01009. Next base: position 11,237 of record NZ_VOYE01000020.1, on the reverse strand, counting down.
ATGAGAGATTACCAATTGGCGGCAAAAAACTGGGGCGCAGACATTGAGCTCCGCGTCAGTCAAAATGAAGCGGTGATTGCGGAAGATTTTAAAGCCGGTAAATGTGATGGGATCAGTGTCACAGGTATGCGTGGTCGTCAATTTAATAATTTTACCGGTTCTTTAGATGCGATTGGTGCAATTCCAGATTTGAAACTTGCGGTTAAAGTGATGCAAGGCCTTGCGAGTCCAACGTTTGCAAAGAGCATGGTCAATAGTAAATATGAAGTGGTAGGTGTGATTCCTGTAGGTGATGCCTACCTGTTGGTGAATGACCGTAGTATCAATACTGTCGCTAAAGCAGCAGGTAAAAAAATTGCGGTGCTTGATTATGATGAAGCGCAGAAAATTATGGTGCAACAGGTGGGGGCTCAAGCGGTCAGTGCTGACGTGACCAATTTTGGCTCTAAATTTAACAATGGTCAGGTGGATATTATTGGTGCACCTGCAGCGGTGTTTAAACCCTTGGAGTTACATAAAGGTTTAGGTAGTAAAGGTGCAATTGTTAATTATCCAATTTTACAAGTGACGGGTAATATCATTATTCGCCCAGATAAATTCCCAGCGGGATATGGGCAAAAATCACGTGATTGGGTCAAAACACAATTACCTCGTGCATTCACGATATTAGGCAAAATGAAGTCAGAAATCCCAGCTAAATATTGGATGGATGTTCCAACGGCAGACAAAGCTGGCTATCAAAAAATGATGCGTGAAGCGCGTATTGATTTGACTAAACGTGATATCTACGACAAGCGAATGATGAAATTATTATGGCAATTCCGCTGTAAACAAGACCCGAAAAACTTCGAATGTGCATTACAGGACGAAAACTATAAATAAGTTTTAAATGAATCTTGAGAAAAATACTCTGATTTAACTTTAAACTGTGAAGACTGACCATATATTGAGTATGTTATACTTGAAACATGGTCTTTTCTTTTTAAAGACACCCCAATGACTCAGAGGAATCCATCATGAATGCTCAAGCACTTGTGCTGACTGACAATGCTGCCAATAAAGTACGCCAATTGCGTGACAGTGAAGGTAATCAAGACCTCATGTTACGTGTATATGTGACTGGTGGTGGTTGTTCAGGTTTCTCATATGGATTTAATTTTGCAGAAAGCCAAAACGAAGATGATGCTGAATTTATCAATGAAGACGTGAAAATGTTGGTGGATTCACTTAGTTATCAATATTTAGTTGGTTCAACAGTCGACTATATTGAAGGTTTAGAGGGTTCTCGTTTTGTGGTACAAAACCCGAATGCGACAACCACGTGTGGATGTGGATCTTCATTCTCGATCTAATCACGATGATGAATTGAGCCATAAAAAAGCCCTCATTTTGAGGGCTTTTTTAATGTTTAAAATCGATATTAGGCTTCAAATTTTAGCGCTTCTAACAGATCTAAAATCACTGTGGTCACGTCTTGACTCAATTGATAATTATTAAAAATTTCATAAGCCGTAATGGTGATATCGGTATCACTCGGAAGCAGGCGTTGTTCTTCTTCGATGAGGTCACGGATCGGCAAAAGGGTTTGTTTGACTTGTAAATGCAAGACATCTTTAAACTCAAGATTTTCGTCTTCGAGTTCGATGAGTTGCTCATTAAAAAATGGTAAAAGCACCGCATGGAGATAAGGTTGAATTTCGGTAATATCAAAAAGCTCAATATCACGGGTTTGTTCAATCGTGCTGATGTGGTCATTCACTTCAATTAAGATATGGTAGTAACTCACATTGCTCTCCACGGAAGATGTCATTGATATAAGGGGATTATTGCAGATCAACAATAACATGAAATGCTGATTTTTGTTGGTGAATCCTGCAATATCCTTATAAATTGTATGGTTTTTTATGCTCAGGGCACACTAGCGATAATACAGTAAGCTTTGGTCTGCTGGCATCAGTTTAAAGTTTTCTAATTGTTGCGCGCCCAAGATTGGGTACATTAATGCAGTAGGGTCATTATGGTGAGATAAGCCGAGAGCATGTCCGAGTTCGTGGGCAAGGGTGAGGCGTAAATCATCTTCGGCATCAAATTGATAAATCTGAATCTGATCTCCCATAAAGACACCTTTATGAAACTCTCTTGCAGGAAAGCGCTGACTGGCTTGTATCAAGCTTGCATTATATTGATCGATTTGCTGGTTATAGCTTGAGACTTGTTGATTAAATTGATCATTTTGCTGATTAAATCGATCTATTTCTTGGTCTAATTGCATTGCTTGTGCTTTGACTTGCTCAAGTTCTCTTTCAACGCGTTGCATATTGGGGCCTTGCGCATGCTCGATTCGGCTCCAACTCATACGTTCTTGCGACAGCTGTGCGATTTCCACACGGATCATGGCTTGTTTTGATCGGAGCTGTTGCTCATTCATCTCCAGACCTTTTCTCGAATTTGCTAAGTTCTCGGCATATAAATCATTACGTGCTTTATCTGCGGCTAAGGTCTGTTGGACTTGCTTATAGGCATTGTATTGTTCTTGCCGATCATCATAAATGAGATGGATCGCCAGTTGTGCATCCGGGTCATAGATAAATAATGGTTTGAGCGTCCCTTTATGCCATATCTCTGCAGCCTCTTGGCTAAGTTGAATGACTTGGTGTTGGTTTAATCCAAAACGCGGATCGACATCAGCAACTCGAAAGCGTAATCGTGTGTCAAAAGGATGGGATATTCGATCCCACGCAGAATTAAAGCGAAGCTGTGGATGGGATTTAACTTGAAACTGTAAATAAGCTAAATACAGTATCACCACCGTTATGAGTGCTGAGACAATGCGCATAGTAAATGAACACAATAATAGGGTTTTAATTTAGCTTGAATTTTGTCCACGTCATAGTCAAATATATACCATCTTGAAATTTTAGCGTTGTCTTAACAACAGCATTACGCTTTATTTCCAGTTAATTTGGCTGGTAAATTGGATTTATAAATAAGAATGAATCCTATAGAGATAAATATGAAAAAAACCAATTCAATGAGATATTTGAAATTAAATCCATATTCTTTAACGTGTTCCAAACTATAGATCGATATTTCGAGTTTAAAACATTGAGCTAATGTATAAAAAATAATGCCGATAAATAGTGAGATAAATCCTAAGCTCCATGTGTAGCGCTGCTGAATGTTAAACATATATAAAATTAGGCAACTTATGAGGAGTCCAAGTGTGAAGGCTGCATCAAGTCCCAAAAATTGTAGATAATTGAGAGGGGATAATAGTATGTTTGAAGGCAGAATGATTAATAGATTACCCATCGGATAATGCAACATCACGGACATTCCCGCAGCTAAGAGCAAAAGCTTGATAAAATTTTTCATGTAAATTATGTTTTATTTTAAAGATAATGAAAAATAACATAAAAAAACCGCGCTTTCGCGCGGTCTTTTTTTTATTCACTCTTTCGAGTTAACTCAAAACGACAAATTATTTTTTGTCATCTTTCACTTCAGTGAACTCAGCATCTACAACGCCGTCATCTGCTTTTTGAGCTTGACCTTCAGCGCCTTGGAAAGCGTTAGGATCAAAACCTTCAGCACCGCCTTGACCTTGTGCAGCTTCATAAGCACGTTGAGTGATCGGCATAATGATGTTTTGAAGTGCTTCAGTTTTCGCTTTGATTGCATCTACATCGTTTTCTTTAGTCGCTGCTTCGAGCTCAGCTACAGCAGCATCGATTGCAGATTTCTCATCAGCAGTTACCTGTTCACCAAGATCTTTTACTGCTTTTTGAGCAGAAGAAACAAGTGCATCAGCTTCGTTACGTGCTTTCGCTAATTCTTCAAATTTACGATCTTCTTCAGCATTCGCTTCAGCATCTTTGATCATCGCTTCAATTTCAGCATCGCTCAAACCAGAGTTAGCTTTAATTTGAATTGATTGCTCTTTACCTGTGCTCTTATCTTTTGCAGATACTTTCAAGATACCATCAGCGTTGATGTCAAATGATACTTCAATTTGTGGTACACCACGTGGAGCAGGTGGAATATCGCCCAATTGGAAGTTACCCAACAATTTGTTTTGTTGAGCCATTTTACGTTCACCTTGGTAAACTGAAATGTCTACAGCTGGTTGGTTGTCTGCAGCAGTTGAGAACACTTGAGATTTCTTCGCAGGAATCGTGGTGTTTTTCTCGATGATTGCTGTTAACACGCCACCCATTGTTTCAATACCAAGTGTAAGCGGAGTTACGTCAAGAAGAAGTACGTCAGTTTTATCACCTGAAAGTACTGCACCTTGAATCGCAGCACCCATCGCTACAGCTTCATCTGGGTTCACGTCTTTACGTGGCTCACGGCCGAAGAACTCTTGTACTTTTTGTTGTACAAGTGGCATACGAGACTGACCACCCACCAAGATTACGTCAGAGATGTCAGAGGTTGAAAGACCTGCATCTTTAAGTGCAATCTTACATGGTTCAATTGTACGAGCAACCAATTCAGCAACTAAACCTTCAAGTTTAGAGCGAGTCACGTTGATCACTAAGTGTTTAGGACCAGTCGCATCTGCTGTGATGTATGGAAGGTTGATTTCTGTTGCATTCGAAGAAGAAAGCTCGATTTTTGCTTTTTCAGCAGCTTCTTTTAAACGTTGAAGTGCAAGCGGATCTTGTTTCAAGTTTACGCTTTGTTCTTTCTTGAACTCTTCAACCAAGTATTCAATTAATGCATTATCGAAGTCTTCACCACCAAGGAATGTATCACCGTTTGTAGACAATACTTCGATTTGTTGGTCGCCATCAAGGTCAGCGATTTCAATGATTGATACGTCGAAAGTACCACCACCTAAGTCGTAAACCGCAACTTTACGGTCGCCTTCTTTTTTGTCCATACCGAACGCAAGTGCAGCAGCTGTTGGTTCGTTGATGATACGTTTAACATCTAAACCAGCAATTTTACCTGCATCTTTAGTCGCTTGACGTTGAGCATCGTTAAAGTACGCAGGAACAGTAATTACCGCTTCAGTTACTGTTTCACCAAGGTAGTCTTCAGCTGTTTTTTTCATCTTTTTCAAGATTTCAGCAGAGATTTGTTGTGGTGCAAGTTTCTTGTCATTTACATCAACCCAAGCATCGCCATTGTCAGCTTTGATGATTTTGTAAGGTACAAGGCCGATATCTTTTTGCACAGCTTGGTCTTGGTACTTACGACCGATCAAACGTTTGATTGCAAATAATGTGTTTTTAGGGTTAGTCACTGCTTGACGCTTAGCAGATTGACCGACAAGGATCTCGCCATCTTTATACGCAATAATAGATGGAGTTGTACGAGCGCCTTCAGCGTTGTCGATTACTTTTACTTTGTCGCCTTCAAGTACTGCTACGCAAGAGTTTGTAGTACCTAAGTCAATACCAATGATTTTCGCCATTTGGATGTTTCCTCTAAAATTCTTTTATTCCCAAACTCTTCCCTTTCTCAAAGGGAAATAAAAAGGGATTTACTTGTTATCCGATATGAGAGCCAATCAAAAATTTTCAAGTAATATTAGTTAAAATTTTTAATTCGTCTCAGAAAATTTGGGTTTATGCACCAACCATAACCATAGCTGGACGTAATAGACGACCGTTTAAGCTATAGCCTTTTTGCAATACTGTCCCGATTTCATTCGATTTGGCATTTGGATCGATGCCCACAGCTTGGTGAAGATCTGCATTGAAACCATTTGCAGTATCCACAGCAACCACACCAAATTTTTCTAAAGTGCTGAGCAATGATTTCAGCGTAAGCTCTACACCTTCAGATAAACCTGATTTTTCATCACCTGCCGCAGCGATGGCGCGTTCAAGGTTATCGACTGAATCAAGCAATTGTTTTGCAAATTTTTCCAGCACAGTATCTTTATGCTTTTCAGATTCGCGTTGAATACGCTCTACACTTTTTTGCGCTTCATATACGGCATTTGCAGTACGTGCTTTTTCAAGTTTTAAGCTTTCTTCTAAATTGGTGATTTGTGCTTGTAAATCTTCAACTGAAACTTCAGCTTGCTCGTTTTCAGCTTGAGTTTGCTGTTCTGCTTGCTCTTGTTGAAGATCTTGAGCGTCTTGGTTTTGCTCAGTCGCCATTGATTTACTCCGTTTAAATGGGTTCTTAAACATGTTCAGTCCTTATAGCTGTGCGTTCAAACGACATCGATGCGTAACTGCCATGCGTTTTGAATTCATGATTAATAAAAGAAATCGGGGCAGGGGATAAAAATTCAAGCGAAGTCAGCGATTAAATGCAGTTTTTTATTCAAATAAATGGTTTTTCAGCCAAATATCGACTGCAAAATTAAATTCTATGAAAATATAAATTATTGATTTGAATGTATAATCATATTTTGATCGGATTTATAGATTTTCATCATAAATTTTAACGGTTTCTCTTTGTGCCTGAAAATTTGCATAATTTATCTATCGGAAGTGACCATATCCACTGGAGAGAGGGATATGGTGACTACCTCTAGATTTTAGAAACACTTTTCCATGCTGATTTCCCAAGAATCAGCATTTTTTTTGCCTCAAAAATATTGGTTAATATTTATACATAAAAACTCTTAGTATCAGTTTTATTAAATATTTCACAAAAAATGATCTGCACAGTATTCTTTATTTCAGATTCTATCGCTGTAGTTTCCAAATTTATTTCGAATGTGTTTTTCATGGCCTGCTTCTCTCATAAGCAGGCTTTTTTTTGCATGAAATTTATAAAAACAGCCACTTAAGTAACTGAGCTGCAAGTTTTGTTGGACTTTGTTGTATTCAAAAGCTGAGATCACGCTTTATTTAAAACCATGTATATTTATTTTATTAATAAAAAACAAAGCACTGGAGTTAAATAAATGATGTAAAGCATCAATATAAAAGAAAAATGCCTGATTAATAAAACATTTCATAAGCTGTACCGTGCCTCGTACAAAGTACAACTCAGAAGGTGGGAACTTCACAGAATTATTTTCCATTATGACTCAGGCAAAGTTGAGCTTTGCTTTTAATGATTCAATGAAGGAAATAATGAAGATGAAAAAAATTGGTTTATTCGCTGTCGCAGTTTTAGGTTTTGGTTTAGCTGCGGTAGGTTGTACTTCTCAAGAAACTGTAGAATCTCCAGAAACCGCACAAGTAACGTCTGCAACTGAAGCATCTGTAACGACAGAGCAATCGGGTGCTGTGGTTCAAGCAGATCCATCAGCTCAAGGTGCTGAAGTTCAATCTGCGCCTGCACCGCAACCTACAGTTCAGCAATAAGATTGTTTAATGCTCTCTGACCTGTAACAACAGGCAGTCAAGAATAGACAGAAGATAGGATGCCTCTTCTGTCTATTTTTTTTTCTATTGCTTTTTTTACCTTTTCTATTTTTAGTGAACGAAAAAAAAGCCCATCATGTAGATGAGCTTTTTACTTTTAACCGATCTGCAAAAACAACAATTAACGGCGATTTTCCCACGCGCGACGACGTTCTTCAGCCGCTTTACGTTGTTGATCTGATGCCTTTCTTAAATCTTGAATATTTTTTTTGCGCTCTTGCTCAATTTGTTTTCTACGATCTTGACTGGCTTTACGGCGCTGTTCTTCTAAGCGCTGACGCTCTTTGCTGACTTTTTGACGATCTTGTTCAGCACGTTTACGACGTTCAGCTTCAGAGTATTTACGCTGTTGTTCTAGACGTTGACGTTCGAGTTCGTTTTTACGACGATCCCACTCTTGTTGATTTTTACGATTTTGTTCCCAGTTACGCTGGTCAAGTTGCTGCTTTCTACGTTCGAGCTCTAAACGATTACGTTGTTGTTGCTGACGTTCCCATGTACGGCGGTCTTGTTCATAACGACTGTCATAACGGCGATCATAACGATTGTCATAGCGTCGATCATTATTATCATAACGGCGGTCATAACGTCCATCGTAGTAACCATCTTCAGGGAATGCTACGCAGCCTACAGCCAAAAAAGCAGTCGCAAAAGACAGAAGGATGATCTTTTTAGCCATGGTGAGTATCCTTTATCGAGAATGGGTTAGCATAATCAACCCATAAAACTTGGGTAAATTGTCAATGACAACTCTATAAAAGAAGATTAGCTTAACTAGGTCTGTACTATGTATGTCGATGTTGAGACTTATATGTGAATATGGTCACATTTGACCTAGATCATGTAGAAAGTATGAAGAGCATAATTCGAAGGATAGAGCATGTTTGCATTGAATGAATCACTTAAAAATATGAAAGATAAAGGCCAAGGTACGGCTGCTCGGTTACTTGATCGTCTTCCTAACTTTGCCAAAGAAAGCCTCGCAAAACGTCTCGATTATCCGTTTATTTTTCCAGAATTAGATCCGCTGGTGAAATGCATGATGGCGGCTCAACTCAAGCAAGGTAAGTCAGGCTTTGTGACCGAAGACTATGTGAAGTCTCGTAAATTATTTGATTTACAGATGGAGTCGATCAAGACCAAGCCGACCTTTGTGAAACAAGTGCAAGATATACGTCTACCTTTACAAAGTGCTACGCTGTTTGCGCGTCATTATCATCCTGCTCCAAATAAAAAATTACCGATGATCGTGTTCTATCACGGTGGTGGTTTTGTGGTGGGTGGTCTAGACACGCATGATGAAGTTTGTCGTTTATTGGCCGTGCATGCCAAAGCACAAGTTTTAAGTATTGATTATCCACTCACGCCAGAGGCCAGCCCAGCTCAATTAATGCAAAGTTGTGAAGATGCCTTGGCTTGGACTTATCAAAATAGTCGTCAGTTTAAAATTCTAAAAAATCGAATTGCGGTGGCAGGGGATAGTGCAGGCGGCAATATTGCTACCGCAGTTGCGCAGCGCAGTGCTCAGAAAGTTTTTGCCCCGCAAGCTCAGCTATTAATTTATCCTGTGGTGGATTTCAAAAGTCGCCACCCATCTTTCTATGCTTATAAAGATGGTTTGGTTCTGACTGAGAAAGATATTGATGTCGTAACGGCTTTATATGCAGAACAACATGCAGTGGCCTTAGATGATCCATTAATTTCACCAACCTATGGAAAATTGGCAGGTATCGCACCCGCGTATATCGTGACGGCAGGGCATGACGTTTTACATGACGAAGGTGAAATTTATTCGCATAAACTCCGTCAGCAAGGGGTGAAAGTGTTTTATCAAGAATATACCGATCAAACCCATGGCTTTATTAACTTAACCCCGGTTTCGCACCGAGCTAAAAAATACGTGATTGAGATCAGTACGAAGTTCCGTAAATTTTGGGATAAACGTAGTTAATCATTCCTTTATATAAAGTAAACTCAGTGTTTCACGTGAAACACTGGGTTTTTATTTATTGGGTTATTTATCTTGGATTTTTGCAGCAGGAAATACGAGGCTAAATTCTGGGACATAAAAGCTTTGCAATAATCGTGCTTCGGCAAAATTTGGAAAGATCTCCTGCGTGTTGTGCCATTCTACCTGTTTCAGTTTAGAGAGCCGTCCACGAAACTTCGGTGAAAATTGATAACGCTTACCTTCCCACGCTTGTCTGATTTGCAACATCGCTGCAGGGATATGATGACTATTAATATAGAAAGAACGCTGTGAACGTGATTTTTTTAAACGGATCTGCATTTTGTGTTGTTCAACTTCTATAGTACAGACCACTTCATTGTCATGTTGTTGCCATTCAAACTTTGCCAACTCTTTAGGAATACCCCAGAGTTTTTGACCATGAATGACAGAGATATCTGTCGAAACATAAATCTTAGGAATCGAACTTAACCTTTTCTTACTCCATAAAGGGTGATCTAAAATTAGCAATTCGTCATAAGGGCCCACAGGTGAATCATGGTATCGGACCAATAACACCTGAACCACACGACCTAAAGGAGATGTCGCTAAACGGAACATCTGCGCTTGTTGGATAAAACTCGGAGAGATCCAATAATTCAAAATAAAAGCATCGCCACGCAGTTGCCAAGGCGGTAAATGTGTCAATGCAGTGTCCGACGGTATTATTTGCGTCATCATTGTTCTCGTTTTAATAATGGCAGAATAATTACTTTTTAATCATCAAAGACTAATATACAGTCAATAACAAGTACGAGATCAACCAGAAGAGTTAGCAAATGTTAAAACAGATTTTATTTACCGCAGCACTTGGCTGTGTGAGCTTAAGCAGTTTTGCTGCCAATACTATTGTCGAAATGAAAACCTCTCAAGGCAATATTGAAATTGAGCTATTCAATGACAAGGCACCTATCTCAGCTAAAAACTTTGAAAGCTATGCAAAAGAAAAATTTTATAACGGCACGATCTTTCATCGCGTGATTCCTGGATTTATGGTTCAGGGTGGGGGCATGGATGTCAAAATGCAGGAGAAGCCAACAAAAGCGGCTATTAAGAATGAATCAAGTAATGGCTTGAGCAATAAGCGCGGCACATTGGCAATGGCACGGATGAATCATCCTGATTCAGCAAGTAGTCAGTTCTTTATTAATGTTGCAGACAATGACTTTCTCAATAAAAGTGCAATGAATGCGGGATATGCTGTTTTTGGTAAGGTCACTAAAGGGATGGATATCGTCGATAAAATCGTAAAAGTTCCAACTGCGAACTATGGAATGCACCAAAATGTCCCTGTAAACCCAGTGGTTATACAGAGTGTGGTGATTAAAGCAGCACCTGTAAAAAACTAAGCACACAAAATAGGAAAAATATTTTACATGATATTTGTAATAAATATCATGTATTTATGTGAATAAAGTGTGTTTTTTGAACCATAATGGTGCATAAAAATGAAACACTCGTGTTCTTTGTGAGTGAAAAGCACTTGCACGTGTAAGAAATTGCCCTATAATGAGCACCATACCGACGAGATAGACGGAAACGAACGAAACGCGAAACGTTGAGTTGTTGAGTTTATCGAAGTCCAGCTTCTAGCATTGACGAAATGTTAGAAAGATCATTAAGAGATTATGAAGAACAACTTGTGTGGATTTTTACTGATTGATTGATCGAAATTATTTTCATTGATTAATGGTAGAAATTACTCGAAGTTTATTTGAGCAAATTTTTGTCAGTAATTGATGAGCCAAGATTGGTGCCCTATAGGTACTATTGATTTTAAACTGAAGAGTTTGATCATGGCTCAGATTGAACGCTGGCGGCAGGCTTAACACATGCAAGTCGAGCGGGAATAGGTAGCTTGCTACCGATTTCTAGCGGCGGACGGGTGA
>NZ_VOYE01000019.1:0-71639 GCF_013420765.1 Acinetobacter sp. YH01009 | reverse complement strand
CACTGCTTCGCAAGGCTAAATGAGTTTTACTATGATCAGCTACCCCAACAAAACAAGGTGGCTTAACTAGAGCGGAATATCACTTATAAATACGCTTTTAGTTGTTCAAACATGTGGGACCACCTCTGTAGAAGTGCTATTCATTTTAGATTTAGATAATCCTGATTTAATTGATCAACTATTTTTAAAGAAAAACTTAGTAATAGCTCACATAAAAGCCGACTTTTTGTTAATCTGATCTGTAATTTTTTTACACAATTTCGACAGATAATGTTATTTTATTTACTGAAAAAAATTCGGCCAAAATTATTTTTTTGATTTTTTATAAGCATAAATATAGAGATAAATATAATGTGGGAATTGTTTACTCACCCGTCTAATATCGTGTTTAGCATCAGTCTCTGCTTAATGTTCTTGTTTGGACTTTTTGAGATTGTGTTAACAATTTTAGGGGGTGGTTCTCAAGGCTTCTTAGATCAATTCCTACCTGAGGATGTTGGTCATAATGCAGAGCTAGGTGTAGATGCCGATGCAGGTATCGTGACACGTGTGCTCGATTGGTTGTATTTGGGTCGTATTCCACTGTTTGTATGGCTCATCATTTTCTTATGTGTCTATAGTTTGTTGGGCTTTGCTATTCAAGCTGTCGTTAACCAAATGACCAGTATGATGTTTAGTGCATGGATTATTGCACCAGCCTGTGTTTTTTTGTGCATGCCCTTCGTACGTTTTAGCGCAATGCTCATTGCCCGTATTTTACCCCAAGATGAAACAACTGCCATTTATAGTGATGAATTGATCGGTAGAACGGCCACGATCATTTTGGGTGATGCACGACCACAGTCTCCTGCTCAAGCCAAAGTCAAAGATCAACACGGATTGACCCATTATATTTTGGTTGAACCTGAACAAAATGAAATTTTCAGCCAAGGTCAATCAGTGGTTTTAACCCAAAAAACAAATGTAGGCTTCCAAGCCACCATGCTCTAAATTTTGAATGAATTGATACTCGGTCAGTTCTTCTAACACCATATAAATACATTTTACGCGTCATTCCTTCTGCAAATCTCGAAGTGATGATGAGTCAACAAAATACTGATTTTTAAATCAAACTCGTTAGCACTTTAGAGGGTTAACTTGAACTACAACAAAAGAGATAAACGTCCATGTTAGACATTATTCCAAGCGGTATCCTTGTTTCAGTCGGGATAATTTTTGCCGCACTTATTTTTATTGGTTTTATTATTGCTCGACTTTATCGTCGCTCAAGTAAAGAAATTTCATTTGTGCGTACAGGCTTCGGCGGTGAAAAAGTGATTTTAGGTGGCGGTGCTATTGTGCTTCCGGTGCTACATGAAATTATCCCAGTCAATATGAACACCCTACGTCTTGAAGTACGCCGTGCAGATGACCAAGCGCTGATTACACGTGACCGTATGCGTGTCGATGTGATGGCAGAGTTCTATGTCCGTGTGAAACCAACCGCAGATTCGATTGCTACCGCAGCACAGACTTTGGGTCAAAAGACCATGTCGCCAAATGAGTTAAAGAATTTGGTCGAAGGAAAATTCGTTGACTCTCTACGTGCAGTTGCCGCAGAAATGGCGATGGAAGAGTTGCATGAAAAACGTGTCGACTTTGTACAAAAAGTTCAGCAAGTGGTGTCTGAAGATTTACATAAAAACGGTTTGGAACTTGAAACCGTTTCATTAACTGGCTTAGACCAAACAGGCTTTAAATACTTCAACCCACAAAATGCGTTCGATGCTGAAGGTTTAACTAAACTGACAGAAACCATTGAAGACCGTCGTCGTAAACGTAATGCGATTGAGCAAGATGCAGATCTTGCAATCAAGACCAAGAACTTAGAAGCAGAACAAGCACGTCTACAAATTTTGCGTGAAGAAGAATATGCAAAACTGCAACAAGAACGTGAAATTTCAGTTCGTCGTGCAGAACAGCTTGCAGAAATTGCATCACAAGAAGCTTCGAAAAAACGTGAAGCCGAAGAAGCGCGTATTGCTGCTGAACGTGAAGTTGACTTAAAGCGTATTACTGCTGCACGTGACGTTGAAAATCAAAATATTCAAAAGTCACAAATTATTCAGCAAGCCCAAGTGGAACAAAAGAAAACCATTGAGTTGGCTGAGCAAGACCGTGCCATTGCTATTGCAGAAAAATCTCGTGCTGAATCTGAAGCTAAAGCGCATGCCGATCAAGCCCGTGCTCAAGCGGTAAAAGCCGAAGAAGAAGTCATTACCGTTCGTCAAATCCAACAAGCTGAACGTCAAAAAGCTGTTGAATTGGTCTCTGCGAAAGAAAAAGCGGAGAAAGATGCGATTGCCATTACTGTCGCGGCAGAAGCAGGTAAACAAGCAGCAGCAGATGATGCAGAAGCGATTCGTATTGCAGCTGAAGCCGAAGCTGAAAAAGTTCGCTTAAAAGCCAAAGGTGAAGCTGACGCAAAAGTTCTCTTGGCTCAGGCGATGGAAAAACAATACCAAGTTGATGCTGAAGGTACACGTGCAGTGAACGAAGCAAACAACGTATTGTCATCTGAACAGGTTGAAATGCAAATTCGTTTAGCGATGCTGAAATACTTACCTGAAATCATTCGCGAAAGTGTGAAACCAATGGAAAACATTGATGACATTAAGATTTTGCAAGTGAATGGCCTAAATGGTGGTCATGCAGGTTCTTGCCAAGGTGATGCTCACCACGAAGGCAGCGGTAATGTTGCCTTGTCAGACCAAGTGGTGAATAGTGCCCTACGCTACCGCAGCCAGGCCCCACTGATTGATAGCTTGATGAGTGAGCTGGGTATCCAAGGTGGCGATATTAACGGTTTAACTCAGAGCTTAAAAACCAGCAAAAACTAAGTTTTTGATTGAGATAGGGCTCCATCAAATCTCTTTATTCAGAAGTGATTGCTTGAGCAACACATTCTAAATGAATTAAAAAAGCAGTGTCCGCACTGCTTTTTTTATGGCTTAGATACTTGTACTTATGGGCATACAATCTCCCAAAGAAATGAACAACATTTTCTGTCTTATCAGAGCGCTTTTAATGGTTTCTGACATTTATATTTCGCATCACAGCCTGATGTTAAATCAATGAACAAATGGCGTATTTCATAAAAATACTCATTTAGAAGCTATAGAGCAAACAGCATAAAATTATGAAACAAAATATTTAAAATCAATTAATTGATATATCCTTCTCATCTTACAGAATAAGATATTTACTTCTATATATTCAGCTCGATAACATTTTGTTCTATCTATTGTTTTTATAAAACTTGGAAATTGCTTATTAAATTAAAAATAGGGCCTAACAAGGTTTTTGCACTTCAAACCATCAACTAAAAAATAATAGCTGACTATAGATGTATATGCTCATGTAGATTTTCTTAAAAAAATTTCATCACTGAGATAGCAAATTTCACCAATTTTAAAGCTCCCCCTTCTCATATTCCTGATCTACCATCCTTTGTATAAGGCTTGAGAAAATTACAAATAAAATAATTTCTATTGAAAATATTAGGCTTCATCCAAGTAAAAAAGCTCTTTGATGATAAAGATCCATTAAAAATCTCAATTAAATTAGTTATTTTCCCTAAAATCAATATACTGCACGCTATACGAAATTATTTTTAAAAATCATAAACCTATGACCATCCCCGCAATCATCACATATTCGGATTATTATGTGTTCTTTACATTTCATAGTTATTGAACAACCAATATTCCATCCGTTTATGCAGCGTCACTGCACCCCAAAGCAGAACACATAGCCATGCCCTTATGGCTTTTGCATAGCGGCTGAAATACGCTTTTTTTTTGCGTAAAAAAAAAGAGAATCCGAAGATTCTCTTTTGATGTTTAAGTATGGCGATTAAACCAAACCTTTTCCTTTCAGCACTTCGTACATGGTCGAACCTAATTCAGCAGGACTACGGGTATAAGCCATACCCGCTTTTTCAAAGGCAGCGAATTTCTCTTCAGCTGTGCCTTTACCGCCCGAAATGATTGCCCCTGCATGCCCCATACGTTTACCTTTAGGTGCAGTTACACCCGCGATATAACCAACAACAGGCTTTGTAACATTCGACTGGATATATTCAGCTGCTTCTTCTTCTGCTGTACCACCAATCTCACCAATCATGATGATCGCTTCAGTTTGCGGGTCGTCTTGGAACAGCTTTAAGCAATCAATTTGGTTCATACCCGGAATAGGGTCACCACCGATCCCAATACAGGTAGACTGACCTAGTCCCAGCTTGGTGGTTTGCGCTACAGCTTCATAGGTTAACGTCCCTGAACGCGAGATAATGCCGATTTTACCTGGTTGATGAATATGCCCCGGCATAATACCGATCTTACATTCACCTGGGGTAATAATCCCTGGACAGTTTGGCCCAATTAAGCGTGCGTTATTGCCATAGGTTTCTAGGTAACGTTTAGCTTTTAGCATATCGAGTGTCGGCACACCTTCAGTGATCACCACAATCAGCTCAACACCTGAATCAATCGATTCAATAATTGAATCTAGGACAAATGGTGCCGGTACATAAATCGAAGTTGCCGTTGCACCCGTTTCACGTACAGCTTCTTTCATGGTATTGAATACGGGCAGATTCAAATGTTGTGTGCCGCCTTTGCCCGGTGTTACACCACCAACAACTTTAGTGCCATAAGCAATCGATTGTTCTGAATGGAATGTGCCATTTTTACCAGTAAAGCCTTGTACCAATACTTTTGTGTCTTTATTTACTAATACGCTCATGATCTCTACTCCCTTAGCCTTTTACCGCAGCAACAATTTTTTCTGCAGCATCAGCCAAGCCATTTGCAGAAATCAATTTCAAACCTGATTCATCAAGTAATTTTGCACCCAACTCTGCATTGTTCCCTTCTAGACGAACAACCACAGGTACAGTCACATTTACTTCTTGAACCGCTGCAATAATTGCTTCAGCAATCATGTCACAACGTACAATCCCACCAAAAATATTAATTAATACACCTTGCACAGAACTATCCGCCAAAATGATTTTAAAGGCTTCAATTACGCGTTCTTTGGTCGCGCCACCGCCTACATCTAGGAAGTTTGCAGGTTGACCACCATAGAGTTTAATGATGTCCATGGTTGCCATCGCTAGGCCAGCACCATTGACCATACAGCCAATATTGCCTTTTAAGGCAACATAATTCAGATCAAATTCTGATGCTTTCAGCTCACGCTCATTTTCTTGCGTTTTATCGCGTAGTGCTGCGATTTCTGGTAAGCGATATAAAGCATTTGAGTCAATACCAATTTTTGCATCCACACATAAAATCTCGCCATTTTCACGTACGGATAACGGGTTAATTTCAAATAAAGCAAAATCATTTTCAATGAATGCTTGATAAGCCGCAGACATGATTTTGACAAATTGATTCACTTGACCATCTTTTAGGTTTAAAGCAAATGCCACTTCACGCGCTTGGAATGGTAACAACCCAACTAGAGGATCAACTTCAACTTTTATAATTTTTTCTGGGGTTTCTTCTGCAACTTTCTCAATTTCCACACCACCTTCAGTCGATGCCATAAAGGTCACACGGCGGCTAGAACGGTCTACTACAGCACCTAGGTACAATTCACGCTCTACTGGATAAACATCTTCAGATACCAAAATACCGCTGACGGGTTGACCTAATGCATCTGTTTGATAAGTGACTAAGCGTGAGCCGACCATTTGGTTCACATAATCAGTGGCTTCTTGTGCAGATTTTACGACTTTAACGCCGCCTGCTTTACCACGACCACCTGCATGCACTTGGGCTTTGAGTACCGCAAACTTACCACCCAGTTGCTCAAAAGCTTTGCCTGCTTCTTCTGCGGTAGTTACAAATACGCCTTCTTGGACTGGCATACCATATTTTTTTAATAACGCTTTAGCTTGATATTCGTGTAGATTCATTGAACAACCTTTTACTCTTTTTTCGCTTTGTTATGACCCATTAAAGCCCAGACATCCGTCAAAGCAGCTTTAACCTTTTTAAATCTTAAAATATTTCTTATCTTTATTTTTAGATGATTATTCAAATTAAAACAACCATCTGAAACAAAAAAGAGCGGCCTAAGCCGCTCTTTTTACATCTTATTTACGTTTACGCTGAATCGCGTGAATTGCACGCCCATCCACTGCAAGTGCAGCTTCGTGAACGACTTCAGAGAATGTCGGGTGACCGAAAGTCATTAACTGTAGGTCTTCAACACTTGATACGAACTCAAGTGCGATCATGCCTTGGTGTACGATGTCAGACGCAGCAGGTCCAATCACGTGCATACCGAGTAGACGATCAGTCTTCGCATCAGCAACAAACTTAACAAAGCCTGCGTTTTCACCAGCAGCCATTGCACGACCATTTGCAGCAAAACCAAATTGACCTGTTTTAACTTCGTGGCCTTTTTCTTTCGCTTGCTCTTCTGTTAAACCAACCCACGCCGCTTCTGGGTGTGTGTAAATTACAGAGATAATAGTGTCATAGTTCACTTGAGCTGCATGACCGTGGATACGCTCAACAGCCATTACGCCTTCTTCCATTGCTTTATGTGCAAGCATTGGACCACGTACCAAGTCACCAATTGCGTATACGCCTTCAACCGAAGTTGCACACCAATCGTTTACTTCAACTAGACCGCGTTCAGTGAGTTTAATGCCTGAATCTTCAGCCAATAAACCTTCTGCATATGCTTTACGGCCAACACAAACGATCAATTTATCGAAAGTTTGAGTTTTGTCTTCGCCACCTTGCGTATACTTAACAGTAACTTCACGGCCATTTACTTCTGTACCAGCAACTTTAGCGCCAACACGGATATCAAGACCTTGTTTAGTCAATACTTTTTGGTAGTCTTTTGCCAAAGCTTTATCAGCCATTGGTAAGAATGCATCCATTGCTTCAAATACAACAACTTCAGCACCTAGACGACGCCAAACAGAACCAAGCTCTAGACCAATGACACCCGCGCCAATTACGCCAAGACGTTTAGGCACTTCTGGGAACTCAAGCGCACCAGTAGAGTCAACAATAATGTCTTGGTCTACAGGAGCAACAGGAATATTTACCGGTACAGAACCCGATGCAAGGATTACATATTTAGGTTCTAAAATTTGAGTTTCACCTTCGTGAGATACAAACTCAACTTTCTTACCTGCAAGCAATTTACCTGTACCTTTTAACCATTCGATACCATTGCCTTTAAGTAGGCCATCAATACCCATCGTCAATTGGTTAACAATTTTGTCTTTACGATCAAGCAGTTTTGCAAGATCAAATTTCACTTCACCAGTTGTAATACCGTGGTCATCTAAGTGATGAACGGTATCTTCATAGCGGTGAGATGAATCAAGTAATGCTTTAGATGGGATACAACCCACGTTTAAGCAAGTACCACCTAAAGATGGTTTACCTTTATGAATACGTTTTTCAATACAAGCTACTTTAAAGCCTAATTGAGCAGCGCGGATAGCAGCTTCATAACCACCAGGACCGCCACCAATAACAACTAAATCAAATTGAGACATGTGTATCTCCAAAAATGGGCTTAGAGGATCGCTCTAAGCCCATTGCATTATTCTGAAGTATTAAAGATCAAGGATTAGCTTAGCTGGTTCTTCTAACAATTCTTTGATTGTTACAAGGAAGCCTACTGCTTCTTTACCATCGATTAGACGGTGGTCATAAGAAAGCGCTAAGTACATCATTGGCAAGATTTCAACTTGACCATTTACAGCCATAGGACGTTCTTGGATTTTATGCATACCCAAAATCGCAGTTTGTGGCGTATTTAAGATAGGTGTAGAAAGCAAAGAACCGAAAGTACCACCATTAGTAATAGTGAATGTACCGCCAGTCATATCTTCAATACCCAATTTACCATCACGCGCTTTACCAGCGTATGCACGGATACCATTTTCAACTTCAGCATAGTTCATGCGGTCAGTGTCACGAAGAACTGGAACTACTAGACCACGGTCGCTTGATACAGCAACACCGATGTCGTAGAAACCGTGATAAACGATGTCATTACCATCAATCGAAGCGTTTACAGCTGGGTAGCGTTTAAGTGCTTCAGTTGCCGCTTTAACGAAGAATGACATGAAGCCAAGACGTGCACCATGACGCTTTTCAAAAGCATCTTTGTATTGCGCACGCATTTCCATGATTGGTTTCATGTTTACTTCGTTGAACGTAGTCAACATTGCAGTTTCTTGAGTTGCAGCAAGTAGACGTTCAGCAACACGCTTACGAAGACGAGTCATAGGAACACGTTTTTCGATACGTTCACCAACAGCAACGCTTAATGGCGCAGCAGCAGGAGCAGCTGGTTTAGCTTGATGGTTTGCAACATCTTCTTTAGTGATGCGACCGCCACGGCCAGTGCCAGCAACGTCAGCAGCAGCAATGCCAGACTCAGTCAATGCTTTACGCACTGCAGGAGCTTGATCAGCAACAGGTTGAGCACGTTCAACAACAGGAGCAGCGCCCGCTTGAGTTTGCGCAGCAGCTTGTTCTACTTTCTCTTCTGATTGAACAGCTTGAGTTTGAGCAGCGCCAGAAGCAGCACCTTCTTCAAAAGTCGCAATCACTTCGTTCGATAAAACTGTATCGCCTTCGTTTTTAACAATTGCAGAAATCGTACCGTCAGCAGGAGCTACAACTTCTAAAACAACTTTATCTGTTTCAATATCACAAATCACTTCGTCACGTGATACTGCTTCACCTGGTTGTTTGTGCCAAGTTGCAACTGTACCGTCAGCAACTGACTCTGGGAATACCGGTGCTTTAATTTCGGTTGCCATTATTAAGAATCTCCTGTTATTCAGCTACGATAGCTAAAGCATCATTTACGAGCTGAGCTTGTTGTTTTGCGTGCAAATATGGTGAACCACAAGCCGGTGCAGCAGAAGCTTCACGACCTGCATAACTAATACGAACTTGTTTGCCCGCTTTCATCACGTCGTCATAAAGACGCGGAGCGATGAATAACCATGCACCTTGGTTCTTCGGTTCTTCTTGAGCCCAAACCAATTCTTTAACGTTTGGATATTGTGCAAGAACTTCAGCAAGACGTGCTTCTGGGTACGGATACAATTGTTCAATACGAACGATTGCTGTGTTGTTCAATTCTTTTTCACGACGTTTTTCAAGTAAGTCGTAGTAAACCTTACCACCACAAAGCACTAGACGAGTTACGTCTGATTTGTTGATGTTGTCGATTTCATCAATCACAGTTTGGAATGAACCATTTGCAAGTTCTTCTAATGTAGAGGTTGCAAGTTTGTGACGAAGAAGAGACTTCGGTGAAGTCACGATCATTGGTTTACGGATTGGACGAAGTGCTTGACGACGCATCGCATGGTAAATCTGCGCTGGTGTAGTCGGTGTGATCACTTGCATGTTTTCTTCAGCACATAGCTGTAAGAAACGCTCTAAACGAGCTGATGAATGCTCAGGACCTTGACCTTCAAAGCCGTGTGGAAGAAGCATAGTCAGACCGCATACACGTTCCCACTTCGTTTCGCCAGACGCGATGAACTGATCGATTACAACCTGTGCACAGTTTGCGAAGTCACCAAATTGCGCTTCCCAAATGACAAGGCTCTTTGGAAGAGTTGTTGCATAACCGTATTCGAATGCAAGAACCGCCATTTCTGACAATAAAGAGTCATAAATTGCAGTACGCGGTTGGTTTTCTTTCAAGTTACATAATGGAATGTAAGTTGAACCATCTACTTGGTTATGAAGTTTTGCATGACGGTGTGAGAATGTACCACGACCAACGTCTTCACCTGTTAAACGAACAAGGAAACCTTCATCTAGAAGAGACGCGTAAGCTAATGTTTCAGCAGCACCCCAGTTCAATGGCATTTCACCAGTCTGCATTTTCAGACGGTCATCAATCACTTTAGCAACCTGACGTTGCATCACGAAGCCTTCAGGAAGCTCGCGCATTTTCGCACCAAGCTCTTTTAGACGTTCGACTGGGAAAGTCGTATCCCATTTGTCTGTGTATTCGTGGCCTAGGTAAGGTTTCCAGTCCACAAACATTTTTGTATTTGGCTCAAGTACCAACGCATTTGCAACGTGTTTTCCTGCTTCAAGGTCAGAACGATACTGTTCAACCATTGCATCAGCAGAAGCACGATCAAGAACGCCTTCTTGTACAAGTTTGTCAGCATAAAGCGTACGAGTAGTCGCTTTTTTATTGATGATTTGATACATCATTGGCTGAGTTGCAGCTGGCTCGTCAGCTTCGTTATGACCACGACGACGGTAGCAGAACATATCGATCACAACGTCTTTACGGAATGTATGACGGAAATCGTGTGCCAATTGAGAAACAAATAATACAGATTCAGGATCATCACCGTTCACATGGAAGATCGGTGCTTGGATCATTTTCGCGATGTCAGTACAGTATTCTGTAGAACGCGCATCGCGTGGGTCAGACGTTGTGAAACCAACTTGGTTGTTCACGACGATATGAACTGTACCACCCACGGTATAACCGCGAGTTTGTGACATTTGGAAAGTTTCTTGGTTTACACCTTGACCTGCAAATGCAGCATCACCGTGAACGATGATTGGTAATACATCATCACCACCGATATCTTTACGACGTACTTGACGTGCGCGTACAGAACCTTCTACTACAGGTCCAACGATTTCTAAGTGTGATGGGTTAAACGCTAATGCCAAGTGAACTTCGCCACCCGGAGTCATGACGTTTGAAGAGAAACCTTGGTGGTATTTAACGTCACCAGAGCCTTTTTTATGCAGAGATTTGCCTTCGAACTCACCAAATAGATCAGCTGGGTTTTTACCCATGATGTTTACAAGAAGGTTTAAACGGCCACGGTGAGGCATACCGATAACCACTTCTTTACAACCTACCGAACCCGCACGTTGAATAAGTTCATTCACCATAGGAATGAAAGATTCACCACCTTCAACACCGAAACGTTTCGCACCAACGAATTTGTTACCAAGGTATTTTTCTAGGCCTTCAGCTGCAGTTAGACGTTCAAGGATATGTTTTTTCTGGTCTGCAGTGTAGCCAAATTGACCACGAGTACCTTCAAGGCGTTGTTGAATCCAACGTTTTTCTTTGGTATCAACAATGTGCATGTATTCAACACCAATCGAAGCAGTATAAGTTGCTTCCATTGCTTGAACCATTTCACCAAGTGTTGCTTCAGATTTACCGATTGCAAGGTTACCTGTATTAAATACAGTGTCTAAGTCAGACTGAGTTAAACCATGCGCAGCAAGATCTAGATCAGGCACGATTTCACGTTTTGCAAGACCTAGTGGATCTAATTTTGCGTTTTGATGACCACGGTTACGGTATGCAGCGATCAACTGTAATACACCGATTTGACGGCGTTCATGCTCAGAACTTACTGCACTTTGCACTACAGGCTGAACACGGCTTGAATTACGGCCTAATAATAGGAATTGCTCACGTACATTGCTGTGTGGTTGATCACCTTTCGGGAATTTATCGAAGTATTCACGCCAATCAGCCTCTACTGAGTCTGGAGCCGTTAGATACTGCTCATAAAGTTCTTCAATATACGCTGCACTGTCAGCGCTAAGTTCAGTGTCAAGACGCAGTGCGTCAGCAACTTCTTGCATGTGTGGACCCATTTCCTATTGCAAAACATTTCAGGATGCTTTTTAAGCGAACCCATGATTAGTAATGTCAAATTGGTAATATGACATTAGTCCCCATTAGGCTTAAGCCTTGAGGCGTTATCACTACATTAGGATTACCCAATGTGATTAATGAACAATAACGCCCTCAGCGGCATCATTACTCATTGAGAAATACCCGACATAAATCGGGCAATTTTTGCAAATCATCTTAGAAAAAATAAATTTTTCGCAATTATCTTTTCTAAAGCGACTTTATTAACATTTATATACCGTCTACAGCGCTTAAATTGTAGAAAAAATGTACCCAATTCAAAGTCATTTTTTACATATAGTGATACTTTAAATGCTAACACGTTCGAGCATTTTCAATTGATTTTTTTGACACATACCTCTCATAAATTAGCGAAATACACTGTTTGTATTTTCATCTATGATATGGTGCTACATATAAAATGATCTTTCAATTAAGACAAAAGTCTACGTTCGATTTTTACCTCATCTCATATACAAAAACAAAAGAGAGCTGACATTCCTATCCTCTCTCTTTTTACTACGTTACATAATAACATCTTCTAATCCTTTTGACAGACTTGAACGAGCGTTTCATCAATAAATAACCATTTATCTATCACTTTATACTTTTAATTCACTACGTTTCTATGAAATCCATTTATAGCACTCTGCAATGACAGCGAATAACTTTCACTATCATCATTTTTATATATGACAAAAAAAGCGCACCCAATGGTGCGCTTTTTTTTACTGCTAAATCTATTAACCAAGATCTAAAAGCATATTACGGATGTGACCGATTGCTTTAGTTGGGTTAAGACCCTTAGGACATACAGATACACAGTTCATGATACCTTTACAACGGAACAATGAGAATGGGTCGTCAAGACGAGCCAAACGCTCTTGAGTTGCTGTATCACGAGAGTCAATGATGAAGCGATATGCGTTCAACAATGCTGAAGGACCCAAGAACTTGTCTGGGTTCCACCAGAATGATGGACATGAAGTTGAACAACATGCACAAAGAATACATTCGTACAAACCATCTAAATGTTCACGCTCTTCAGGAGACTGCAAACGCTCTTTAGGAGGCGCAGGCTGATTGTTGATTAGGAACGGATGGATTTTATTGTACTGATCGTAGAACTGATTCATATCTACAACCAAGTCTTTAATAACTGGAAGACCTGGAAGCGGACGAATTGTAATCACTTCTGGTAAGTCGTTTAGGTTCCAAAGACACGCTAAACCATTTTTACCATTGATGTTTACACCATCAGAACCACAAATACCTTCACGACATGAACGACGGAATGTTAATGATTCGTCTTGTACTTTTAATGCTAGAAGCGCATCAAGCAACATACGGTGCTTGTCAGTCAACTCTAGTTTAAAAGTTTGCATGTACGGAGCTGCATCCTTATCAGGATCGTAGCGGTAGATATTAAATGTACGAGTACCTCTACTCATCTTACTTCTCCCAATTAGAATGTACGTGGTTTAGGTGGAATAGCATCTACAGATAAAGGCTTGTAACGTACTGGTTTGTACTCAAGACGGTTATCTACAGAGAACCATAAAGTGTGTTTCATCCACTCATCATCACGACGGCCGTATGGGTAGTCAGCATGATCAGGTGGTAATTCGAAATCTACCACTGTATGCGCACCACGACATTCTTTACGTGCAGCTGCAGAAATTAATGTCGCTTTTGCAACTTCATACAAGTTTTCAACTTCTAGAGCTTCAACACGTGCTGTGTTAAATACTTTAGATTTGTCTTTCAAATGAATGTTGCGTACACGTGGTTCGATCGCAAGAATCTGTTTCACACCTTCTTCAAGTAGTGCAGATGTACGGAATACACCAGCGTGGTCTTGAACGATGTCACGGATTGCATCTGCAACTTCTTGAGCATTTTCACCAGAAGTAGATTCATCAAGATGACGAACACGATTCAAAGTGTTTTCAAGTACAGTTGTAGGTAATGGAGCGTATTCATCACCGTGGTGTTTAGTTACGTAGTCAACAATATGTTCACCAGCAGCTTTACCAAATACAACCAAGTCAAGCAATGAGTTTGTACCTAGACGGTTTGCACCATGTACAGATACACATGAACATTCACCGATTGCATAAAAACCTTTCACTGGTTTAGTGAAATCACGGTCGCCCGCGTTGTGTGAGTACACATCAGTTTCTTTGTTGTAGTTCGCAACCAAAGCTTCAGTTTCACGAGAAACAGGAACAACCACTTGACCATGAATGTTTGTAGGAATACCACCCATTTGGTAATGGATTGTAGGTACTACAGGAATTGGCTCTTTAGTGATGTCAACGTTCGCGAATTTCTTACCAATCTCGAATACAGATGGAAGACGTTTCATGATTGTTTCAGCACCAAGATGCGTCATATCAAGCAAGATGTAGTCTTTCTTAGGACCACAGCCACGGCCTTCTTTAATTTCTTGGTCCATAGAGCGTGAAACGAAGTCACGAGGTGCCAAGTCTTTAAGTGTCGGAGCATAACGCTCCATGAACGGCTCACCAGCATCGTTACGAAGGATCGCACCTTCACCACGACAACCTTCTGTCAACAATACGCCTGCGCCCGCAACACCTGTTGGGTGGAATTGCCAGAATTCCATATCTTGTAATGGAATACCTGCACGAGCTGCCATACCAAGACCGTCACCAGTGTTGATATAAGCGTTAGTAGATGCACGGTAAACACGACCAGCACCACCAGTAGCGAACAATGTTGCTTTACCTTGGAATACTGCAATTTTACCCGTTTCTTGGTCAATTGCTGTCACACCAAGCACATCACCCTCTTCGTTACGGATCAAATCAAGTGCGATCCATTCTACGAAGAATTGAGTACCCATTTTCACGTTGCTTTGATAAAGCGTGTGAAGAAGTGCGTGACCTGTACGGTCGGCAGCAGCACATGCACGTGGAACTGGTTTTTCACCATAGTTCGCAGCATGACCACCAAACGGACGTTGGTAAATTGTACCGTCAGCGTTACGATCAAATGGCATACCTAGGTGTTCAAGTTCATATACAACTTGCGGCGCTTCACGAGTCATGAACTCAATTGCGTCTTGGTCACCTAACCAGTCAGAACCTTTAACTGTGTCGTAGAAGTGGTAGTGCCAGTTATCTTCTTGCATGTTACCAAGAGATGCACCAATACCACCCTGCGCTGCAACAGTGTGTGAACGAGTTGGGAATACTTTAGTCAGTACAGCAACTTTCAAACCAGCTTGAGCAAGTTGGTAAGAAGCACGCATACCTGAACCACCACCACCAACGATGACTGCATCGAAAGTTTGGTGTGGAATATTTGTGTAATCTTCTTTAGGGGTTATAGCGCCCATGATATCTTCCTATCAATTTGCCCAAAAAATCTGGATCGCCCAGATCGCGTATGCAAATACTGCAACAATCACTGCAGAAGTCAGCACTAAACGCAGACCGTTTGCTGAAGGACCCATTTGACGAGTAGTCACATAGTCAGTGAATACTTGCCACATACCAATCCAAGCATGCGCAACAAGAGATAAGACAGACAATAAAGATAAAATCTTCATTGGTGTTGTCATCATAAAGCCATACCATTGCTCAAAAGTGAATCCGCTATTGCAAAGGATCCAGCCCAGTACAACAATAGTATAAACAGCCAATACAACGGCACTTACACGTTGGATAAACCAATCGCGTGAACCTGATCCTGTTAAACCTGTAGCACTTTTCATTAGAGAACAATCCATACAAATGCTGCAACAATACCGATTGCAGACAAGATCAATGAAATAGTAGCTGCGATACGACCACTTTGAAGTTCTTCAGCAACGCCAAGATCTGCAAATAGATGCTTGATACCACCGATAAGGTGATAAATTAAGCCGGCTACAAATACCCATACGACAAAACGCACAATAAAGCTGTCAAACACAGCCTGAACTTGCGCAAAACCTTCAGGTGAAGATAGAGATTTGTCTAAAATCCAAAGAAGGACCGGTACGAGTAAAAATACGATAACACCTGATAGACGGTGTAAAATTGATGCAATAGCCACAGGGGATTTTAAGTTTACTTCTAAAACTTGACCCATGGACAAATTGACAGGTCTGTTGCTTTTCACAGCGGGCATCCTGTAAGTAAAAACTCCATCCGGAGTTTGTTGGAATTAATTCGTAGGAAAGCTAGCATAGTCAGACATTACAATATAATAAACTCTGCAGCTGTCTGATCTTATAAACGACAGGGAATTATAAAACGTGAACTTTCAAAACACAAACGAAGACAATTAGGAATTTTGCAAAATATCCTTAAATAAGAATCATTAACAATAACTTTTCTAAAAACAAATACCTTATTTATCTAAGAAAATCAGACTATCTTGTTGGTTTTAATCAGTTAAATGTAAATTTCATTTATTGTTTTTGTGTGTATATGGTGATTTAAACTTTTAGACTAAAGATGAACAAATCTAAATCTTTCTTTTCCCACTACATTTTAAAATCTTCCAGCACATTCGCCAAGCCTTAATCATAAAAATAAATGTGCATCATTTTCTCAAATGATAAAACTCAAAGATCATGAAACGAAATAAGTACTTAGTCTGTGCATAAAAATCTCAGCAACAGCAAATCCGTTCAATAAAACACCATTATTTCCCATTCCAATGACAAAAATGATCATTTATTAGGCTGTTTAAGGCGTTTAATTAACTATTTTTTAACCAAACGAACTTTTTTTTAAGGGCGATTAAGTCGTTTTAATTATGAATAAGAAAACAGCAATTTAGAGCCACAGATGTGTGTAAGTTACGAAAATTATAATAATTTAATGAAATAGCGGTCTTGTAATTCATATTTGTTTCAGAGTTTTTAAGAATTAAAAATTGCTTACAATTAAGGCAATAGGCTTTTTTTAATCTGCACCTCCCCTGCAATTTGACTTATTATACTGCGTCGGCACTGTGATTTTACTCATTTTTTAAGCGGATGAATTGTGCTTCATTTCAATCAATGATCCTCAATTTATATCCATAAGTATAATTGACAAAATTTCAGTTCCCTCTAATCTTAGAGCAAATTTTTGATCCGTCTGATTCTCGCATTAAAAGATTAGTACTGAGTCAGATAAAACATTCACCAGGACAGGAGATCTATTGAATGTCTGAAGCAACTGGCAAAAAAGCCGTTTTACAGCTTGATGGCAAAGAAATTGACTTACCAATTTACAGTGGCACTCTAGGCCCAGATGTAATTGACGTTAAAGATGTGTTGGCCGCAGGTCACTTTACTTTTGATCCTGGTTTTGTCTCAACGGCTGCTTGTGAATCTAAAATCACTTTCATTGACGGCGGTAAAGGTGTTCTTCTACACCGTGGCTACCCAATCGACCAGCTTGCTACTAAAGCAGACTACTTAGAAACTTGCTACCTTCTTTTGAACGGCGAGCTTCCTACTGCTGAACAAAAACAAGAATTCGATGCTAAAGTTCGTAACCACACTATGGTTCACGATCAAGTTGGCCGTTTCTTCAATGGTTTCCGTCGTGACGCTCACCCTATGGCGATCATGTGTGGTGTTGTTGGTGCGCTTTCTGCGTTCTATCACAACGGTTTCGATGTTGAAAACATTGACCACCGCGAAATCACTGCTATTCGCTTAATCGCTAAAGTTCCTACTTTAGCTGCTTGGACTTACAAATATACTGTAGGCCAACCATTCGTTTACCCACGTAACGACTTAAGCTACGCAGAAAACTTCTTGTACATGATGTTTGCTACTCCTGCAGACCGTGATTACAAAGTTGACCCTATTCTTGCTAAAGCAATGGACCGTATCTTCACGCTTCATGCTGACCACGAACAAAACGCGTCTACTTCTACAGTACGTCTTGCTGGTTCTACTGGCGCTAACCCATACGCATGTATCGCTGCGGGTATCGCGGCTCTATGGGGACCTGCTCATGGCGGCGCGAACGAAGCTGTTCTTAAGATGCTTGATGAAATCGGCACTGTAGAAAACGTTGCTCCGTTCATGGAAAAAGTGAAAACTAAAGAAGTTAAACTTATGGGCTTCGGTCACCGAGTTTACAAAAACTTCGATCCACGTGCGAAAGTAATGAAAGAGACTTGTGACGAAGTGTTAACTGCACTTGGTATCAACGATCCACAACTTGCTTTGGCTATGGAACTTGAACGTATTGCGCTTTCTGACGAATACTTCATCAAACGTAACCTATACCCTAACGTAGACTTCTACTCAGGTATCATCCTTAAAGCGATTGGTATCCCAACAGAAATGTTTACTGTAATCTTCGCTCTTGCACGTACTGTTGGTTGGATCAGCCACTGGTTAGAAATGCACAGCGCACCTTACAAAATCGGTCGTCCTCGTCAGCTTTACACTGGCGAAACTCAACGCGATATCCAAGGTCGTTAATTCGAAAGAATTGTGCGAATCTAAAAACCGTCCCTTTGGGGCGGTTTTTTTATGCAGCTAGATATATTTTGCACTTTAAAACAGACCCATCTGACTGAATTTTCCTGCTCAATCATTAGATAAAACGATGCCTCACAAGTTATAAAGTATGCTGTTTATTGCTGAATGTATTTTAAATCGCCATTTTCTAGAAAATCTCACACTGCTTCATCAGATATCGTCATAAAAAAGCCTAATTCCACGTAGAAATTAGGCTGTAAACAAAAGGTTTAAATATTGATGATGCTTTATTTTAGCTTATTAAGTTAAGTAACTTTTATTAAGCAATATTCTCTAGGCAACAGTCTCATAGTTTGCCAAGTCCACCTGTTTAAGACGCTGCTTTAACTGTTTCAGTGACCACGGCCAAGCTGCAAAATTGCGCCCATTGGCATCTAAGTAATAACTCTTACAACCGCCACTATTAAAGACCGTAGTCTGTAAATGCGTCTGTACTTTTGCATTGTGATAGGCCAATACATTTGGCTTAATTTCAAGCCGTTGTATCTTCTCTTGTTTCATTTTTACCAAAGCATCAACGATATACCCAACCTGTGCTTCTGCAATCCCAATAAATGAGTCATAAACCAAAATATTTGGCCCAAGCACCAAGAAGGCATTAGGTACTTGCGCGATACTGGTACCCAAAAACGCTTCAGGAGAACTGTTTTTCCAAAGTTCTGACAATAACTCCCCTTTGGCATTTTTTACACGCTGCCCAATCGGCGGATGAGAAACTTCAAAACCTGTGCCCCAAATAATGACATCGACTTCATGACGTTCACCATTCGCAGCAATAACAGTATTACCTTCTATTTCAACTAAACCATGTGGTACAAGTTCGACATTGGCTTGCTGCAAAGCAGGATAATAGTTATTGGCAAATAAAAGACGCTTACAACCAATAGAAAAGTTTGGTGTAACTTTTTCACGTAATTCAGCATCTTGAATTTGTGTTTTCAACAACTGACGACCCAAATAATTCACAGGCTCTAGTAGTGAAGGATTACGCAGCCCTAAATTAATACCATTTAATATACCGGCCACACTTTTGCGCCAAGTTTCTTGTACAGTTGGAAAGCGGGTAATGATGCCTTTCGCACGGTCATTCAGTGGCAAATCTGCTTTTGGCAATACCCATGGTGCGGTCCGTTGAAACACCACCACATTTTTGGCAATAGGTTGAATCTGAGGAATAAACTGAATCGCAGATGCCCCCGTACCAATCACCGCAATACGTTTATCTTTTAAGTCATAGGCATGGTTCCATCGCGCAGAATGGAACATTTCACCTTCAAAGCTTTCAATACCTTTAATTTTTGGAATTTGCGGTTCAGTAATCGGCCCAGTGGAAAAGATCACTGTTCTTGCCGCATACTTACCTTTACTGGTCTCCAATTGCCATTGCTTTAATTGCTCATTCCATTCCGCTGCAATTAATTCACAATTGAACTGAATGTTGCGATACAGCGCATGCTGCTCCGCAACACCTTCTAAATAGTTCAGAATCTCAGGTTGCTTGGCAAATAAATGACTCCATTTATGACTCGGTGCAAATGAAAAAGAATATAAAGCCGAAGGGACATCACATCCACAACCTGGATAGGTGTTGTCGCGCCATGTTCCTCCCACGCGATTGGCTTTTTCTAAAACCACATAATCGGTATAACCCCGTTCATTCATTTGATGAGCAGCAGCTAAACCTGATATCCCCGCACCAATCACAATGGTATCGTAGACACGCACTTGATTTTCTACGCTTGGTTTTTCTAGGCTAGGCTCTGACTCTGATTGATCTTGTACTGCTTTTTTTGCTTTGGCAGAAGACGTTACAGTACGACGTGCATTAGTTTGCGTTGTTGCCTTTTTAGTTTGAGTTTTCTCTTGATCTAATGCTTTTATATCTTCGTCATGTAATTGTGTCGGCATATTCATGCTTTTGCTCCCGACTTTTTAATATAGTTGTTAAATAAGGGATAACCCACCCCCAATAAACGGGTATAGGTTTGCGGGGATAAACGCTTTAACCACCAAAACAATTTGGCATCAGGTTGCGGAATGGTATACAACTTCCCTGCATCTAAATTATTCAATGTCAAATTGGCTACATCATGGCTCGTCGTAAATGCATGATTCATCAGCAATTGATCGGCCAAGCCTGAATATCGATTGGGCAAGCGTCCATTTTTCATAATATTGGTCGGCACCAAGGTTGGGCACAGTACATTCACACGGATATTTGCCGATCGCAGCTCTGCCGATAAAGTTTCAGACAATGCCAGCACACTCGACTTCGTCACGTTATATGCTGTCATTTCTGGTGCAGCAGTATATGCCGCCGCAGAAGCAACATTAATAATCGCGCCGCCTTGCTTATTTTGTTTTAGCTTGGGTACAAAATAATGGCAGCCATGTACCACACCCCACAAATTGACATGCATACACCACTGCCAGTCGTCTAAACTCAGTTCATCAAATTTACCACCCAGCCCGACGCCTGCATTGTTGATCACCAAGGTCACAGCATGTCCCATCAACTGCTCAGCTTGCTGTGACAGTGCTTTAACTTCTTCAGCTTTACCTACATCACACTGCACTGCATATGCGTTTGATGAGGTCATGGATTGAATTTGATCCACCGTTTCTTGCGCTGCCTCTAAATGAATATCGGCACAGACCACTGTCCCACCACGACGTGCCAACTCCAAAGCAAAGCTTCGTCCAATACCACTGCCTGCACCGGTGACCACCGCATAGGCGTTTTCACTTGGCTTGTTCTTTTTTCCAAATAGACCCATGGTTTTGTCCTTTTATCGTTTTAATGCTGGTGTAAATTCTTTGACAAAATATGGTGTCAACACACCATCAACAGGGTTCAGCAGGCGCTTTTTGTAATATTCAAGAAATGCAGAAGTGTCATGGTCATTCGGGTGAAAACTTGGTCGTAGATAGTCAAAAATATGCCCGAGGCTGCTGCCATAAACACCATCTTTTAAACCGAAAATCAGTTGAAAACTGCGCGGAACATCCTTCCAGTAACTTAGGCTAATCAAGTTCGATGGCTTTCTGTAGAAAGGGACAATCGATGCACCAATTGAAATCAAACCCAAAATGGTAATTAATGCAGGGAAAAAGCCAGCAATACGTAAAGCATAATTACCTGATAATTCTTGATAAACATCATAGGCAATGTCTTTGTGTTCAGACTCTTCCAACATATGCCACATCCAAATAGCGCGCTGCTTTTCATCTATTGAATTAAAAAAGATTTCTTCATGATTCATCATGTATTCCGCAAGCACTGCGGTGAAATGCTCAATTGCTGCCATTAAAGCATTGGCTGTGGCATACGTTCAAAACCATAGGCAAAGACGTAGTGTTCTAACTTTCTAAAAAATTGCACAGGCAGATTTCTTGCGCGATATGCTTCATTCATTTCTTCATGCATACGTGAATGAATGGCCTCTTGCCCAATCAACGACGTGACACGTTGTCTTAATACAGGATCTTGAATAAAGTCGCGATGATATCGAGCAGTATCAATCACCAAATCTTCGCCACGGGTTAAGAAAATAGACAATGACGCAAAATAGGCACTGGCCAATTCTGCATTCATATAAAATTTTGGATCAATTTTTTCTGGTTCGAAATCAAATTTCATATGACGAATAGGAACAACGGCAGACTGTTTTGTTGGGTTAAAGACAGGGCCTGCAAATACGCGTGCTAAAGTTTTTTTTATCGGTTGAAAAGCGCTCATGATTTTGCTCTCAATTTGGGTGTTTCCCCTTCATTGACTTCATGTCGATTGAAGGAAAAACACATAGATTGAGGATCAAATTAAGTGAGATAGATCACTAGACCATTAGCAAAACCGACCTCTCGATTTGCAAAAATGCTCAAATATTTTCTTTGTCAGACAATCTTTAAAACATCAATGCTGCATGGCTCAAAAGCTTGTCATTAAAGGTCATGGCGTATTTTTTGTGAGGGACGATTATTGGATTTTTTGCATTTCACCAGTCGCAGATTGATAGACCCATTGATGATCAAACAGGCTTTCGTCTAAATGATCCAGTTTAAAATTACCGATAGCCACAGCATAGAATCCATTGCCCTGCTGCTTCAAATATGTGATCTCTTGCATGAGTTCTTCAGTCAGTTGACCCATTATAAAGTCGGAAATCACCACCACATCGGCATGTACAAAATTCGGTTGTTTCAGCATGTCCACGGCATGATTCATCGCAGGGATAATATCTGTTCCCCCATGAAATGACTGCCCTAAAAAGTGAATGACATCATCCAAAGCACTATTATGTTGTAAATTCAGCGCGGTTAAATTGGTCGAGAAATTTACCAAATACATCGCTCGCTTTTCTTTTAGCGCTCGAATCGATAAATATAGACAAATCGCTTTGGAAATCAGTTCAGGTTGTCCATTCATTGAGCCACTGGTATCTAAGCATACAATCATCGGGCCTTTTTGTCCGACTCGACGCTGCGTATGGCGTTGGTCTTCGATCACCCGTCCCTGTTGCTGACCTTCTCGATTAAAACTCATCAGATTAGATTCTAAATATTTCAAATCAAATAAAACTTGCAAGTCTGGATCGGCTAACAGCGCCAACTCGCTAGGTAAAGCCATACTGAGTTCTTGTGCCAATTTAATTCCAGTAATTTCCTCTTGCGCCATCGGGGTGTGAATAAGCTGCTGTGGCTCTTGTTCTAACTGAGCAGAAATCCGCTTACGTGGTATATTCGGCTGTGCGCTTCCGATCATTTGACATAAACGTTTAAGCGCCCGATCTTGCTCGAGATAATTCGCCCATTGCTCAAAGTTCTGTACATCATGCTCAGTTAATTGCCCTTTGGAATAGTCCAGAAAAATCCCTGTTTCAAACCCGACACTGTCATGGTGCTTGACCATTTTCGACAATGTCGCGAGAAAATCTTTGATTTCATCTAAAAAGGCATCGCGTTGTAAACGGAGCTGTTCAAACTCCCAATGTGCAATGGCTTCGGTCAATTTGCGCTGCCATTTACCTTTGAATAGCTCAATGTGTAATTGACGCTGCTGCTCGGTCAGCAACGACTGTTGGCTCTGTTGCCACATTTCAGTGAATTCTGGAATCCCCAAGGTTTGCATAAAGGCGGCATATTCAGTGTGGAATTGAACAAAATCACCCTGCTCCCAATGCTTTAACGCAAGCCAATGTTCCAATTGCTGCTGCACCACTGCATAGGGATGCTGCTGATCTAAACTCGATTTTGCCTGAAAGGCCCATTCCTGAATTTTTTGATCGAGCTTTTTTGCCACTTTATGATCATCCAACCAATGTTTTAAGCTGGATTGTTTTAATTCATCATAAAGCTGCGAACTTAATTCATCGAGTGCCGATTGGGTTTGGTGTCTTGTCGGTTTTAATTGCGACATAACTGTTCCAGACGCTCACAATCTTGCAACTGCAACTGATATCGTGCCAATTGCTGCTCAATAGATTGAATCAAATGTTCAATATCCTGTTCAGTGACAAAGACCGATTTAAACTGATGTTTTTGACTGTTAAATCGTTCCGTTAACAGTTCCAATTCTGTTTGAAACTGTGCTTTGAGCTGTTGAACTTCGTGTAACAGCTCATATTGGCTTTGTGCTGAAAGAGAGCTGCGTGGACTACCTTTGGTATGTTTTATATACGGCGTCACCACTTCTTCTAAGCCGTAATAGCCACCTTTTAACGTACACACTCTTGAACCATTAAAATTACATACGATGCCACGCACTTCTTCACCGGTATCATCTAAGGCAAAGAAGTCCTTTTTCGTATCCATTTTATCCAGTTCGAGATACAACAGTTTATCTTTATAGTGTCGATCTAGATTGGTCACTGCACGCAAGTAATCAGTGCCATGAATTAAATAACTCTCATACACATCATCGGTATAATAAAAATGATTGAGCACCCGCTGTTCAAGTGCATCCTTCTCTGCCACATGTTGTTCGAATTGCAAACCGTAATTTAAGCCATTTTCAGCCAATACTTCATCTATCTGCTGCGAAACAAAAGCAATGTCTTCAGGCTGATTCCATAAGCAATGTTTTAAAATTAATAGATCACTCAAAATCACTGATGGACGATCATTTAAAAAAGCACAGGCTTTGACTAAATAAGCCACACGCTGCCAACGACGGTCAGAGACATAGACCACGTGATCTTCAAAGTTATGATTGAGTCGTGTTTTAAGTTGATCAAATAGATTTAAAATCGATTCGGGTAAATCCACCTGATAAATCTGTTCCCGCCAATCTTGCAACTCCGCTTTTTTTATTTTTAAGGTCGCATCGACTTCAACACTGAGTTGACTCGGCTTGGCCTGTAACAGTGCATGAAAGTTTTCTGCAACAGCAATCGGCGGCACTTCTAAACGCAAAATAAAACGATCATATAAGGCATCCAAACCTTGATTCGGTTCGGGAATTTCATTCGATGCGCTGACCAAAACATTCAATGGAACTTTTTGGACAATGTCACCATTTTTAAAACTCCGCTCATTCACCAAGGTCAGTAAAGTATTTAAAATCGCAGGGCTGGCTTTCCAAATTTCATCTAAAAATGCAAAATCTGCCCGTGGTAAATAATGTTCTGTTTTACGAATGTATTGATCTTCTTTTAAGGCTTTGATCGATACCGGTCCAAAAATTTCTTCAGGCGTACTGAAACGATTCATCAAATATTCAAAATAGTCATGGACCTCAAAAGCAGAGGCGATTCGACGTGAAATCAAACTTTTTGCAGTGCCGGGCAAACCATATAAAAAGGTATTCATACCCGCAACACCAGCCAACAAACTCAAAGCAATAATCTGCTCACGTTCATACATATTTTTGCTGATTTCAGAAATTAAAGTATTGATCCGTGCTTGCATCTGACTATCTGTTTGACCGAAAACTAAATTGTAACGCCCTAACCGATTTTTCGCTGTAGCAGATGCAAAAATATCGCTTTTTAAATACAGCGCAACAGTGCGATATCTTTTTTTCAGGTTATAGTTAAACTGCACATCCCTTTAGAGATTTAGACACCTTTCATCATGTTGCCCTTTTTTCACACACTCATTCGACTATTAAAACTTGAAGGTTTTAAATATCGATCCCTCACGGCAGGTGAAATATCCATGTGTCGCAGTGTGTTTGGTGATTTGATTCAATATGAGCAAGTGAAAGTGATGAATCACCCTTTTTTGCCTTGGCAATCAGCGCATGTGGTCATGGCGCCTCAGGGGTATATCCATGCACGAAATTTACTGTTTAAAGCGGACTATGCCAAAGCGTCTTTAGGATATCGTGCCCTGTTTATTCATGAAATGGCCCATGTTTATCAATACCAGCAACAGATCAATGTTTTGGGTCGGGGTGCTATTTTGCAGATGGCGTATTTCTTCAGTTTTAAAAAATATAATCCATACCGCTATACCCTCAAAGCACACAAGGCATTTTTTGACTACAACATTGAGCAACAAGGTGACATTGCACGTGACATCTATTTAAAGCGAATTAAAAATATTATTTTATATCCAGAACTTGTTCATCAAATTGAGCTATAAAGCTTCCATGCTCTGTAGCGAATATTTTTAGATAAAATTGAATATCGCCTGATCATTCTATTTCACACTAGTGCTCGACCATTGACGCTATTTTGAGTACAAAAAAACAGCATTAATATTTACTTTATGGCACATAAGCTCAGCTAGGCTTTTAAAAGCTATGAATACCTCTAGTATCTCGCTTAAATTCAGATAAAATAGGCTCACCTTATTTTTTTGCTTTGCATCAAAACAAGTGAATTATCATACGATGATGGTGTTTTGTTTTCGCCTTTCGGCAGTATTTTTCGTATCTAAATACACTCGCTGAATAATCACAATAATACAAATCAGTGTGTTAAGTGTATTCACCTATAGGAATAGGATTTAGTTGGAATGAATAGTTTTAAAATTGCACTTGCTCAGTTCTCTCCGCATATTGGTAACCTAGAATCAAACGCAGCAAAAATGCTTCAACAAGCCAATGCTGCAAAAGAACAGAATGCAGATATTATTGTTTTTCCGGAACTTTCTACAGTTGGTTATCCTGCTGAAGATTTATTATTACGTCCAAGTTTAAATAAACGTACACAGCAAGCTTTTGAACAATTAGCGAGCATTAAGGACATCGTTTTAGTCTTTGGTTTTGTGAATCAAACTGAAGATGGTCAGCGCTATAACTCTGCTGCTGTCATGAAAAATGGTCAAGTTCTCGGGATTTACAATAAACAAAATCTTCCAAACTATAGCGTTTTTGATGAAAGACGTTATTTCAGTGAGGGTCATCAACACCTTGTCTTTGAATATTTAGGTCATAAGTTTGGTGTGTTGATTTGCGAAGATGTTTGGGCATTACCAACTGTTCAACAGCTTGCTCAGTTAAATGTTGAAACCGCTTTGGTGTTGAATGCTTCACCTTATGAAGTTGGTAAACCACAGCATCGCATTGAAACCATGACTGCATTGACCAAACAATTGAACATCAATCTGGTTTACTGCAACCAAGTGGGCGGTCAAGACGACCTTGTCTTTGATGGCACAAGCTTTGTGATGAACAATTCAGGTGAAGTTGCGTTGCAAGCACCAAGTTTTGTTGAAGATCTATATATCGCAGAATACGATGCTGAACAA
Organism: Acinetobacter sp. YH01009; assembly: GCF_013420765.1. Lineage (NCBI taxonomy): Bacteria > Pseudomonadati > Pseudomonadota > Gammaproteobacteria > Moraxellales > Moraxellaceae > Acinetobacter > Acinetobacter sp. YH01009. The sequence continues at coordinate 44,695 of NZ_VOYE01000019.1, read as the reverse complement.
AAAGCCTTTAAAACAGGTGCAATCACGCCTGTATTAAATACCATGGCTGAAATCTACCAAAGCCTTGTAATCGCAACCCGTGACTACGTACAACGTTCAGGCTTCCCTGGCGTGATTTTAGGTCTATCTGGTGGTATTGACTCAGCATTAACTTTAGCGATTGCTGCCGATGCGATTGGCGCCGATAAAGTTCAAGCGGTCATGATGCCATATACCTATACCGCGCAAATCAGCGTTGAAGATGCTGCTGAACAAGCCAAGAATATGGGCGTAACTTTTGGTATTGCCGAAATCAATCCAATTGTGAATGGCTTTATGCAAACCTTATTCCCTTTCTTTGGCGATGCACCGACTGATGCGACTGAAGAAAACCTACAAGCGCGTTCTCGTGGTACGTTGCTAATGGCCTTATCGAACAAGTTCGGTAATCTTGTACTTTCTACAGGGAACAAGTCTGAATTGTCTGTTGGTTACTGTACATTGTACGGTGACATGGTCGGTGGCTTTGCAGTTCTTAAAGACGTTTATAAAACGATTGTATTTGAACTAGCAAAATACCGTAACAGCATTTCAGAAACACCAGTGATCCCTGAACGTGTAATTACTCGTCCACCTTCTGCGGAACTTCGTCCAGATCAGAAAGACCAAGACTCATTACCTGAATACGAAGTATTGGATGCCATCTTATATGCGTATATCGAAGAAGACATGAGCCAAGATGACATCATTGCCAAAGGTTTTGATGCTGAAGTCGTGAAAAAAGTCATCCGTTTGGTTGATCTAAACGAATACAAACGTCGCCAAGGCGCGATCGGTCCACGTATTAGCTCACGTGCATTTAGCCGTGAACGACGCTACCCAATCGTGAATGGTTGGAAACCGGGTATCTAATTACTCAATTCAAATCAAAAAAGCCCAGTTCTATAACTGGGCTTTTTTATAGGCGCAAAAAACACAGCAGTAAATATAAAAAGTAATTGAGATGTGTATTTCAAAAGTTAGGACATCAATTCATAACATCAAAGATTTGAGTTCTCTTTTATTTCTACATTAACATCGTGAACAGATCATTTTATTAGTGCTGTAATTATTTCAATCTATTTGACTTTTTCTAGGCACAAAAAAAGAGACCAAGCTGAGAGCTTGGTCTATAAAAATGGTGGCTATGACGAGACTTGAACTTGTGACCCCCGCATTATGAGTGCGGTGCTCTAACCAACTGAGCTACATAGCCGTAAACTGTGGTGGCATTATCTAGATTTCACACATTATCGTCAAGCATTTTTGTTTGCAATTGTTCAGAGTTTAAACAAGCAAAGTTCAAGATGTTACTATTTAAGCAAATTATGCTATTTTTAGCCCTATTTACTATATTTTTTGATTAAAAATTAGAGTTTTATCATGCAATTCAATTCGATAAAAAAAGCCTGTCTGACCCTCAGCCTTGCCGTCATGACCTTAACGGGCTGCCAAATCGTCTCACCTATTTTTGTTGACTATAATGGTGTGCGACGTGATGTGGCGACTTGGATTAATAAACAGCCTTTACTGAGCATGCAACAAAAGCGCAGCATGGCTCAACTTAGCCGAGCACAGCAGCCTATCATTCGTCTCGACTTCAATGATCAGGAGAAATTAGTCAGTGTTGCTCGCGCCAATGAAGCTGCAATGTATTGTGCCAATCAGTATTTATCAGCTCAACAGATTCAACGCCTACAGAAACAGATCTTTCCTGAAGATACTTTGCATAAATTAAGCTTGCTTGAGCAACAAGCGTTGCATATTACCCTGACAGAGCAAGAGAAACGGTGTGATTGAAAATATGTCTGCTGTTGGATGAATTATCTAGGCTCAATTTTTCAGCACCAAATTGTCTTACAATCTAGACATAGCTGCTTACATTATTGAGCATTTTTGCTATCGCTAAGCATGGTGAAGACAAGTCCATATTTTTGCAATATTTTTATTACAAAATTCACAATATCCTTATGAATTTACTTGGTTTTATTCCAAAATAAAAAAGCGTATGATGAAACTATGATCAATGTAATAGCGCTTTTTTTCAGGTTTTTCCATCCAAATTCAATTGATCAGATAAGGAGAAATAAGATGGCTTTAAATAATATTTTAGTTCCAGTGGACGGTTCAGAAACTTCTTATGCTGCGGTGGCTAAAGCTGTCGAGTTTGCAAAAACTTTTGGCAGTAAAATTACTGTGGTTCAAGTACTGACGCTCGATCCATATATTGCTGCAGAGTATATTTCAGCAGCGCAAACCAATGATTTAATTGAACGTGCTCGTGCATCGATTTTAAATACACTTGAAGAAGCAAAAGCGAAATTTTCAACTGAAGGTGTCACTGTTGAAACTCGCTTACTTGAAGGTCAAGTGGTGCATACTGAACTGGTTAAAGCTGCAGAAGAAACACATGCGGACTTGATTATTATTGGTTCACATGGCCGTACAGGGATCAAAAAATTCTTCTTGGGCAGCGTAGCTCAAAGCGTACTAGGTGCTTCAGACATTCCTGTTTTGGTTGTACGCAAATAAGCCATTAGATTTATAGCGTGAAATAAAAAGCCTTCTGATCCTAGAGGGCTTTTTATTGACTACTTCATCAATTATAAAATTATAATTCTATGTTTAAGGCAAGGATTTTTTAGGGTAACCATTGATATTGTTTCAATGAGATGCGTCCATTCACCACAAAGACATTTTCAGCTGCCAATTTCAATTGCTGGATATTTTCACCTTTTTCATTGCAACGCTGCGTGCTGATTTTTCCCTGAGCATTCACCACCCGATGCCATGGGATCGTTGATGTTGTATCTAGATGCTTTAGTACATAGCCAACCAGTCGTGCATGTTTCGGTAAACCCGCTAATTTGGCAATTTGTCCGTAAGTGGCAATCTTCGCCTGCGGTATCAATTGAATGACCGACAAAATTTGCGTTGCCAATTCATCACTCTGCTTCATCTGATCTCCTTTGAGCCGCATAAAAAAGAGAACCCGAAGGTTCTCTTTGATTAATACTTAATTTTGACAGATTAGTACAGTAATTGGTTGTGATCGATTAGATCTTGTAAAGTCACATCGGTATTTTTCAAAGTGAGTAATTCAACTTTATCGACACATTTGGGCTATGACAACCATTTGTATAAATATCGCCCCTTGGTAGAGAGCGCATTTATGCAATTAAAAACATGGCGAGATATCGTATTTCTTATGCAAAAAGACAGCGTCATTTAAAGCAGAACTTCAAATAAACTTTATCATGATGTGACTAAAAGCTTCATGACGGCACACCTTACACGTCGGACTGTCTTTAAGAATTCATTTCTTCCCAAAGCCACAGTTTTTTGTCTTTTCATGGTTTCGCATTTTTTCTTTGAGGAATGACTAGAGTGCTTATAAATCTGAAATGATATGCCTACAGCATTTTGTGTCATATGCGCCATCGGTATAGCTAGAATTCATTGGCTCACTAGGTGAAATTTATGCAAGTAAGTTTTCTAGTACTTATGAACTGCTGACATTGTTGTCATGAGCTGAATTGTCCATGTTTGCAATGTTTTCAGCATCTATACCAATACGAAGTTTACGCCATTGTCGTCGACCTTCAGACTGATGTTTATTAGGTTTCGATTCACCTTCAGCTAATAACTTCAAACCTATAGAGTCAACAAGTAGATGTAGTCCATCAGAACTTTTTTGATAGCTAATCGCAATATCAATATGTTTTTATCTCCTGCTGAATGACCAGTCATAATTTCCCACATTTTGCTGTTTCATGATGGAACACAGCTAGAAATAAAAAAAGGAAATGCTCAAGCATTTCCTTTTTTTAAATCGAACAAAGCAATTTAGAAGTTTTCGGGATTTTCTAATCGACGAACTTCTTGCACTTTCTCTGGATTATGTACAGCAGCAACACCATCATCCGCTTTGGTATCTATTAATGCTTCTGGGTTATATACCGTGATGGTTTCATTACCATGTATATCTTCGCCCACGATATATTGGAAACCCTTTTTATTCATTTTATGGCACATTCTTTGATACCAACCTTTGAAACCTTTGGTTTCTTCATTCGGGTTGTAATAAAAAGCATTCATCACAGCGGGTAAACCTAGGCCACACACGAGGCCCGACATTAAGACTGCAATAAATGTATATCCAATCAAAATACTGCTGTATTCACTGAGTTCAGGAATATTGGCAACAGCAAGGATTAAGGCCAATGAAATACCGCCACGAACCCCACCCCACGATAAGATGGCAAGGCTACCGTTGTAACTTTTTTTGCGGAAACTTGGGAAGAATGCAAAAGATAAATAGTTTGCTGCAAAGCGCGATGCATGCAAAATGATAAACGCCACCATACCGCCTAAAATTAAGCTGATACTTAAATCTAAGATAAATAACTCGAGACCGATCAGGGTAAATAAGAAGGAATTGATGATTCCTTCCACGGTATGCCAGAAATGGTTCACTTCCCTGATTTCTCGGTCTTGGAGGATTTCTTTCCATTTATTCCCAACGATCAGACCACCAATAACACATGCAATTGGTGCAGATGCATGTGCGAATAAAGCGACTAGATATGAACCACTTGCCAATAATGCTGTGGTTAAAATCAAGGACTCCATTTCATGTTTACCGCGGAGTAAACGTAAAATCCCTAAACCAAATGCCCAACCAATAATGACTGCAACAACAATTTCATATAACAGTGTTTCAAGCGTACCAATGACGGTAAAATGTTCACCTTGCAAAACATTGAGTAAAGTCATAAACACAGCAATACACATGGCATCATTAAAGAGCGATTCGCCTTCTAATTTCACCATCAAATGATGTGGGGCACGTACAGAACTTAATACACCTTTAACCCCAATTGGGTCAGTCGCACCTAAAGCAGCGCCTAATAATAACAACACCAATAAATCAACATGATGACCAATTAAGAACTGATAACCATATAAAGCAACACCAAAAAACACCGCACAAAGCACCAAGGCAATACTGGCCAAAATACTGATCGGCTTCCAATGTAAACGTAAATCTGAAACTTTAAATTTCAAGGCTGAAGAGGTCAAAATAAAACAAATCACGCCATTAATTAAAAAGTCATAAAAGTCGATATGACGAACTGCCTCTTCAATATTGTGCAAATTAATCGTCACAAATTGATTGCCATTGAGTAAACTCGCACCCCATTGCAAAATAAAGACAAAAATTGCAGAAACAATGGGAACACCTATGGCTTGTGGAAAAGCCAAGATACGTTTATTAAAAATGGTGGTTGCAATCGAAAGTGCAAAAATAACGGTAAAAACCTGTAGAAAAAAATAATTTCCCATTTCGTTCCCAATTTTGGTGCTGTGTCGCCTACAGAGTGAGATATAGGTATTTTAAAAATAAATACTAAATTATTTGGTATTTAAAAATAAAATATTTTAACGAATTTTATCTAAATACCGTGTATAAATTCAGTTTTTTTCACATCTTTTATCAAGATCATTTAACATAGCAAGCCTGCATCGATTTTATGCATTTTTATCCTCTAATTTATTTCTCCTATGCATCAGACCATTAAAACTATTTTTCGACTCTTTTTTGCTGCTGTGATCTTTATCATTACTGCAGCGCTGATCCTGACTTGTTTTAGCAAGACACAGGAAATTTTACGTGCTGAGCACTATTTTAGTCAGGCAAAAAAGGTTTCACTGGATTCAACACCCAAAGAACAATTGGTTTTGGTCTCCAATAATGAATCACCCGATCGTGCGATTTTTATCATGCTGGCGAATAATGGTTATCTTGCCAAACTGAATTGTGAAAACTATGCACAAGATATTTGTCTCGATGAATTTAATCAGCAACACACCCGACAAATTCAACACCTCGATTTACTGAAAATCGGACAATTTCAATATATCCAAAATGTAAGTTTCACCAATAGCCGCACTGGACAAAAACAACAATTACGCTATAGCGATGCCCAATTAAAACAGTTCTATCAAAACGATATTTCAGGCCTTAAATATACTGTTTTTGGCGTGGCTTTATTCGCATTTGCCGCATTGTATGTCAGCTATCGTATTGTTCGAAACTTTAAATCATTTCTTAATAAATAAGTTTCAATCTATTTTTCAATGAAAAAAAGAGGATGTTTGCATCCTCCTTTTTTTGTTTTAAATGGCTTGGTTAAAGGTATCACAGCTATTGATATTGCCTGATTTCAACCCTGTCTGGAACCATTTCATACGTTGTTCACTGGTGCCGTGCGTGAAGCTATCTGAGACCACTTGCCCAGTTGCACTTTTCTGTAAATAGTCATCACCAATCTTATGTGCAGCGTCCATCGCTTCTTCTACATCACCCTGCTCTAAAAATTGGGTACGCTGTTGATTATGATGCGCCCAAATACCCGCAAAGCAGTCTGCTTGTAGTTCTTGCATGACCGAATAACGATTACCTTCAGCTTTAGACGCTTGCGCACGCGCCTGCTGAACTTGCTCAGAAATACCTAAAATCGTTTGGATATGATGTCCAACTTCATGGGCAACCACATAGGCTTGCGCAAAATCACCCGCCTGATCTTGACGACTCAATTCAGTTTGATTTTGTTCACCCGTGATGCCCATTTGCGTACGCATATCTTTAAAGAATGCAGTATCAATATAGACCTTCTGATCTGCTGGGCAATAAAACGGCCCCATTGCAGCTTGTGCTGTACCACAACCCGAGTTGACCACACCATTAAACATGACCAATTTAGGCGCTTTATACTGGGCATTTAACTGTTCTTGGAAGACTTTAGTCCATGTATCTTCCGTATCGGCCAAAACCGTTCCAACAAAATCCATCGCTTCTTGTTGTTCAGGTGTTGGATTATCCAAACCTTTGACTTCAGCCGTTTGACCCTGTGAAGTCACTTGTTTAGTCGCCTGATAAGCTTGCTGCGGATCTACACCAAAAAACTTCCACGCAACAAATGCTACAACCAAACCGAGAATACTGATACCACCCGCTTTTGCACCGCCACCACCGCGACGGTCTTCTACGTTTGAACTAACTCTTCGACCTTTCCAGCGCATAGTGATCTTCCTTATATAAAATAGTTGATATCCGTGCGTTTACAGATTAATCCTTTTGCGACTTTGGCCATACTTTTTGAACTAAAGACACGACGCACAGCACGATTAAACCTGCAATAAAACCTGTCACTAAATTGATTAAAGTCGGTGTTAATGCACCCACAATACTGCCAACTGTAGGAATATGTTCTGCATAATCCACAGAGCCTTCAATAAAATGGTGTAGCAGAGGCACACCATGGGTAATGATGCCACCACCCACTAAAAACATGGCAATCGTACCTACAATGGTTAATGTCTTCATCAACTTAGGTGCAAATGCTAACAAACCTTGTCCAACGGTCTTTTTAAATTGTGATGCTTGTTGCGTGAGATAAAGTCCTAAGTCATCAATTTTGACAATCATCGCGACAAAACCATAAACACCAACGGTCATTATAATTGCAATCACCGAAAGCACCATGACCTTAGTCCCAAATGCCGCAGTTGCAACCGTACCCAATGAAATCACCACAATTTCAGCAGATAAAATAAAATCGGTCCGGATGGCACCTTTGACTTTTTCTTTTTCAAAAGTCACCAAATCCGTTTCAATATGGGTCATCTCTTCACGAGCAACTTCTTCTGTTTTGGCTTTTTTATGATGCAAACTATGCAGGACTTTTTCCACACCCTCATAGCACAAAAACAAACCACCAATCATCAAAAGCGGTGTAATCAGCCAAGGTGCAACCACACTGATCAATAAAGCAGCCGGAACCAAAATTAATTTATTAACAAAAGATCCTTTGGCGACAGACCAAACGACAGGAAGTTCACGATCGGAACGGACACCACTGACTTGTTGTGCATTCAGTGCTAAATCATCTCCAAGGACACCCGCTGTTTTTTTGGCTGCCATCTTACTCATCACAGCAACGTCATCCAACACAGTTGCAATATCATCAAGTAAGATTAATAAGCTACTCGCCATTATTTTTATCCTTTAGGCATTTTTTAATATTCTAATTCTATTTAACGCTAAAATTGTATTTAGTTTTTTAATAATTAACAAAATATTCACCCATTTTTCAGTCAATTGTGCTGTGTCAGTAACAATCAAAAATAGAATGCCGTACAATGGGGACATTCTTTGAAAATCAGCCGTAGCTTTGACTACCACTTTGGAACAGATAATGAGTACTCAAGATAATCGTCCAGTGATTTTGACTGGCGACCGTCCGACTGGACAATTACATTTAGGTCATTTTGTAGGTTCTTTACGTTCACGTGTAGGTTTACAAGATTCGCATCATCAACATCTCCTTTTAGCTGATGCTCAAGCCTTAACTGATAATGCCGATAACTTCGAAAAAGTTCGTCGCAATATTATTGAAGTCGCAACCGATTATCTTGCTGTAGGAATTGACCCAACCAAAACCACGATTTGCGTTCAATCATGCTTACCAGCATTGAATGAATTGACCATGTTGTATTTGAACTTTGTGACGGTTTCTCGCTTAGAGCGTAATCCCACCATCAAATCTGAGATTCAAATGCGTGGATTTGAGCGTGATATTCCTGCAGGTTTCTTATGCTATCCAGTGGCTCAAGCTGCCGATATTACAGCGTTTAAAGCATCTGTCGTTCCAGTGGGCGAAGACCAAATTCCAATGATTGAACAAACCAACGAAATTGTTCGTCGTTTAAACCGTCAAATTGGTCGTGACGTACTTCCTGAATGTAAAGCTTTACTCTCTAATGTAGGCCGCTTACCAGGTTTTGATGGTAAAGCAAAAATGTCTAAATCTTTGGGCAATACCATTGTGCTTGACGCGACTGATAAAGATATCAAAAAAGCCGTAAACGCAATGTATACCGATCCAAATCATTTACGTATTGAAGATCCAGGTCAAGTGGAAGGTAACGTGGTATTTACTTACCTTGATGCATTCGACCCAGATAAAGATGCTGTTGCGGAACTGAAAGAACACTATCGTCGTGGTGGCCTAGGCGATGGTACGGTGAAAAAGCGTCTTGAAGGTGTGCTAAAAGAGCTCATCGGCCCGATCCGTGAACGCCGTTTAGAATTGCAAAAAGATCCTGACTACATCATGGATATTTTAAAAACCGGTACCGATAAATGCCGTGATATTACCCAACAAACGTTGGATGAGATTAAATCTGGACTGGGTGTATTCCACTTCTAAATTTAAAAAATTCCATAAAATTAAGCCTTTCCAATGTGAAAGGCTTTTTTATAGGCACTTTTTGTGAAAGTATTCACAAAATCTCCTTAGTTTTAACGTTAGGTAACATCACTTAACGTGAACACCAATGAAATGACTGACCGTTCACTCTATTATCTATTTATGTTTTAGGAATACCTAAATTCATAACATTTCTCCTTTACCGAACCTGTGGAAACAGATTCGTTGTTATACGCAATGAACACCCCAATCATTGCGTATTTTTTTGTCTGAAAATTGGCAACTACCAATATCCAAAAGTCCACTATAAGCGGACTTTTCAATGAATACATCATTTTAAAAATGAATATAAATTAGTAACTGATGTTACGCAGTAACATCAGAAGCGCAATTTTCTTCAAATAAAAGAACGATACGCAGTAACGTCATCCGCAACTGTTCGAGGCAGGACTACTTCTAATCAAAAAAGTTTTTGCGATACTTTGAGTAATTTGACGCTAGTAAACGAGTTTTGCGGATGACAATGGTTTTGGGTACTTTTGCCGAAACAAAAGTACCTCCAGCCGAAGGCTAATCCCTTTATTCAAACCCTAGATGCAAGACTCCGTCGAATAGACTTAAAAAAATCATTTTAAAAATGCGTAATTACTTTTACGCGCGTAACATCAGTTAGTAATGAAATAAACGGTTATCTAATGGTAGTTCAATTCCAATTGACACTCCACCATCATTACCATTTAAATCTGAGTCACTTACCCAACCGTTAATTTTTAAAGGCATATCTGGACGTAAATAATGTGTCCAAGTTAAGTCTAGAGCTTTCAATTCATCTTTTTCAGGAAATGCTGCGTTATTCAAAGCAGCACGCTCTGTTTCAGAAACTTTTGCAAACAGTACACGACCATTTAGACGGTTTAGTTGATCAATACGTATATTTCCACCCACTGAAACCATTTGAGCATCACCACCTAAGGCATGACCTAGTGGATAGCCATGTTGATAGTAGCCATCTGTATATATGTGGTGGTTATAAGAAATGCCTTTAGCATCACCATTGGTTCGAGTATCGACCCATTCAGTATAGAGTTGATAAGGCATATTTTTCACACTTGAAGAATAATCAACCCCAGCAAGATACATGCTTTTTGCAGGCAAACCACCTGCTTCATCTTCACCAATATATTGGCCATACAGACTGGCTGGAACTTGCAATAATGGTTGTAAATTCAAACGCGCATCAAAACCAGCCAATTGATTTGAGGGATTTCCTTCACCCGCGCAACCCGTATCTGTACATTCATTATCTTTGCCAATGAATGCATTCCAATACGCCTTAGCACTTCCTGGTTGCCCTTCCCCATCAATTTGGAAAGTACGTGAAGCCCCTAACTCAAGATATGGTAATGGCTGTGCTGTAAGTCTAAAACCAATTAAATTCGTATCTGGAACCGCAGCATAGTCATCTAATCGACCAGCAAAAGCTTGATACTGCCAAGGGCCGATCCAAGATAACCACGGTGTTTCAAAAGCATTCTGTTCTGCACGCTGTGCAGTAAAACCATACACAGGGCGACTCGCATCACCACGGATTAAACTACCGTCATGACCAGGCCCCCAATAAGTCGGAATCTGACCTGCAATTAACCATTGGTTCCAAAGCTTCCCGGCAATGTATGTGCCTTCTACATTTACATCTTGATCATTATTAATTTGTTGTTTATCTTCAGCATTTACACGTAAACGACCATCCCAATTTTCACCACCAACGTTCAGTTCAAGTGCACCTTGATACTGCGCTTTTTGATGATCACCAAAATTTTGCGGTAAATTATTTTTATCTGACTCAGCAAATAATTCGGCTTTTAATAGTGTATTTTCAGCAGTCAATTTATTTTGAATGTTTTGTAATACTTTTTGCTGTACAGATGTCGTCGCTTTTGCAGCAGATAAAGCGCGCTGTATTTCATCACCACTCATCGGCCATGTTGAGGTGCTAATTTGAATGACGCCTTGCTGATTTAACCAATTTAAATCTGCGCGTAATTCTTCATTATTTAATACAATCCCCTGAGCAAAAACAGGAACTGATAATCCAAACAGTACAGCAGCATAGAGTGACTTTCTTAAATACATGCTCTTTTTCTCAAGTTTAATTCACAGCCCACCTTAGATTTTTCAACTCATTTATTCAAGGGCGAAACTGTATCTACCCTAATTTTTTATCATTTCGATTAAAATGCTCAATAAAAGCACAAAATAAAAAACCCGCATTAAGCGGGTTTTTCATTTCAAAACTTAATTAGTTTTTATGATTAGTTTTTATGACGCATATGTGGGAACAAGATCACTTCACGAATACTTGCAGCATTGGCAAATAACATCACCAAACGGTCAATACCAATACCCTCACCCGCTGTAGGCGGTAAGCCGTATTCAAGCGCTTCAATGAAGTCTGCATCGTAATGCATTGCTTCATCATCGCCTGCATCTTTTTCGGCAACTTGAGCTTGGAAACGTTCAGCTTGATCAATTGGGTCATTTAACTCTGAGAAACCATTTGCCAACTCACGACCACCGATGAAGAATTCAAAACGATCGGTAATATGTGGATTATCATCATTACGACGTGCTAATGGTGAAGTTTCCGCAGGGTATTCTGTGATGAATGTCGGTTGACGAAGTTCAGTTTCAACAGTTTCTTCAAATACGATGGTTTGAAGTTTACCTAAACCAAAACCAGGTTTTACTTGCTCTTTCAGTTCATTTTTAACGAAGTTAGCAAGGAACTCACGGTCAGCCACATTTTCAGCAGTGAACGTTGGGTTGTGTTCAAGAATCGCATCAAACATCGAAATCTTCTTGAATGGACCTTTGAAGCTATACACTTCTTCACCATAAGGCACATCCGTCGAACCCAAGATGTCGATCGCCAATTTTTCAAGCATATTTTCAGTCAAAGCCATCAGGTCTTTGTAGTCTGCATACGCTTGATAGAATTCGATCATAGTAAATTCTGGGTTATGACGTGTTGATACACCTTCGTTACGGAAGTTACGGTTAATTTCGAACACACGCTCAAAACCACCGACAACCAAACGTTTTAAGTAAAGTTCAGGCGCAATACGTAAGAATAAAGGCATATCCAATGCATTGTGATGAGTTTCGAATGGACGCGCAGATGCACCACCCGGAATCACATGCATCATTGGTGTTTCAACTTCCATGAAACGCTCATTGCTCAAATATGAACGAATACCTGACACCACTTTTGCACGAATTTCAAAAGTTTTACGTGTTTCTTCGTTCATGATGAGGTCTAAATAACGCTTACGGTATTTAACTTCAGTATCAGTCAAACCATGGAATTTGTCTGGAAGAGGACGAAGTGATTTGGTTAAAAGCTCAAAATGTTCAATATGAACATACAGGTCACCTTTACCAGAACGACCAATATAACCTTCGATAGCAATAATATCGCCCAAATCGAGTGCTTTAATGGTCGCAAGAACGTCAGCATCCAACTCTTTACGTGGTACATAAAGCTGGATACGACCAGTCATATCTTGGATTACGATGAATGAACCGCGGTTCAACATCACACGACCAGCAACTTTTACATAAACCTTTTCGCCTGCTTCAATTTCTTCTTTTGATTTTTCAGCGAATTGGTCTTGTAAATCTTGTGCATAGTGTTCACGCTTAAATGTGTTAGGCCACGGGCTAACACCTGTTTCCTTGGCGTGCTCTTTGATGTGCTCTAACTTGGCATGACGCTGTGCAATTAAATCGTTTTCGGAAATGGCTTGTTCAGAAGTCGATTGAGCGTTATGTTGCGTCATCTCTGTCTCAAATAGTTAAAAAACGGAAGTTGCATAGCATAGCAGATTTCCTTTGAATTGAGCAGTAAGCAATGTGCGCATTTTTTCAATAAGTTGAAATTTATCAAAGTAAGTTGTTTTGACAGCTATACCTTCAGGTTTGCTTAATCCATACCTTTCAGATATGCACGAGATAAAAGTTAAATATTTAAACTTAGCAAGCCAATATTTAGCGATATTACAATGACAACTACGTACTTTAAAATATTTATAACTATCAATATATTGAAATATATTTCAATAGCTTAATTCAACCTTTTAATCTATTTTCTTTAAGACTAAAGTCTTTTAAATGCCTACAAATTAGACCAAAAGCTAAATTCTCTTTTTGACGATTCTCTCTACAATGAAGTCATAAAATTGTTGAAAAATAAAATATTCAACACATCCAAAATGTCTGAAAACAGTGTGTAGAAAAACAATGACTTCCTGCTTATCGAAAATTCTGTTTTTACATGGATTGGATTCTTCCCGTGAATCCACTAAATTCCATGCCATCGATGCAAAACAAAAATTCTGCATTGAAGTGGACTATCGCAACTTAAATTTTCAAACTGTTGCGGACTTTTATCATGAAAGTATTGAAACCATTAAGCCTGATATCATCGTCGGTCATAGTCTCGGGGCATACTGGGCTTTGAAAATGTCGCTGTTTCATCGCATTCCTTGTGTGATTGCTAACCCGAGTCTGCATCCAGACTTTCGTGACGACTACCCTGCAATCAATGAAATGGATTTGGATCACGATATTCCACAAATTGCCTATATCGAACGTGGTGATGAAATCTTGGATATGTATGAGGCAGAAAAACAACTCGAAGACTATATGCAGCTTCAAGTCATGGATGGCGGACATCATCGCCTACAATGCCCTGAAAATATTAATGATTTAATCCAACATCTCGAATTAAATTACTTAAAAAAATAAATCATAATATTAATATTAACCTTAAGCAGCAATGTCGCTTTTATCAGACATAAAAAAGCCTTGTCTTAGACAAGGCTTTTTACATTTTAAAACTGACGCTTAAGCTGCATCTGCTTCAGGACGTGTTTTATCATCTAAAACAGACCAAATATTTAGTCCTAAATCTTTATGCAAGTCAGGCAAATCTAAGAAAATGCTTGCGCCTAAAACTTGGTGTTTACATTTTTCAGCCAATTGTTTCACTGCACGAAGCGTACCGCCCGTCGCCAATACGTCATCCACAATAATTACTTTTTGTGATTCGATTTCAGCTGACATTTCAAGACGATCTAAACCGTATTCAAGGCTATAACCAACACCGACAACAGGTGGTGGTAATTTTCCGGCTTTACGTACCAACACCAAACCTTTGCCTGTACGCTGAGCAAGTAAGCTTGCCAAAACAAAACCACGCGCTTCAACTGCAATAAAGCTATCTACTTCTGCCAATTGCTCAGCTGGAATACTTGCAATTAGGGCATCAGTTAACGATTCGATGTTATTCATAAATAACGGCGTAAGGTCAAAGAAGCAAATTCCTGGTTTTGGAAAATCTTGGACAGTACGAATGTTAGACCACAATGCCGCAGCAGTAGAATTACTCATAATAGGAGAAAATAAATTAAGGAAGGAATGTGTGAATTTTAACGCGATTTGAGAGAAAAGAACAGCTAACCCCCGACTAAAATGCATATTTAAGATACAGCAAATTTACATAAGTTACTGATTATTAATATTGTATTTATTTAAAAAATATCAAATATATATTTTCCTAATCATAAAATAAAAGATTTTAGAGTTTTTTTCTGCAAGACTTTAGTCTATGAATATAGAAAAAGCGGTATTTAGAACCCAATTCACGGAAATGAATTCCAATATAGCTTTCAATAGGCATAAATATTGTCAGACAATTTTTCACAGATCTGGGGTTTTGATGATATTTATTGTCCCTCACTGCCATTCTGCTTTTAATTTCACTCATTAAACTCTTAGCCACTTTACTTTATCGTTAGAACTGCGTAAAAATTTAACATAAGAGTCTACTGTATAAGGCTAATTAACCTTAAGGTATAAACTTATACAGTTATGAAGTATTTACTGACTTAATTTTGTGTCAGTTTTTGGAGAATGGAATGAAAAAGTATCAGTGCATCGTTTGTGGATGGATTTATGACGAAGCAGAAGGCTGGCCACAAGACGGTATCGTGGCAGGAACGAAATGGGAAGATATCCCAGATGATTGGACTTGCCCAGACTGTGGCGTCTCAAAAGTAGATTTTGAAATGGTTGAAATCTAATAAATAGAATCTAAGGCCATCATCGTTATGGTCTTTTTTTTGTCTTTAAAAAATATGAAATGTGTTTGGAGTTGAGTATGCACCCTATTGTCATTATTGGTTCTGGTATGGCGGGATATGCCGTTGCACGTGAATTTCGAAAGTTAAATACTGAACTAGAACTTATTATGATCTGTGCGGATGATGCCATTAACTACGCTAAACCGACATTATCCAATGCGCTCGTTGGTAATAAAACTCCTGAGCAAATCCCTCTAGGGGATGCCGAAAAAATGTCGGCTCAACTCAATATGCAAATCATCAATAAGAGTTGGGTTAAAGCTATCGATGCAGCAAAACATGAGCTCGCCATCGAAAGCCAAAATGGAACTCAAACACAACTGTATTCAAAACTCGTTTTAGCCGTCGGTGCAAATCCAATTCGCTTAGCCATTTCGGGTGATGGCAGTGAAGACATTCATGTGGTCAACAATTTAGATCACTACAAAGCATTCCGCAAACAGCTTGCAGCACGTGAAGATAAACGTGTGGTGATTTTAGGGGCAGGTTTGATTGGCTGCGAGTTTGCCAATGACCTCCAAAATACTGGAGCGAAAGTATCTGTGGTCGATTTAGCTCCGCAACCTTTAGGTCGTCTACTGCCGTCTCATGTGGCCGCTAAATTCCAAAGTAATTTAGAAGAAACGGGCATTCAATTCGTTTTAGGCACAACAGTCGACAAAGTGTCACGTATTGAAAATGGTGACTATCAAGTGAGCCTTGCCAATGGTCAAAGCTTAGTGGCAGATGTCGTGTTGTCTGCGATTGGCCTACAGCCTGAGATTAACTTGGCAAAACAAGCCGGCATTCACACCAGTCGTGGTGTATTAACCAATAAAGGCTTAGAAACCAACTTGGCAGATATCTATGCTGTCGGTGACTGTGCTGAAGTTAATGGTACCCTTCTGCCATACGTGATGCCAATCATGCAACAAGCACGTGCTTTGGCAAAAACCCTCAATGGTGAGCATACCGCTGTGCATTATCCAGCCATGCCTGTAGCCGTGAAAACACCTGCTGCACCTTTAACTGTCCTTCCTGCGCCAATTGATGTAGAAACCCAATGGGAAACAGAAGAGCTTGAAGATGGCATGATTGCCCGTGCCATCGATCAAGATGGCGTATTACGTGGATTTGTACTGCTCGGTGCAACTGCTGGGAAGCAACGCTTAACTTTGACTAAGCAGGTTCCGGACTTGATTCCTGCTTCAGTTTAAGGTTTAAATACAAGGACGTCCTGATAATAATAGACGTCCTTTTTAAAGGAAAATAACAATGAATAGTGCCCTTCAGTTTAATATTTCACCTTATGCCTCTTTTATGCATGAAACTCGCGTAGAGTTAGGCAATGGCATTGAACTTCATGTCGAGGTGGGTGGTCATCCTGAAGATCCTGCAATCCTACTGATTATGGGACTCGGCGCACAAATGTTGTATTGGCCCGATTTCTTCTGTAAGTCCCTAATAGACCAAGGTTACCGAGTTATTCGCTTTGATAATCGTGATATTGGTCTGTCGAGTAAAATTCGTAACCTAGGCCCACGTCTTAACACCTTTAAATTGATGGGACGTTTTGCCTTAGGTCTAGAGAATCAGGGTGCGCCCTATGATCTATACGATATGGCAGACGATGTTGCACTATTAATTGATCGTATGGGACTGGATAAAGTCCATATTTTAGGTGCTTCGATGGGCGGCATGATCGCTCAAATCGTGGCGGCACGCTATCCCGACAAAGTCCACAACTTAAGCTTACTTTTTACCAGTAACATCCAACCCTTACTTCCACCGCCATTTCCAAAGCAATTATTTAGTCTAATTGAAAAACCTGAATCTAACGATGAAGATGGCATTATTAACCATAGTCTGAAAGTTTTTAATATTATAGGCTCTCCAGGCTATATTAATCAGCTTGAAGTGATACAAACTGCACGTAAACTCTATAAGCGGAGTTATTACCCAGCGGGTGTACTTCAACAGTTTTTAGCAATATTATGTACAGGTTCCCTGCTGCAGTTAGATAAACAAATTCAGCATAAAACCATTGTGGTTCATGGAGCTCGTGACCGTTTGCTGCCGCCAAGCCATGGTAAGGCCGTTGCAAAGGCTATTTCAGGTGCTAAATTTGAATTAATTGATGGAATGGGGCATGATATCCCACCGCATTTTATTCCATATCTTAGCGGTTTGTTTGCTGATCACTTTAAATCATAAATTAGGACACTATGGCTGCATTACCATCCTTAAGACAGCTGTCATATCTAGTAACACTGTCAGAAACGCTACACTTTACTGAAGCTGCGCGTCGTTCTTTTGTCACCCAGTCTACTTTGTCTGGCGGGATCATGGAACTTGAGCGTTTACTAGGTGGCGTATTGGTAGAACGCGACCGTCAAAACGTGCGTTTAACTCCTCTTGGTGAACAAGTTGTCGGAAGAGCTCGAGTTCTATTGGCAGATGCGCAAGACCTAATGCGTTTAAGTCGTGAAATGAGCGAACCTCTAACGGGTGATTTACATCTAGGGGTCATTCCTACTATTGCGCCATTTTTACTTGCACCATTATTAGAAGAAGTGCATAAGCAACTACCAAAAATTCAATTGCATTTACATGAAGCACAAAGTGAAAAAATTGTTGAGAAACTCGAGCACGGTAATCTAGATATCGTATTACTTGCTCTTCCTTTCGATACACGTAGCTTGAAAGTTGCAGAAGTAAACAAAGAAAAATTGTTCTTGGTGTACAACAAAGCTGACCAAAATGCAGCTCAAGCGAAATCTTTAGACGACCTAGATTTATCTCGTTTAATGTTGCTTGAAGAAGGCCATTGCTTACGTGATCATGCTTTGAGTGCTTGCCCGATTGGTGAACGTAAAAACGACCATCGTTTAAAAGCAAGCTCATTGCCAACTTTGGTTGAAATGGTTTCCGCAGATTTAGGCTTTACCTTATTGCCTGAAATTGCAGTTCATACCAATATGATCAAAGCCAATGAAGATTTGGCTGTGAAAGAAATAGAAGCTAGTCCTACACGCACATTAGCATTGGTGACGCGTAAAAGTACGCCGCTTCAAAGTGAATTTGATGTATTGCTTCAAATCTTGCAGAAAATCACCAGTAATCTGCACTAATTCAATCCATGAATATTAAAGAGAGCCCTGTGCTCTCTTTTTTATTTTGCAGAAATGAATAATCCAGAAATAATAATATTGAGATGAATTTAAAATTGAAAATAAAAATATAGTATCTAGAAAAAAGAAAAGGCTAACCCAAATAGGTAGCCTGATAAGGTAATATATGACTTGATGTATATCTCAATTCATCGCCTCGATAATATCTTCACACTAGCCAGATAAGTAAGAAGATTAATACATCTTAGTAAAATATAACTTTCGTTAAAATCACTAGTTTCAGGTATTTTAGATAAAGTACGTCTGATTCATTTTCAAAGGGCTTTTTTCATAATTATGTTTTGTGCTATAAAATAACCATACATGAGAAATAAATCACATTATTTTAAATAATCACTAATATTCATGTTTAAAATAACTAAGCAATAGGTGAATATTAACTCACATCAGAAACAGTTCAATTTATTAGTTGTCAAAATACTGCTTTCACATTTCATTTATTATTTTCAATTCGAATCGAAATCTGATGATTATTTAATCAATATTCTAAAAATAAAAACGAAAAAACTATAAATCTTTGCATTCAACATAATGAAAAACACAAAAAACCATACATTAATTAAATTATATTATATCACAATAACTTAATTATACTTTAATGTATAAATCACTACTTCTAGGTATATTTTTCTAATTCACTTCCATGCACATTATGGAAATGCAATTTGATTAAAAATAATAAATGAGCGAAATGTATGATGAGTGAATTTTTATTACCAGTACCCGTTTTGATCATTGATCATCAATCAATGACTTCAAAAACAGTGCTGTTTAACATCTTAGGAGACCTCGGTTATCCTGAAGACCTCATTACATTTTCAGAAAATTTAGCAGATGCAGAACAACAAATTTTCAATCAATTGCCAAATTTAATCTTTTTAGTGGTCACGCAACAGTCTGATATCTCATTCATACATAAAATTAAGAAAATCTATCCTTCGAGCAATCTCATTATTTTAGTCAATGAACAGTCTGCCGATTTAACTTTACATGCGATTCAGTTAGGTGCAACTGCCTATATGTTGATTCAACAACCAATTGAAGACACTTATAACCAGCTGAAAACCATTTTAAGAGGTGGTGCTGCCCTGCACCCAACTTTTGCTAAATTTTTATTGAGTGAAACTTTTAGTCCGCAAAATGCAGCGCCGAAACAACTCAGTCTAAATCCAGCTGAATATCAAATTTTGGATATGGTCAGCCATAGTGCGACTCAAGAGCAGATGGTCAATGAATTAAAACTTTCAACGTATCAAATTGATGGTTTTGTCAAAAATATCTATAGAAAAATTTGTAGCTACAGCTAAATTTAGCTGAGATAAAGTATTCAAAAATAAATCTATACTTAAAAAATACCAAAGGGAGCATCTGCTCCCTTTATTTATAACCCACATCTATTTAAATGCATCTAAAAGCACATGCTGTGAATTATGTGCCTCCTCTCCCTCTTGAACATGGGTACGAATCCAACGACCATCACTTTGGAGCAACCAAGCTTGCTGATTATCTTTTAGATAATTCACTAAACCTAATTGATAAATACGCTTTTTCAAGGCGGGATCCTCAATTGGGAAACAAGCTTCCACACGGTTAAATAAATTACGATCCATCCAGTCTGCACTTGAACAGTAAATCCGAGCATCGCCATTATTACTGAAATAATAAACTCGGGTATGTTCTAAGAAACGGCCAACAATAGAACGTACGCGAATATTTTCAGACAGCCCCGGTAAACCTGGACGCAAACAACAAATAGAACGAATAATTAAATCAATCTGTACACCTGCTTGTGACGCTTCGTACAGTTTATTGATCAACTGAACTTCTGTTAATGCATTAACCTTGACTATAATTTGCGCAGACTTACCCGCTTTAGCATTAGTAATTTCATTATCAATATAATTGATAAGTTGAGTATGTAAGGTAAATGGCGCATGCAGCAGTTTTTTTAGCTTCGCCATTTTACCCATACCGGTCAATTCTTGGAAAATACGATGTACATCTTCACAGAGTTCTTTATCTGTAGTTAATAGACCGTAATCCGTGTAGATACGCGCATTTCCCGCATGATAGTTGCCCGTACCTAAATGCACATAACGCACCAATTTATTATTTTCGCGGCGTACCACCAAAATCATTTTGGCATGAGTTTTATAGCCCACGATGCCATACACGACAACTGCGCCTGCTTCTTGTAATACATTGGCCACAGCAATGTTTGATTCTTCATCAAATCGTGCTCGAAGCTCAATTACAGCGGTGACTTCTTTACCATTACGTGCTGCTTCCGCTAAAACTTGCACAATCTCCGAATCTGCGCCACTTCGATAAAGCGTTTGTTTAATGGCCAAAACTTGTGGATCACGTGCAGCTTCACGCAGTAAATTAATTACCGGTGCGAATGATTCAAAGGGATGGTGCAGCAAAATATCTTGTTTTTGCATCGCACTAAAAATGTTTTCAGATTTTTTGAGTACTTTCGGTATAACAGGAATATGTGCGTCATAACGTAGATGTGGACGTTTAAAATTTGACAGTAAACGTGCAAGGTTAACTGGTCCATCTACTTTATAGAGTTGCTCTTCTTCTAAATCGAACTCATCAAGCAAATATTCATAAATATGCTGCGGACAATTTTCTGTCACTTCCAAGCGAACGGCGCGACCAAAACGACGTGAATTCAACTCACCTTTGAGGGCTTTAGCCAAATCTTCAACATCTTCATTTAAAGCCAAATCGGCATTACGCGTCACGCGGAATTGGTAGCAACCCGTCGCCGTCATGCCGGGGAACAAATCAGAGACATGTTCATGAATAATTGCCGATAGCATCACATGATGCTCTTTGCCACCGGTTAATTCATCAGGAATCCGAACGACACGTGGCAGCGAACGCGGTGCAGGTACAACGGCTAAGTCAATCTGACGACCAAACGCATCCTTCCCTTCTAAAGTCACAATAAAGTTCAGCGACTTATTCACCAAGCGAGGGAATGGATGTGCAGGATCTAAACTAATTGGGGTTAAAACTGGTGCAACTTGTTCTTGGAAATATTTTTTTACCCATGCCGACTGTGCAGGGGTTAACTCACCACGACGCAAGAAGCAAATATCTTCTTCACGCAGTTTGGGTAAAATTTCTTGATTTAAAATACGATACTGGCGCTCAATTGCCGCATGCGCTGTCGTAGAAATTTCATCTAATACTTGTTTTGGTGTTAAGCCATCTGGACTGCGGCTTTCATTACCTAAGTCTAGCTGTTCCATCATTCCCGCAACACGAATTTCAAAAAATTCGTCTAAGTTACGTGAAAAGATCAGTAAGAAATTCATCCGCTCTAATAATGGATGAATGGGGTCAACCGCTTGTTCGAGCACACGCAGATGAAAGTCGAGAATCGATAACTCTCGATTGATATAACGATCATTATAAGTATATTCAGTAGGTACTTGCGCGACTTCAGCTGCGGTATTCATCTCAAACCCATATAAAAAATGTGTGCTGTACTCAGTTTAGTATGCTTCAAATTTATGACAATTTCATAAAAAAAGCCCATAAAGATGAGCTTTTTGTTGTAATTCAAATCGCTGCCATGCCATTTGACGAATGTTTAGATCGTTCTTAATCTGGGATATGGCTATAACGCATATATTTTTGGATCATGCGCTTACGATAATTTAGCTTTCTATCATTTCGATTTTCATCATAATATTTTGGATTGGGTAAAATAGCCGCAATAAATGCCGCTTGTTCTCGACTCAAACTCCGTGAACTTTTACCAAAATAGTGCTGTGTTGCAGCTTCTACGCCGTAAATGTTGTCCCCAAACTCAACCGAGTTGAGATATACCTCTAAAATGCGTTGCTTCGTCCACATGCGTTCCATCATCCATGTTGCAACAGCTTCCTGCCCTTTTCGGATAAATGAACGCTTATTATATAAAAATAAGTTTTTTGCCAATTGCTGAGAAATGGTAGATCCACCTGCAACCACTTTGCCTTTATCTTTATTGCGTTCTAAAGCATTTTGCATGCCTTCCCAATCAAAACCTTTGTGTTGTAAAAACTTGCCATCTTCCGCGGCAACAACAGCATGTTTGACATAATCACTGATTTGGTCGTAATCACGCCATTCGTGTTTAATCGGTTTTGATGGCTCAGACCAATAATCTAAACGCATCATCATCGTCGATTCCACAGGATGTGTACGCCACCACACCAGACTACCAAAGATCCAAAGCTGTACCAAAAGCACAAGACTGACAAGAATTAACAATGTACGAACAATAAAGGCTTTCATGTCAGTGTGTTACTCCAGAAATTCTGTTTTTTCATGTTAAGCTTATTTTTAAATATTTTGACACAGTACAAGAATAGCATGTCTGAACTCAGCCCTCCTGCTGTATCAACCCGTAAGCTGCAAATCCAACTGTGGTGGATCACGGCACTCTTAATTACCATCAATGTTGGACTCTTTGGCTGGCAAGTGTTGCATGGAATGAACGTTAGCCAACCCGACACACTGGATGCTTTGCGTTGGGGTGCTGATTATGCACCTTTAACCTTTTTAGAGGAACCCATCCGCTTATTCAGCAGTATGTTTTTTCATTTTGGCCTGATTCACCTGATGTTGAATATGTGGGCTTTGTATATTTTTGGCAGTGTTGCCGAGCAAATGTTAGGTCGTTTCTACTTCCTCGGCCTGTATGTTTTAGCCGGACTCATGGGAAGTTTATTGAGTGGTTATTTAACCATTCAAGATAGCTATGCATTATTGGCCGAAGGTGCAGCCAATCAGCAACTTTTTCCGAGTATTGGTGCAGGCGCATCGGGTGCAGTGATGGGACTGGGTGCAGCGCTGACGATTATTTCGCTGCTCCCCATGTTACCTCAACAGCAATTTTATCTGGATAAAAAAACCTTATTGATGGTGATGGGGATTAACCTCGCGATGGGCTTTATGATTAGTGGGATTAACAATGCCGCGCATATTGGCGGCATGTTGATGGGCGCTGCCTTGGCTTTCATTTGGTATGTGGGACAAAAATTACATCAATCCCTAATCATTCAAATGATCGGTCTAATCACCGCAGCTGTCGGATGCTACCTGTTTTATCTGCATTGCCAACAATTAATCCAACCGATTTTACCGCTTTGGGAACACTTTATCCTGCTGATGAAGCAATCTCTCGCAGCACGTTAAACAGTGGAATGAACCCTGTGGCTATCAACACAGATATGTTGAAAACACATCAAATCATGTCTAAACCTGGACTGCGCACTGGGTTCCTGCTCCACTCTTAACTTGCTCGGCTGTTAACCATCTCCCCCCTTAACTATTTAGTTCACGTAAGCTTTCTAAGGGTGGGATGTCGCAAAGATAACTTAAGCGATAACGTCCGATCAATGTACAGACTAAGGTCATGACCAGTGGGAGGATCAACCAAATCTCTGCATGTAGCTGGATGGTCAGTTCCATTTTATAACTGACAATCGCACTGATCACTTCAGCAAAAATACATGCCACAACACCCGAAATTAGCCCCATCAAACCAACTTCCAAACTGAGCATCGACTTTAACTTTTGCTTGGAACTGCCGAAGGACCGCAGTAATGCCACTTCTTTTTTGCGTTCATCCATAAATAAGTTCAAACATGCGACCAAAACTAAAATGCCTGAAATACTGACCAACAGCGCCAAGATGGTAATAATCTGAACCAATACACTGACGATGCGTTTGATCTCATCCAAAATTAGACTGACATCAATAAACACGGTATTCGAAAACTGCTGAATTAGACCAATTAACTGATTTTTATCTTGCGGTGGAACATAGAAGCTCCCCAAGTAACTACCGGCATTTTCATCCATGGTTTGGGGAGAAAAAATAAAGAAAAAGTTTGGACTAAAGCTTTCCCACTCCACACTACGAAGGTTGATCACCTTGGCTTGTAAAATCCCTTCAGGAAGGCTAAAACTCAGTCGATCTCCAATTTGAATACCCAGCTCTTGTGCGGTTTTCACCTCTACCGATACTTCATTAACCTGTTGAAACTGCTGACTGCCCGCGATGATTTGATTATCTTTCGGAAAAGTTGCAGCCTGCGTAAGATTCAATTCACGGCGTAATGAATTATTGCTTTTAATTAAGGCATCCGAAAAAGGGAGATCATTTTTGGCAACTAATCGTCCACGAATATTCGGGTACATCGGCGTCCCTTGCCAGCCATGCTGCTTGAGTTGTTGATTAAAATCCTGCAACTCAAATGGCGGTAATCCATAGACAAATTGGTTAGGTGTCCCTTGTGGTAATTGTTGTTGCCAACGTTCCAGCAAATCTGTACGTAATACCGCTAAAACCGTAATCAGACTTAGACCCAATGCTAATGCGGTAATTTGAAATGCCGTTTGATACGGTGTGCGTATATACGCTGAGATTTTCGTCCCCCAACTTTTCAAAGCCTTTAAACTGAGCCAGACCATCATATATAGGCCAACACACAGGAAGATGATGGCGCAAATCAGCCACAGGGTGAGTTGTAAATTTTCAGTTAATACCCCACAAAACACCACCAAACTGAGTGTGCCGAAACTGAGCATCCAAAGTATGGAACGTACAGAACGCTCTTGTTGTCGTATCACCCGTGCTGGCGGTGTCCCTAATAATTGCCAAAGACTTGGAAGAACAAATCCTAATAGCACAATCGCACTGGTGAATATTGCAATTGGAAGCGGGCCAAGCAGCATAGACAGGGCTGAAAACTCTAATTGTAAATTTGGAATCAGCTGTAGCATCAGTTGCAATAAGCCAAACCCAAATCCCAGACCAATCAAACTTCCAAACAGGATTGAAAGCCCGAGTACAACCAACAGTAAAGCCAAATAAGCACTTAATATTTGCTGTTTGGTCGACCCAATACAGCGCATCAGTGCAATGGCATCCTGATTTTGTTGGACATAGCGCTGACTGGTTAATGCGATGGCGATACCACAAAGTAGAATGGTTAAAATATTCGCAAGTTGTAAAAACGTTTCTAGGTTGGCAATCGGCTTCATCAAGCGGGTATTGCCTTCACTGGCATTTCTCATTTTTAAACTGCTTTGAGCTGCATCCTGAACCTGCGCATGATCTGATTTAGCAGTACGGTTTTCGCTTTGATCACCAAATTTTTGCTTATACAGTTTTTCAAAGCGCTGGGTATTTTGTGCATCTCCAGCCATTAACAGGCGATATTCAATCCGACTCCCGACTTGGATGGCATTGGTTCTCGCCACCTCAGACTGCGCAATCATAACCGTCGGTGAAAAACCACTGAAGCCAAGCTCTTGATTGGTATCATGAATGATTTTGGCACTGACTTGAAAAGCAGCATCGGCAATATTGATCTGATCTCCAACCTTTACACCCAATAAATCCATGGCACGAGGACTTAACCAGACCTCACCTGCTTGTATGGAACGGTTTAGTTTCGGTTCTGTTTCGAGTTCACCTCTTAATGGAAATGCAGCATCAACGGCTTTGACATTGACCATGACAAATTGCTGATCAGTATGCGCCATGCTGCTAAATAGCGTGACATTGGATTGTTTTAATTGCTGTGTTTTGGCTTGTTGTTGCCACTCTTGTGGAATTGGTTCATTGGCTGTCAGCACCAAATCTGCTGCCAACATTTCAGCAGCTTGTAGCGCTACAGCATTTTGAATTTGTACATTACTAAACTTTAAAGCCGTGGTGGCACTGATCGCCAAGGTCAGTGTGATCAATAATAAATACACACCCGTGGTTTTAAAACTCAGTTGTAAGAGTGGTCGAAACAGTGCCAAAAGATTCATGTAGCATCTCCTGTTCGATGCTCAATCAATTGACCATTGACCAATTCAAAATGGCGCTGACATTGACGGGCCAAATCGGCATCATGCGTCACCAATACCAAAGTGGTTCCCATTTCACGATTTAACTGAAATAACAGTTGTTCAATTTCCTGTGCCGTTGCACTGTCTAAATTACCTGTTGGTTCATCTGCAAAGATCAGATCGGGTTCACTCACCAAAGCACGGGCAATCGCAACCCGTTGCTGCTCACCACCGGATAAAACTTTGGGAGCTTGATGCGCTTGTCGTTCTAGTCCGACCTTTGCTAACAGTTTTAATGCTTTTTCTTCTGCGGCTTTGACCTGAAAATTTGCTTGTAGCCGTAGCGGCAGCATGACATTTTCCAGAGCCGTTAAATGTGGCAACAACTGGAAAGACTGAAAGACAAATCCAATATGAGCCAAACGGACTTGAGCACGCTGTTCTTCATTTAATAAATGAATATCTTGACCACAGACCCGTAATTGTCCCGAACTGGCCTGATCTAGTGTTGCCAAAATACCCAACAAGGTGGATTTACCTGAACCAGAACGACCAGTAATCGCAACTTGTTCCCCTGCAAAGATTTCAAGATCGAGTTGTTCAAAGATCGATAACTGTTTTTGTGGAAGTTGTATCTTTTGTGTCAATTGCTGTGCAGAAATAATCGCCTGTGGCATGATGTCAACATCTGTCGTGAGTTGGGTCATATCTTCCCTATATGCAAAATCGCATTCAAAATAATCGTCTATTGAGTTACTTGCTGGCTATTGCACTGATGTTCTGCCCGATGCTGCTCTCTGCCAAAACCATTATGATTTTGGGCGATAGCTTAAGTGCGGGTTATGGTGTTTCAGTGCAGCAAGGCTGGGTTCACTTATTACAAAAACGTCTAGACCAACAGTATCCGAAACAACATAAAGTGGTCAATGCAAGTGTCAGCGGTGAAACCACCAGTGGTGCTTTGGCACGACTGCCTAAACTGTTGCAGACCCATCGTCCAGACCTTGTGGTGATTGAGTTAGGTGGTAATGACGGTTTACGCGGACAACCCCCTGCACAAATTCAAAAAAATTTAGCGCAGCTGATTCAAAAAAGCCAACAGGCCAAATCGAAAGTGATTTTATTTGGAATGAAAATTCCACCGAATTATGGCAAGGCATATAGCCAAGCTTTTGAAAATAACTATCAAGTGTTGAGCCAACAGTACAAAATCAAATTATTACCTTTCTTTATGCAAGGGGTGGCGGGACATAAAAACTTAATGCAACAAGATCAGATTCACCCTAATGCCAAAGCGCAACCAATTTTGCTGAACAATGCTTATCCATTAATTAAAGCAAACTTATAAATTTAGTGGGTGAAAATGGATTCGTTAAAAAAGGCGCTTCATTTGAGCGCCTTTTTTTAAATCTTGTATTTACTGTAGTTTGCTTAGAAATCGTAGAAGCTTACTTCACCCGTTTCGAGTGAATACTCAGCGCCCACCACTTTTAATTTGCCTTGCGCAATTAAGTTTTCAAGGACTGCTGAACCATGACGCAGTTGATTCACTGAGGCAAAAACATTTGAACGTACTGCATGCATTGAAAGTTTTTCAAGGTCATCTTTCAATTCAGTTTGCATGAGTATTTCTACAGATGGACGAACGCGGTTCACAATCGACATCAAGTTTGCTGATGGTGGTGTCGCAGGATTAGTTAAAGCTTCAATCGTAGAATGAATCGCGCCACAGTGTGTATGACCCAATACAATGACCACAGGACATCCAAAGCTTTCTGCTGCAAATTCCACGCTACCGACTTGAGACGGTGCCACAATATTACCTGCAACACGAATCACGAATAAATCGCCTAAGCCTTGGTCAAATACCATTTCAGCAGGAACACGTGAGTCTGAACACCCTAAAATAATCGCAAAAGGTTCTTGGCTTTCGGCCATTTCAGCACGTTGTTGATGCGTCAAAAGCTTCGGGTGATTCGTTTCACCGTTTACAAAACGTTGATTCCCTTTCTTTAAACGATCTAAAGCTTCTGCTGCTGCTAGCATGTTCTAATTACCCTTATCCGAAGTTGCAATATTTTAATCCCAGTCGAATCGATTGTCACTTGCAAAAACAATTGCTGTGAATTTTTTCTACGACGATGCATCTTGATAGAAAATGCTACTCCACATTCATCAAAAAAAATTATTTTTTCTGTAATGGTTCACATTATTAAAACGCAAGTTTAACCACATCAAAAAAGCAATGGATGACAAAGGTCATTTTTAATTTACAATATATTTCATAAATATACGCTTTTGCTATTTCAGCCCATTCTGATAATAGTCATATAAATGATCTAAAAAATATATCGATTCGATTTAACTGGGGTAAACGTCAATGAAAGGACATCATTCACGCGTTTTTGGCTTTTTCAAGCTAGCAACAATTTGCTGTATGACGTTTACTGCCAACCATACTTTAGCTGCAAATCCGTCTCCCATCAGCAAAAACCTGGCTGTACCCTCTATCGTACAAAATTATTTGAGCCAAGAACGTAAAGCGGCTGGTTTAGTCACACACAGTGTTCAAGTCGGCAATGTGAATTGGAGTTATAGCGAAGGCGGTCAACGCTCTAAACCTACCATCTTGCTGATTCATGGTTTAGGCGGCACACGTGATAATTGGAATCGTGTTGCGCATTATTTAACACCGAACTATCACGTGATCATCCCTGACCTTCCGGCCAATGGCGATACACATGTGCCGGTCGATTTTGATGTCTCAGTGCCGAATGTCACGGAACAACTACGCCAGTTTGTCCTTAAAATAGATATTGAAGATAAACTTAATGTCGCAGGTCACTCATTGGGTGGGTCCATTGCAACGGTATATGCCTCTCAATATCCTTTTGACACCCAAAGCTTATTTTTACTCAACAGCGCGGGCATTTATAAACAGGCCAATACCAGTTACACCCGCGACCCATATAAACTTAAAAATTTAATCGTTTCAAAACCGGGGGATTTAGATGATGTCATGCATAAACTCATGCAAAATCCGCCCAATGTTCCAACACAGCTTAAAGAAGCGCAGGAAAATATTTTAATTGCGCGTGCGCCCTTCACTAGTAAAATGATCGATCAAGTCGTCACGCTCAATCGAATCTACACCCCTGAAACTTTTGCTCGATTAACACGAACGGTGGAAGCACCAACCCTCATCCTCTGGGGCAAACAAGATAAAATCTTTAATGTTGAAGTGGCTGGAGAACTCAAGTCTTTACTGAAACGTGCAGAAACCCCAGTGATTTTAAATAACGTCGGTCATATGCCAATCTTAGAAGCCGAACAACAAGTTGCAGACCATTACTTGCCTTTCCTTGCGAAAAGTCAAAAGTTTAAAAACCCTTTGGTAGATAAACTGATTCAGTTAAACTGAGCATTCGCCATTTTTAGATACCCATCACTGGGACTTCAGGGAAAGTATGCAGAAAAACCCGATGATTGAGCAGTTGATTGACGCTCAACTGAACTTTTTAGATCAGAGCTTTTCACACAATGATACCGTAGCCACTGAATTCACCCATTTTTATCAATGGTTTCGTAAACAATCTTTGCAGCAGATTTGGAGTTTTGATCAAATCAATGCCTTGTTGCAGAAACAAATTTTAAATACCCCTGCAAGTCAATGTCTGATTGAGCAAATTGCTGAACATATCAAATTTGCACTGATTCATCCTGCAAATGACAGCACCACGATTGCCGAAATCATCCCAGTATTGACCATCGATAAAATTGCGCAGTATGTGGCAAGTAAACAAGGACATCGTCAGCGTTTAATTCATACCATGGTCAACAATCCTGCATTTTCAGCCATGATCAGTCAGTTGATTCAACATGCGATACAAGATTATTTAGACAACTCAGTGATTGCAAAATCGGTACCCGGCGTTTCACGATTTATGAAAATGGGGAAATCGGTACTGGAAAATGTCACAGATACCAATTTAGATAATGCGGTCAGCAAATACTTGCAAAAGAATATTTTAAAACTCAGTCAAATGAGTGAAACCGTGTTAAATCAGCACTTTGATGATCAAAAGCTGTACCATTTTCAAGCCAATTTGTGGCATAAAATTAAAGCGCTGCCAGTTTCGGTATTAAAGAACTATGTTGAAGTTCAGGACTTGCCGCAAACGGTTGCGATGGGTCATGAAATTTGGGACTTTATGCGACAGTCTGAGTATATGAAACAGCAAGTGCATGATGGCGTATACGCTTGGTACGTGCGTAATGCAGAACGCCCTTTTGATTTATTGCTGCGTGATTTAAATATTGATGAAGCATTGATTCAACATGAACTTCAAAACTTACTCAATCCTATCGTTCAACAAATGATTGAGTCAGGATATATACGTGAGCGTTCCCGTCTGTATCTAGAACAGTTTTACTACTCAAGTGAAGCACTGAAAATTTTAAATATCCCAACATAAAAAAAGCCGCATTAAGCGGCTTTTCTTTTGGAACTACTTAGAATTGGTATTTCAAACTAGCATAGTAAGCACGACCCGGCTCGTTATATGTTTGGTTGACCGTTTTATCACGCAGTTTTTGCTCATCAAATAGGTTATTCACACCGATACGAGCACTTAAAGCCGCATTAAATTTATAACCAAAGTTAATGCCTGCAATGCCATAACTTTTCACGCTATCCATCGCCAAGCCATCTTTGCTTTCAAGACTGGTTTCTGCATATTGACGTGGCTTTTGACGACCATATTGGGTATAGACAAAGTTACTGTCTAATCGATCCGTAATGTTGTAGTTCAAAATAGAGTTCAGTGTGTAATTCGGAATCACTGAAAGCGGATTGCCAGTACGTTTATCTTCAGAGTTGATCATATAGGTAACGTTATTGGTCCACGTGATATCACCCCAATCTAAAGAAATACTTCCTTCAACACCTTCCACCAAAGCTTCCGGCGTATTCATCCAACGCAGTACATTATACGTTGTACCATTTACTTCTAGTTCTTCCAGACGTGTATCCCCCGCAACGATCTTATTTTTATAATCATTACGGAACCATGCAAAGCTTGCATTCATGATGTCTTTTTCGAACTGCACACCTAACTCTTTATTCACTGAAGTTTCAGGTTTGAGATCGCCATTACCTTGTAATAGACATTGGCTCAGCCCAATCGGACAGCCATTACCGCGAGTACTTAACAGATAACCTTCCGCATTTTGGTACATATTGGGTGCTTTATACGCCTTAGCCACACCACCTTTTAATGTCCAATAGTCGCCAAGCTTTTGCGTAATATTGAGACTTGGACTCCAGCTATCGCCTGATTTGCTATGATTATCATAGCGTAGTGCCAAAACGACATCGGTGCTTTCGCCCAAGTTCATATTGTTTTCAATATAGGCCGACGCAATCCGTGAATCCATGTGTGAACGGTCACCTGAGGTCAACACATCACCAAAACCGCCTGTGCCAGCTTGTGTATTAACCGTATCGGTAAAGTCATCTTCAACCCATTCAGCGCCTAAAGTTAATACTTGTGGGACATACCATTGGAACGGCAGATTGGCTTCTGCATTAAAGCGAATGGTTTCTAGATATGACGTTTGTTTATTTTCAAGATTATTAATCTGTCCCTCAGTACTACCGCCTGTTCCTTCAGGTAGGCGTTTATTTTTGGTTTTGTCATATTGCGCAATGAGTTTACTATCGCCCCAACCCCACGTACCTTCATGGGTTAATGCAAAACTATCACGATAAATGGTATTGGTTTCTTCACCAATTAAAGCCGATAGAATAGGCGCTTTGTTTGGATCGGCTGGATCAAATACACTGTTTTGACTGTCACCTGCAAAACGGTTGCCTTGGCGGCCAACACTTGCGTCAAACATCAAGACTTGTTGATCGTTCAACTGCCAAGCCAAACGCCCTGCAATATCTTTATTTTCAACGCCTTCTCGACCCGCCATACGCGCGCCATTATCCATTAGAGCATTAATATCCGCAGCATCTGAATCGGTTTTGTTATAACTACCGTATAACCGATATGAAAGGACATCTTTGAGAATTGGCCCGCTTAAGTTAAAGCTTTCACGGTGACTTGCGCCCTCTTTAGCGTCTTCAGGTTGATTGGTAAAAACTTCCACAGAGCCATGCACGTCGTTGGTCACTTTCTTGGTTTTAATATTGACCACACCACCCATCGCACCTGAACCATAACGCGCTGCTGCTGGACCACGCAGCACTTCAATCGATTCAATAGCATCCGCAGGTACCCAGTTCGAATCACCACGTGTATCACGCTCACCGCGCCAGCCATAACGTACTGAGTTTCTCGAATTTACAGGCTTGCCATCAATTAAGATCAACGTGTTTTCAGGCCCCATACCACGGATATCAATCTGACGGTTATTACCACGTTGCCCGGTGGCACTGTTACCAGTCAAATTCACACCCGGCATACGGCGCACATACTCTGAAATATCATTCACAACCGGCATTTTTTCTAAATCTTCTGCCGTAATTTTTGAAGCACCTAATGATTGTTTAACCTGTTCTGCTGCAGTAACAACAATGGTTTCCATCTTCGTTACGGATTCGTCTGTTGCTTCAGTTTGCACATCTTCTGCATGCGACAAACTTACCAATGCACAGAGTATTGAAAGTGTAAGCGTTGATTTTAATAGTTGTTTGGTCATTGAGTGCTTCCAAATGAACGTATTTATGGAGAAATCTAGAATAATGTGTTGCACATTGTAACCAACACAAACGATATTGCAATTAATTTTAATAATCGTTCTCATTTATATTTGTGATATCGCTTATCATCTCACTGTAAAAACCTCAGAAACCATTTAAAAATCTTCGTTTTATTTGATTTAGACAATAAAAAAGCCGCATCATTGCGGCTTTTTTATAACAATACTGAACTTATTTGAAATAAGCACCTTCAGTATTACTGTGATCCGTTTGGTCAACAACGCGCATTAACTCAGGTACATGCTGCTTCAATGTTGTTTCAACACCTTGTTTCAAGGTTAAATCGATTGAAGAACAACCTTGGCAACCACCACCGAATTTAAGCACTGCAGTTAAACCATGTTCTGCATCTTCAACCACTTCTACCAATGCACAGTTACCACCATGACCGGCAAGGCCAGGATTAATTTCTGACTGTAGAACATAAGTGATTCGCTCTTCTACAGAGGCATCTGGACCCACACGTGGCACTTTTGAGTTTGGTGCACGGAAAGTTAACTGACCACCAAAACGGTCTTTGTTATAGTCAATTACCGCATCCAAAAGATATGGAATAGACGGTGTGTCAATAAATGCAGGGAAATCTGGATAGTCTTGTTTATAGTCTGTAGGCACAACTTCTTCTGGTGCACTGTAAGCCATACAACATTCAGCACGTGGCGTACCCGGATTTTCCACAAAAACACGTACACCAATGCCCGGTGTATTTTGTTTATCCAAAAGATCTTTCAAATACTCTTGGGCATTTGGAGTGATCAATAGGTTTGGAATTTCTTCAGCAACTGCTGTGCTGTTGTTCTCAGTCGACATTACAATATTTCCTCAAGCTGAAGTCGCTATTTTAACTTAAGATGCGGGGCATTAGAAAAAAATCAACTAAAATTGTCGGAATTATTCTGAAAGTGCACGCTTTAAGCCGTTTTAATGGCATTATTGAGCATAAATTTTAACAAGTAGAATAGTCATATATGTTGGGTCTACCCTTTAACCACACCGTGACCATTATCCTAATTACGGTGGTGATTTCACTGATTGCATTTTCAAATCAGAAAGTGATGAATCGTTTGTTATTTTGGCCGCCAGCCCTCAGTCGTGGCGAGTATGACCGATTTATTAGCCATGGCTTTATTCATGCAGATGGCGCGCACCTATTGTTCAACATGATTACCTTATTTTTCTTTGGTAGCGTGATTGAAAGTTTTTATCGCCAATATTTTTTCGACATGGGCTTTGTGCTGTTTTACTTGGGCGGTTTGATCGCTGCGATTATTCCGAGTTATTTAAAACATAAGCATGATACCCATTGGGCAAGTTTAGGGGCTTCTGGGGCGGTATCTGCGGTACTTTTTGCGTATATCTTGTTTGAACCGTGGAAACTGATTTTTGTATTCTTTATTCCTGTTCCTGCGATTATTTTTGCCGTGCTGTATGTGGCTTATAGTATTTGGTCAGGTAAACGTGGCAACAGCAACATTAACCACAGCGCACACCTTTGGGGCGCAGCGTATGGTGTAATCATGACGATTATTCTTGAACCGAAGCTCATTCCACATTTCTTAAGTCAGTTATTAAACGTTCCTTTCTAACGTTAAGTCTAAAAAATCAGTCTGATTTAACCAGTAAAATGACAGCCTAAACCGTTTCAGTTTAGGCTTTTTTATTGTGCTGCGTTAAATCGAAATGTCCTTTAATTTTTTTCTTTAGCCAATTTCCCATATCTACAACACCGCACTTTGAATATCGAGCTATACAATTTCACAGCAGATTGAAACGCTATCTACCCTTGCCCTGATTTAAACTGAAATAACACAGAATAAAAAAGGGAAAATTCCAATGAAAATAGCCCTGATATTCTCAAGTTTGCTGTTGACCTGCGTGTTGAGTGCTTGTGCCGTTCACACCCGTGAAGGCAGTATCGTCGTCGACCCAGATCGTAATCACTATCCTTACAATTACCCAGATCGACACGGCGACTTTTGCCCGCCCGGACAGGCTAAAAAAGGTCGTTGTTGATTTGCCGTTATTGATTTAATGCCCTCTTCTTTTAAGCCTTCAAACCGAAGGCTTTTTCAATTCCGACAATAAAATTTGAAGCTGTATATTCTACGAAAGTTCACAAAAGCACATGACAAATCATATAAATCTGGCATTTTATGCCACCCTATTTTTTAATTTGGCATAGATAATGTATACATCTGTATATTAATGACAAAATTAGCTGAGATATTTTGCATGTCAAGTTCAACTGAAGGTCTTCAATTTCCCATTTCGGCTTCAAACCAAAAGCCGAGTACATCTAAAACTGGTCGTGAAATTATCGCTGAAGCCTTAGCTGCAGTTGACCATCAGTCTTCTGTACGTGCAAAACAAGAAAAAAACTGGCGTAAAAAATATCCTGAATATTTTAAAGCCTTGGTTGAACAAGGGATTCAATCATCTGAAGCAGCGATCAACATTGCTGAGCAAGGTTTAAATAAAGCGCATCACGTCTTTGAATTTTATCGTGATCAAGAAAAGCATACGCTCAAAGATGCAGTGGCTTTAACTGCACATCCACTGCATACCGTGAAATTAAAAGGTGAAAGTGACGCAGCGCCTGAGTGGTATGTGCCCTATCATGGCCAAAAACTGCAAGGTGAGGCGTTACTGGCTCAGATTCAAAAATGGCAAGATGCTGGCATCATTGAAGCCAGTCATGCCGACGCATTACGTGAAGCCATTGCCCACCCAGAATGGTTCGATTTGTCAGATCGGACTATGGTGCTTTTTGGTGCTGCTTCCGAAGCTGGCCCACTGACGTGGTTAGCAAAATGGAAAGCCAATATTGTGGCAATCGACCTCAATAATGAACGTGTTTGGGATCGAATCTTAAGCATTGTTCAAGCTGGTAATGCCACTTTATATGCACCGAGTCTCGACACTGTGCATGAAGACACACCCATTCAAGAACTAAAACACAAATTGGGCGCCAATTTACTGACACACATTCCTGAAATTGCACAGTGGCTTGCACAAAGTGAACATCAACTTGATCTGGCTGCAATTGCCTATTTAGATGGTGAAAAGCATGTTCGTGTTGCAATGGCAATGGACAGCATCATGGCCTATGTCAGTCAACAAAAAGCCAACACCAGCTTGATGTTTATGTGTACTCCGACCGATGTCTATGCGGTTCCAGAAGAGATCGTTACGGCAGCGCAAGCCAAATTCCAAAACCGTGCGTCTGCACAAAAGCTATTGACGCAAAGCATTGCCAAAGTCACAGGTCAGCATTTCTTTAAGCAAAATAATGAGCAAACCACCACAGCAGACAATGGAAAATCCTATGGTATCGCTGACTGTTTGGTGGTGGAACAAGGTCCAAACTACGCACTCGCAAAACGTATCCAACAATGGCGCGCAACTGTCGCACGTCAAAATGGTCAGCGGGTTAGTATCAATATTGCGCCATCCACCACGACCCGCTCAGTGACGAAGAATCCATTATTAAAAGCCGCATTTAATGGTGCGAGTTTATTTGATGTGGAATCCTTCCAACCTGAAACCACCAATGCACTCATGGCGGCTTTATGGATTCATGACTTGAGAAATCCTCACTCAGTTGCAAACCCTGAAACAGCGCTAGACCATCCTTTAGAACTCATGATGCATGGTGCCAACCATGGTGGCTTATGGCGTGTAGCTTATTTGGCACGTACCGCCTTACCTTTTGCAGCGCTGTATGGTTTTGCTGAAGAGAAATTGCCCGTGAAAAAAGTATTGGGACTGTTTAAAAAAGCGTAACTGCATTGGTTCAAATAAGTGTTGAACTTTGCAAAGTTTCAACTTGTTAGTTTGACTATTCCATTTCAGCTCTCAGTCATCCCATTAAAATCGGTGATGTCTGAGATACAGCCATAAAAAAACGCTGCCGAAGCAGCGTTTTTTTATATCTGGAATTTGAGTTGCTTAGAATAGTTTCAAGAATAACCAGTACAAGCAGCCTGATAGACAGATCGTTGCAGGTAAAGTGAAGACCCAAGCCGATAGAATGGTTTTCACTGTTGCAAAGTTTAGACCCGATTTATTCGCGACCATGGTACCTGCAACCGCAGAGTTAAGTACGTGTGTCGTCGATACTGGCATACCAAAACCATCCGCAGCAGCAATCGTTGACATTGCAACAAGCTCGGCAGACATACCCTGACCATAGGTCATGTGGTTTTTACCAATACGTTCACCGACAGTCACAACAATACGTTTCCAACCCACCATGGTTCCAAGACCTAGTGCCAATGCAACAGCGACTTTTACCCATGTTGGAATGTACTGTAAGAAGGAGTCTAAGTGACTACGATATTCCTTCACAGTTTTTTGTTCAGCTTCTGCCATTGCTGGTAATTGTTCAGCTTTATCTAGACGTTTAAAAGCAGTGGTACTTAAGTACATGTCATTACGAATCGAAGATACTTCTTGTTCAGGAATATCTTTTAAGTCGCCATACTGTGCAACACGCTCACCTAAATGATCGGTCAAACTTGCTAAAGCTGGCACAACTTCTGGGCTGACTTCTTTGGTTTGAATGTATTTGGTGAGTACATCACGCGCTTGTGCATCAGGAATATCCTTATGCTCTGCGTAGATCGCAGTCGCAGTTTGAGCAGATAACTGATGGAAAGATTGAATATGTTGATTATCTAAGTTCTTATTCAATGAATAAGCCAATGGCACACATCCGATCAAAATCAGCATGATCAGCCCCATACCTTTTTGACCATCATTTGAACCGTGCGCAAAACTTACACCTGTACAGGTAAAGATCAAAATTGCACGAATCAATGGTGGTGGCGGCTTATTGCCTTCTGGTGGTTGAAACAGTTCAAGCTGTTTGCGGAAAATACGCTTCACCAACAAGAAAACGAGAGCCGCAAATGCAAAACCAATCAGTGGAGAGAACAATAACGCCTTACCGACTTTAAGCACCTGCTCCATATCTACACCGCTCGCACCACCGCCTGCATTTAACAGGTAGTTCATGATACCAACGCCAAGAATAGAACCAATCAAAGTATGCGAACTAGACGCCGGGATGCCTAAGAACCAAGTCCCTAAATTCCACAAAATCGCTGCGATCAGCATTGCGAAAACCATGGCAAAGCCAGCACCTGAACCGACATTCATAATCAATTCAACAGGTAATAAGGCAATAATGCCGTAAGCGACTGCACCACTGGCAACCATTACACCCAGAAAGTTACAGAAACCTGCCCACATTACCGCAACTGGTGCTGACAAAGCGTTGGTATAAATCACTGTTGCTACTGCGTTTGCAGTGTCATGGAAACCATTTACAAATTCAAAGCCAAGTGCGATGAATAAGGCTGTGCCCAATAAAATCATTGAATAAAGACTTAAAGGCGGAACATGCGCTAAATCGGCAGTCACCTGAAAACCAATATATATCAACGTTGAAATAATCAGCGTTAAAAATACCGGCATAAAGAATTTCGGTGTAGGCACATGAACATTCGTAGACTTTTGAGTAGTCGACGTGTGCGCTGAATCTACGGGAGTTTGTTTAGAATTCATGCAGGCAGGAATAGAGGATTTTAAAATCCCCATATTGTTCAATTTAATTATGACAATTATATGACAAAGCGGTGTCATATAAAGCAATTTTTCATGCTTTATTTGTTTTTTTTTAGTGTTAAAAACCGACTTCCCTACTCTACTTTCATAAAGTAAATCAGTTATTTAATCTGCGTATTTAAACTTTATTTTCTTTGAAACCCAATATTTCAACTTATATTTCATCTGTCATGTTTTTTTGTCATTTTGCATAGCCCTGCTGGATGTTTTTTAATCTTGCCTGAGCAATATTACAAATTCATGAAGCTTTCCATACATTTATATGAAATTGGAATATGAAATTAACAAGTTGCAATATTGCTCATTAATTCAACAAGCTAATAATTGCGCGCTGTGAAGATGATTGAATATCAATAAAACTGCAATGAATTCTGTTAATATATTTGCCGATTTTATATTCCATCGGATTGGGGTTATTTATGTCCACGCTTGCCACCCTAAAAGAGCTGCTCGCTCAACGGATTCTGATTATCGACGGTGCAATGGGCACCATGATTCAGCGTCATAAACTCGAAGAAGCTGACTACCGTGGTGAGCGTTTTGCAGATTGGGCATCTGACCTCAAAGGCAATAATGACCTATTGGTGTTGACGCAGCCTCAAATCATTCAAGGCATTCATGAAGCCTACCTCGATGCTGGCGCAGACATCATTGAAACCAACAGCTTTAACGGCACTAAAGTTTCAATGTCTGACTACCACATGGAAGATTTGGTATCAGAGATCAACCGTGAAGCAGCGCGTATTGCCAAAGCCGCTTGTGAAAAATATTCAACGCCTGAAAAACCGCGTTTTGTGGCAGGTGTGCTTGGGCCGACTTCACGTACTTGCTCGATCTCGCCAAATGTAAATGACCCAGCATTTCGTAACATTACTTTTGATGAGCTAAAAGAAAACTATATTCAAGCTGCGCATGCCCTGATTGAAGGCGGTGCGGACATTCTGCTCATTGAAACTGTATTCGATACCTTAAACTGTAAAGCTGCCATTTTTGCAGTGAAAGAAGTCTTCAACCAAATTGGCTACGAATTGCCATTGATGATTTCAGGCACGATTACCGATGCCTCTGGCCGAACTTTAACTGGCCAAACTGCTGAAGCGTTCTGGAACTCTGTGCGTCATGGTGATTTATTGTCGATTGGCTTTAACTGTGCCCTAGGTGCAGATGCCATGCGTCCGCATGTAAAAACCATTGCTGACGTTGCCGATACTTTTGTTTCGGCGCATCCGAACGCTGGCTTACCAAATGCCTTCGGCGGTTATGATGAAACCCCTGAACAAACCGCTGCCTTTATTAAAGAATTTGCAGAAAGTGGCCTGATTAACATCACGGGCGGTTGCTGCGGTACAACGCCGGATCACATCCGTGCTATTGCCAATGCCGTAAAAGACATTGCGCCGCGCCAAGTGCCAGAAACCAAACCCGCTTGCCGTCTCAGCGGTTTAGAGCCGTTCAACATTACAGAAGATTCGCTGTTTGTAAACGTCGGTGAACGTACCAACGTGACAGGTTCTAAAAAATTCCTACGTTTAATCCGTGAAGAAAACTTTGCCGAAGCTTTAGAAGTTGCACAGCAGCAAGTTGAAGCCGGTGCTCAGATTATCGACATCAACATGGATGAAGGCATGCTGGATTCAGAAGGCGCAATGGTGCACTTCCTGAATCTTGTAGCCTCTGAGCCTGAAATTTCACGTGTGCCTATCATGATTGACTCATCAAAATGGGAAATCATTGAGGCAGGCTTAAAATGTGTACAAGGTAAAGCGGTTGTAAACTCGATCTCCCTCAAAGAAGGCTATGACGAGTTTGTGCATAAAGCGCGTTTGTGCCGTCAGTATGGCGCTGCCGTGATTGTGATGGCCTTTGATGAACAAGGTCAGGCAGATACTGCTGCACGTAAAAAAGAAATCTGTAAACGCTCTTATGATGTATTGGTGAATGAAGTGGGCTTCCCTGCTGAAGACATCATTTTTGACCCGAACGTGTTTGCAGTGGCAACAGGTATCGAAGAACACAACAACTATGCTGTGGACTTTATTGAAGCAACAGGCTGGATCAAGCAAAACTTACCACATGCGATGATTTCAGGCGGTGTGTCTAACGTATCGTTCTCCTTCCGTGGTAATGAACCTGTACGTGAAGCGATTCACTCTGTGTTCTTGTACCATGCCATCAAGCAAGGCATGACCATGGGTATTGTCAACGCTGGTCAAATGGCGATTTATGATGATATTGATGCTGAACTGAAAGCTGCGGTTGAAGATGTGATCTTGAACCAAAACCAAGGTGAAAGCCATCAAGAAGCTACAGAAAAGCTGCTTGAAGTTGCTGAAAAATACCGTGGTCAAGGTGCTGCGCAAAAACAAGTGGAAAACTTGGAATGGCGTGAGCTTCCCGTAGAAAAGCGCCTTGAGCATGCTTTAGTGAAAGGTATCACCACCTTTATTGATGAAGATACTGAAGAAGCACGTCTGAAAGCTAAACGTCCACTCGATGTGATTGAAGGTCCGCTGATGGACGGCATGAATGTGGTAGGTGATTTGTTCGGTTCAGGCAAAATGTTCCTGCCGCAAGTGGTGAAATCTGCACGTGTCATGAAACAGGCTGTAGCTTGGCTGAATCCGTTCATTGAAGCGGAAAAAACAGCTGGCCAATCTAAGGGTAAAGTCCTGATGGCGACTGTTAAGGGCGATGTGCATGACATCGGTAAAAATATCGTAGGTGTGGTGTTAGGCTGTAACGGCTATGACATCATCGACCTTGGCGTGATGGTGCCTTGCGAGAAGATTTTACAAACTGCGATTGATGAGAAAGTCGACATTATTGGTCTATCTGGCCTGATTACGCCGTCACTGGATGAAATGGTTTTTGTTGCGAAAGAAATGCAGCGCAAAGGCTTTAATGTTCCATTGATGATTGGCGGTGCAACCACTTCTAAAGCACATACGGCAGTGAAAATTGATCCGCAATATTCAAATGATGCAGTCATTTATGTTGCCGATGCATCTCGTGCGGTGGGTGTAGCAACAACTTTACTTTCTAAGGAAATGAAGCCAAAGTTTGTAGCAGAAACCCGTGCTGAATATGAAAAAGTCCGTGAGCGTATTGCTAACAAACAGCCGAAAGCAGCGAAACTGACGTATGCTGAATCGGTTGAAAATGGCTTAAAAATTGACTTTGCAGCCAATGCACCTGTGAAGCCAAACTTTATTGGTACGCAAACGCTGACCAATTATCCATTGGAAACATTAGTTGAATACTTTGACTGGACACCGTTCTTCATTTCTTGGAGTTTGGCAGGTAAATTCCCTGCTATCTTAACTGATGAAGTTGTAGGTGAAGCAGCAACTGACTTGTATGAACAAGCACAGACCATGCTAAAAGACATCATCGACAACAAACGTTTTGATGCTCGTGCTGTGTTTGGTATTTACCCTGCAAACCGTTCAGCAGCGGATTCGGTTGAAGTGTATAGCGAAGATGGTCAATCGGTTACGCATACCTTCCATCACATTCGTCAACAGTCTGATAAAGTGACAGGTAAACCAAACTTGTCATTAGCGGACTTTATTGCGTCTAAAGGTGTCGCAGAAGACTACTTGGGCGGTTTCACTGTATCGATCTTTGGTGCAGAAGAAATGGCCAATGAGTACAAAGCTAAAGGCGATGACTACTCTGCAATTCTTGCGCAATCTTTAGGTGACCGTTTTGCGGAAGCGTTTGCGGAGCATTTGCATGAGCGCATTCGTAAAGAGTTCTGGGGCAACCAAGCTTCTGAAACCTTAAGCAATGAAGAATTGATTAAAGAGAAGTATATAGGCATCCGTCCTGCGCCGGGCTACCCTGCTTGCCCTGAGCATTCTGAAAAAGCGCCATTGTTTGATTGGTTAGGTTCTACCGATAAAATTGGTACGCAATTGACTTCTAGCTTTGCAATGTGGCCGCCTTCATCTGTCAGCGGTTTTTACTATGCAAACCCTGAAAGCCAATACTTTAACGTGGGTAAAATCGCAGGCGATCAGCTTGAGGATTATGCAAAGCGTAAAGGCTGGACTTTGGATGAAGCGAAGCGTTGGTTAGCACCGAATTTGGATGATTCGGTTCAATAATTTGCATTAATAAAAG
Organism: Acinetobacter sp. YH01009; assembly: GCF_013420765.1. Taxonomy (NCBI): domain Bacteria; kingdom Pseudomonadati; phylum Pseudomonadota; class Gammaproteobacteria; order Moraxellales; family Moraxellaceae; genus Acinetobacter; species Acinetobacter sp. YH01009. The sequence continues at coordinate 1,653 of NZ_VOYE01000019.1, read as the reverse complement.
CTCTCACAGTGAGGGCTTTTATTTTTTAATCCCCCTAAATCCCCCTTTTTCAAAGGGGGACTTTCGCGTATCAATTTAATTACGTGACAGCTCCTCCCTTTTTAAAGGGAGGCTGGGAGGGATTTTTTAGCCAATTTACAAGAAATATTAGTAACTCTTATTTTCATTTTAAATAACCATAAACCTTTATGTTTTAATGGTTCGGGATATTTTAGTCTAGCAACTATTTCTATCTTTTCGATAGTGCTCAACTGTGAATATTTTTTATGTTCTCTTCTTAAATATTTATCTATTCCATTCAATCCTGAACCCAAAAATGCAATTTTAAGATAGGCAGTTGCTATGTGTTTATGACTATATTTTCTACAAATTAAAATAGACAATAATTGTTCACGAAATTTTCTAATCCATGTTCGCTCATACCTTTCAGTAATTACTCTGACATATTGTTGAGCCACTGTACTTGCTCCTTGAAATTCATTTTTAAACTTTGTGCAGTAAATAGCACGAAGCATTGCATAATGATCTATTCCAAAATGCATTGAAAATCTATGGTCTTCAGCAAGGAATAAAATATTGAGTGTTTCATCATCTACGAACTGATAAATACTATCTAAATGAACTTCACATTTCTTGAAATCAGAATTTATTTCATCAAAGTTTAGAATTTGAAATAACTTAGCTACAAAATAAAATGGAATGGTTGCTAAGAAATAAAGTGCCCTCATACTTTACCTTTGATTTCAGCAATAGATTGGGGAAATGGTTCTTTAGATAACCAAACTTTTCCTTTTTGATCAGCAACCATTGAATAAAAATCACCTTCAAACTTAGTTGCTTTACGATCACTAAAAAAGATGAAATTTTTCCTTAATTCAAATCTGCAATAAATTGTTGATTGTCTCCGCTCTCCATATTCAGTTGCATGTAAAGTTAATATATCTGGACCAAAAATATTTTTTTGAATTGACCCTTCTATTTGTGCTCTAGCACGATGTTTACCAGTATATTTAAGGACATGTCGGCTATGCGTAAAACGTTTTCCATAAGTAGAATCTTCATAAATTTTTTCAGAGGCTCCTCGAATATTATTCCCCTCTAATCTCAAAAATAAATTATGTTGTAATTCCATATTTTCATAGGGTCTATATGCTGTTTTCTCAGTTTTAGATCTCAAATACCATTTTCCTGAAAAGTCTGGTATTCCTAAAACCCGTTCTCTAACCCAGAAGAAAAGACCAGCAATAATGATTGCTGCAAAAACTGCTTCTAATACATCCCCACATGCAAAATCCTTAATTAATACATCCAAAAGTTCAATTTCACTCATTTTTAAGATTTTTATAAAGAAATTGATTCATTTTATATAAAACATAAAGTCTTTTAAAGGAAAAACTCTATAAAAAACAATCAACTTATCTAGAAAACCATGAGATTAATTACCTTTATATTTCTATTTTTTCTTATAATCCCTCCTAATCTCCCTTTGAAAAAGGGAGGAACTACGCGAATCCACAATGGCAATCTGATGTGTGCTTAAAAAACAGGAGGGTTTAACTTGGTAAACTATACATACTCATTAGGAGTTTACCATGAGCAAGAAACAGAAGACTTACACCGCAGAATTTAAAGCTGAAGCCATAAAAGCCATTG
>NZ_VOYE01000018.1:0-73341 GCF_013420765.1 Acinetobacter sp. YH01009 | reverse complement strand
AAAGTCGTTTGAATGATTTCTTCTTGGTCTACGTGCCATAAAATACTCCATATATTGATGTTTATAACATCATTTGGGGAGCAAAATATCACTTATAAGTGTTGTTCAAATTTCCTGATCCACCTCTTAAGTACCCGTTGTATTAAAGCTTTTTAGAAATTTAAATAAATCCATTATTTCTTCCCCCCATGAAAAAATAAATAAATTATACTCAATAATATCTAGTGGATTAAATAGCCGTTGGTCGAATAGCTAGAGCTATGGATCAAGTGATCATTAAAAAAATATGTATTACTTTTGAATCTAGACTTATCTAAAGTTTGAATCAGGCAAATACAAAAATACAGTTCCCAACTCAATGAGAACTGTATTATTAATACTACAAATTGATCGAAATTAAACAGCAAGTACTTTCACAATAATGGTTTGCATGTCTTCATTTTCTTCAGCCAAATAAACACGCTTTAACTCTTTACTTTTCACTTTGAATTGATGATTTTGATACTGAATTACAGCCGGAATTTGATCAAAATACAGGCTATCTGCGTCTAATTCTTCTTGAAAAAGTGGCGTGCCCAATTGATAGTCTAGGCTTTTTAATACTACATATTTAACAGTCGTTTTCATTGAAATAAACCTACTTTTGTTACGCTCTTTATTTTAAGTTTTAACATCGTTTTCCTTCCGAAAAAACCTTTATTTCATATTTTCGTACAGCTTCTAAGCAATCACGCTATTTTTGTGAATTCCACAACACCCACAGTACCAACTTAGACTTTTAGTGAAATTACAGGCGAGCGGAATCAATGCTAAAATTTTAAGAATACTAATGATCATTCACCATTCTACTTTGGGGTAAGCACATGCTTAAACAGTGTTGCGATGCTTTAGAACAAAAATCCATGACTATCGCATTTATCGAGAGTGCAAGCTCTGGTTATTTATGTAGCCAATTTTCAATTTATAAGAATAGTGGTGCAGATATCTTGTTAGGTGGTCTGGTCAGCTATGATCCGTCGATCAAGCGTGAAATTTTAAAAGTAGATCCTCTACTGATAGAACAATATACGGCCGAATCGGCAGAAGTGACTCAAGCGATGGCTGAGCACGGACAACAGCTTTTTTCACGTGCAAACTTTGTGGTTGCCTGCACTGGATTACTCAAATCCGGTGGCAGCGCAACTGTAGAAAAACCCGAAGGAACATTTTATATTTCAATCTTACATGACAGTCGTATTTATAATTACCACTATTTTATTTTAGGTACAGCTTTAGAACGCTTAGATCAGTTAACTGAAAATGTTGCTCACAGTGTATTAGACATCTTAAATGCAGAATAAAACATACATAATCTTCATATTTAAATATCATTTTGCATAGCATACTGTATTGAGAAATTTTTCTCATCAGGACAAGAAAATGCAGCTACGTCATTTCAATGCATTCGCAATTAGCACACTACTGTCCTGCTCTGCTTTGGCTACGGTAGGCGGCCCTCAAACCATTGAGGTTTTAGGTTTTGATAAAAAAGACCAAAAAATCTATTTAATGCGTCATTTTGAAGATGGTCGTGGTCGTTTACCACAATTATATTATTATCAATTAAATAGCCAAAAACCGACGCAATTAATTACAGTGAAGTCTTTGTATATTAATCCAAAGACAAAACGGATTGATTACGATCAAGACAGCACCCAGTTTGATAAAGAAATCGCGAAAATAAAAAAACGTTTGGTCGAATTAACACCAGTAAATAACAATAATGCTCGAATACAGGTATTAACAACCAAGAATGGCACTGCAAAATCATGGTATGACCCCACTGAAACCATTGATAAATGGACCTATCAATATCGTGTTAAAAATTCGCAGTATAAAAGCGCTGTACAAAAGGCTGAGACCTATAAAGAAGGTTTAAAAATCTCTAAAACTTATCGTGTAGTGCAAAAGCCTTTTTATTTAGTAACTGTTAAATATCTAGGGATTCCATTTGAAACAGGATATAGCGTTGAAGATCCAGTTTTATTAACCAAATAGATTGTTAAATTAAATAACAAATAATAAAAAAGCCTCTTTTGAGGCTTTTTTATTACACTTAAAATTATGCTGCAGAACGCTCTGCAATTGGCACAACTTTACGTAATTCCGGACCTGTATAGTCCGCACTTGGGCGAATAATACGATTGTCCGCACGTTGTTCCATCACATGCGCTGCCCAACCTGTTACACGGCTCATCACAAAGATTGGCGTGAATAATTTGGTTGCAATATCCATGAAATGGTATGCAGATGCATGGAAGAAATCAGCATTACAGAACAATTTCTTCTCGCGCCACATCACTTCTTCACAGCGTACTGATACTGGATAAAGCACAGTATCACCGACGTCTTTAGCTAGGCGTTCAGACCAAATTTTGATGATGCCATTACGTGGATCATTGTCTTTATAGATCGCATGACCAAAGCCCATGATCTTTTCTTTACGCTCAAGTTTGCCGAGCATTTCACGTTCAGCTTCTTCTGGAGACGTCCAGTTTTCAATCATTTCCATCGCAGCTTCGTTCGCACCGCCATGTAATGGGCCACGTAGTGAACCAATTGCACCTGTGATGCATGAATGCATATCTGACAATGTTGATGCACATACACGCGCTGTGAATGTAGATGCGTTAAACTCATGCTCTGCATACAAAATCAGTGATACGTTCATCACTTGCTCGTGCAATTCATTTGGTTTTTCGCCACGCAGTAAATGTAGGAATTGAGCGCCGATTGAATCATCATCGGTGTTTTCTTCTACACGTACACCATCATGGCTGAAACGGTACCAGTAGCAAATGATCGCAGGTAGCGTTGCCAAAATACGGTCTGCAACATCTTGTTGTTGTTCAAACGATTGTTCAGTTTCAAGGTTGCCTAACATTGAAACGCCTGTACGCATCACATCCATTGGATGTGAGTCCGCAGGAATACGTTCTAATACTTCTTTCAACGCTTGTGGCAATTGACGCAATGATTTGAGTTTAGCTTTGTATGCTGCTAATTGTTCTGTTGTTGGCAATTCACCAAAGAAAATCAGGTACGCAACTTCTTCAAACTGACAGTTTTCTGCCAAGTCTTGAACGTCATAACCACGATAGGTTAAGCCCGCACCGCTTTTGCCTACAGTTGAAAGTGCAGTTTTACCCGCTACTTGTCCGCGCAGTCCTGCGCCCGTGAGTACTTTTCCTTCAGCCATTTTTTATTTTCCTTCAGTGAACAATTTATCTAAGGTATTTTCAAAAGTGTGATAATCGAGGAATTGATAGAGTTCTTTTCGTTGTTGCATTTTATCCAGTACATTGACTTGTGTACCGTCATTGCGGATTGCATGCATCACTTCGAGTGCCGCTTTTTGCATTGCACGTGTCGGAGACAATGGATAAAGCACCATTGAAATGCCTTGCTCGCCTAATTCTTCTTTGGTGTAGTAAGGGGTATCACCAAACTCTGTGATATTTGCCAATACTGGTACACCCACAGCATCGCAGACTGTTTTGTACATGGTGATGTCTGTCATTGCTTCAGCAAAGATCGCATCTGCTCCTGCTTCTACACATGCACATGCGCGGTCGATCACTGCCTGCAAACCTTCTTTTTGTAATGCATCTGTACGTGCCATCACCACAAAATTTGAATCGGTTTTTGCATCGACTGCCGCTTTAATACGGTCAACCATTTCTTGTTGTGACACAATTTCTTTGTTTGGACGGTGACCACAACGTTTTTGTGCCACTTGGTCTTCGATATGCACCGCTGCTGCACCCGCAGCAATCATTTGTTTCACAGTACGAGCAATGTTAAATGCACCGCCCCAACCTGTATCGATATCGACGAGTAATGGCGTATCTACACGTTCAGTAATACGACGAACATCTTCCAAAACATTGTCTAAACTGGTCATGCCTAAGTCAGGTAAACCATATGAATAGTTCGCAACACCTGCACCAGATAAATATATGGCTTTATAGCCAACTTCTTTTGCCATCATTGCTGCATAGGCATTTACTGTGCCAATGATTTGTAATGGTTTTTCGATTTCCAATGCTTGTCTAAATCTTAAGCCTGCAGACGTTTGTTGTGTCATATTCCTTTCCACGGCATTTACTTTAATTTTCGAAGTTTGAGTATATCCATATTTTTTTCCAACTCTATGGCTTTGTAGAATATTAACTCTAAAACTTTAGTCAAATATTTCACTTGTCACCTATCTGTTGTTATTCTTTAGTCAAAGATCTCTTATTTATGAGCAAAGCAGAAAAGAACTGAATTTTTTGCTATAATTATCGTCAGCTCAGATCTTTTTTTGTTAAATATTATCACTTTATGCAAGATTTAATACACATTGAACCTTTAACGCATGACCAGCCACAAACGCGGCGCGGACATGAACGATGTGTTGCGCTTTTAGAAAGTGCTACGGAGCTTTTTTTAAAACGTGGTTTTGATGCAGTTTCATTAGATGACATCGTGAATCATGCAGGTGGTTCAAAAGCGTCAATCTATAAATATTTTGGTAATAAAGACGGATTATTTAAGGCCATTTGTGACTATCGTCGCTGCTTATTTTTCAAAGATATTTGCCTACCATTTACGGTGAGCCCTGACACCGATATTCGTGCTTATCTCATCAATACTTTAAGTGACTTTCATCAGCATATTGTGATGCCTGAAAATGCGGCATTTATGCGGTTAGTCTTAGAACAAACAGGACGTAATCCTGAAATAGCACGTTATATTCATGAGCAAGGCCCAAAACAAATTCAGAACACCGTTGCAGAAATTTTAAATCAAGCGCATCAACACGGTTTGCTGTATTGTGAAAACCCGTTGTTTTCGGCTCAATTTTATTTTGGAATTTTGCGTAATTTAGAATGGCGCGTTCTCATGGGCATCAGCATTGACGAAAATGATCAAGAAACCATCAATTACATCAGTTATTGCGTCGATCGTTTCCTAGACGGTCACCAAAAGCGCTAGATTTTTTGCATTTTACCTCTCTTATAGTATATTAATCGATTCCTTTTTCTCTAACCAACCAACAACTAATTGTTGTTTTGTTTTTTGATTCAGCAATTATTGTGGAGTAACAATGGCTCTACGTCACTTTCTAACTTTACGCGATTTATCGACTTTAGAACTTAACCAAATTGTACAGCGCGGTATCGAACTCAAGCGCAAACAGCATAACAATGAAGTTTTCCAACCTTTCGTTGGTAAAGTCATGGGCATGATTTTTGAGAAATCGAGCACCCGTACACGTGTATCGTTTGAAGCAGGAATGAGCCAATTTGGTGGTAGCGCAATTTTCCTTTCATCTCGCGACTCTCAATTAGGTCGTGGCGAGCCAGTAGAAGATTCTGCACGTGTGATTTCAAGCATGCTTGATATTGTGATGATTCGTACTTTTGGTCATGACATTGTTGAACGTTTTGCTTCTTATTCAAAAGTTCCTGTCATCAATGCATTAACAGATGATCACCACCCTTGCCAATTACTTGCCGATGTTCAAACATTTGTTGAACACCGTGGTTCTATTGAAGGTAAAACTGTTGCTTGGATTGGTGATGGCAACAATATGTGTAACTCATATATTGAAGCTGCTCATATGTGGGGCTTTAAATTAAAAATCGCTGCACCTAAGGGCTATGAACCTAAAGCAGAATTTTTATCTGAATTTGCACACTGTGTGGAACTTGTTGATTCTGCCGAAGATGCTGCAGTTAATGCAGATTTAATCGTTACAGATGTTTGGGCAAGTATGGGCCAAGAAGAAGAGCAAAAAATTCGTGAAAAAGCGTTTGCTGATTATCAAGTGAATGAACGCCTGATGGATCTTGCTCACGCTGACTGCCTATTTATGCACTGCTTACCTGCGCATCGTGGCGAAGAAATTTCTGAAAATATGCTTGACCACAAAAATGCTGTGGTTTGGGATGAAGCTGAAAATCGCTTACATGCACAAAAAGCACTTGTTGAATTCTTAATTAACGAAAATCTTAAAAAAGACTAAGGTTTTACTTAGATAAATGAAGCACCTTCGGGTGCTTTTTTTGTTTTTGCATGCTTTAATAAAACCATAACTTTTATAAGTGATTAAGATTATGCGTTTAAGAAATATTTGCTTATTGGCTCTTGGATTGAGCTTATCTACTTTTAGCTTTGCTGGTGAACCAAGTGAATTAGATCAATACTTGGTGAAAAATCAGATTTTAGATAGCAATTTTAAAATTAAAAATAAAACAGGTTTAAACGAAATACTTTCTGCCATAAGTGACGAAGACTCTCGCACCCTTCCTTTTCAAGTTGACCAAAATATGTTGATGGAAAAAATGGAAGTTTCAGCAGATAAAATAGAAATCGAAGGAATTATAACCACACCTGACTTTACACAATTTGCAGAATCGGTCGGCCAACAGCAAGTCAAGCAACTGATCAAAAAGAATTCTCTACAAAATTGTGAATTGCTATTTGAGCATCAATTTCAACGTGTAAATCCATATGTGTTAGAAATGGACTTATCTTCACCTCAACAGAAATACGAAATCAAAATCCACAACGCTGAATGCAAATTTAAATAAACATCTGATGTTACGCACGCCAAAGTAATTTCGTATTTTAAAATGATTTTTAAGTCCATTCGACGGAGTCTTACATCTAGGGTTTGAATGAATGGATTGGCCTTCGGCTGGAGGTACTTTTGTTTCGACAAAAGTACCTAAAACCATTGCCATCCGCAAAACTCGTTCACTAGCACCTACTTATTCAAGGTATCGCAAAAACATTTTTGATTAAAAGTAGTCCTGTCTCAAACAATTGCGGATGACTTTTCCGCGTATTGTTCTTTTTATTTGAATCAGATTGCGCTTCTGATTTCTTACAGTTCTTGGTTTAACTTCTGCAATGTTTACTTAACGAATTAAACCTTGAGGCTGTAATACAATCACAGCTGCGCCCACCAACACAATGACGCCACCTAGCATATCCCATCGCGTTAAACTTATTTGATCAACGAAACGCAACCACAGTAATGCAGAGAAAATATAGATTCCGCCATAAGCTGCATAGATACGACCCGAAGCTGCTGGATGCAACGTCAATAACCAAACAAATGCAGCCAATGCAAGTGCTGTAGGAATCCATAACCACTGCGATTTTTGCTGATTTAAAATCAAATATGGGAAGTAACAGCCTAAAATTTCCATCAATGCTGTTAGTGCAAATAAACCGAAAGTGGTCAGCACTTTTGTTAATGATACGTCCATCATTGAGAAATCCAAATCTAGCGTTGAATAAATATAAAAAACCCGTGCAAGCACGGGTTTTTGTTAAATAAATTGATTAAGCTGGTTCAGCGGTTTGGTCTTCAAACACTTCGAGTTTTAAGCCCACTGCTTTGCCATTTTCTTTCTTCACTGAAACAGCAACATTGCCGCCATGTTCCGCAAGCTCACCAAACAGAATCATTTCAGCAAGCGGTTTTTTCAAATGCTCTTGGATTAAACGCTGCATTGGACGAGCGCCCATCAAGCGATCGTATCCTTGCTCGGCCATCCATTCGCGTGCATCTTGATCAACCTCAAGAACCACTTTCTTATCATCTAACTGTGCCTGAAGCTCTGTTAAGAACTTATCAACCACACTTTCAATGACCGTTGTTGGCAATGCTTTAAATTGAATAACACCATCTAGACGGTTACGGAACTCTGGTGAGAAGGCTTTTTTCATCGCGTCTTGGTTATCATTACTGTTGTCTTGATCCATAAAACCAATGCTCACACGTGAAATTGATTCTGCACCAATATTCGTAGTCAGTACTAACACGACGTTACGGAAGTCAGACTTACGACCATTGTTGTCTGTTAATGAACCATGATCCATAATTTGAAGTAACAAATTAAAGACATCTGGATGTGCTTTCTCAATTTCATCAAGTAATAACACGCAATGCGGATTTTTATGAATCGCGTCGGTCAGCAAACCACCTTGATCAAAACCAACATAACCCGGAGGCGCACCAATTAAACGAGATACTGCATGACGTTCCATGTATTCCGACATATCGAAACGTACAAGCTCGACGCCTAATAATTTCGCCAATTGCTTAGTGACTTCAGTTTTACCCACACCTGTAGGACCCGCAAAGACAAAATTACCCACTGGCTTATCTGGTGCTTTAAGCCCCGCACGAGATAATTTAATCGCAGATGCAAGCGCTTCAATCGCTTCATCCTGACCGAACACCACACGTTTCAGATCACGCTCTAGATTTTCAAGAACGCTCTTGTCATCTTTAGAGACTGTTTTTGGTGGAATACGGGCAATTTTCGAAACGATATCTTCAATGTTTTCAACTGAAATGACCGTATCATCTTGCTCAGCTTTTAAACGACGCTGCGCACCAGCTTCATCAATCACATCAATGGCTTTATCAGGCAAGAAACGATCATTGATAAATTTTGCAGATAGTTCTACCGCAGAAACCAACGCTTGATCTTCGTATTTCACATGATGGAATTCTTCAAATTTGCCTTTTAAGCCACGCAGAATATCAATCGTTTCTGAAATAGATGGTTCATTGACATCAATTTTTTGGAAACGACGAGATAATGCATGATCTTTTTCAAAAACTTGACGGTATTCTTGGAAAGTCGTTGAACCGATACAACGTAAAGTACCATTCGCCAAAGCTGGTTTGATGAGGTTCGATGCATCCATCGTGCTGCCCATACTTGAGCCTGCACCGATGATCATATGAATTTCATCAATAAATAAAATAGCTTCGGGCTTTTTCTTCAATGCATTTAACAGTTGTTTTAAACGCTTTTCAAAATCACCACGGTATTTAGTTCCTGCAACTAAAGCACCAATGTCTAAACTAAATACTTCTGCATTTTCAAGCGGTTTAGGAGCTTTGCCATTTACAATGAGCCAAGCCAAACCTTCAGCAATCGAAGTTTTACCTACACCCGGATCACCCACCAAAAGTGGGTTATTTTTACGGCGACGACATAGAATTTGAGCTGTACGTTCAATCTCTTTTTCACGACCAATCAGTGGATCTGTTTTGCCTTTTTGAGCTTCAACATTCAGATTGGTCGTATATAGCTCTAATGGGCCAGAATTTGAAGACGTGGTGTTTTCACCATCGAGCTCTTCGATTTCTTCTTCGGCTTGGACTTCGTCTTTACGTGTGCCATGAGACAAATACTGCGTTAATGTCAAACGGTTGATTTGATGGCGTTTAAGTAAATACACCGCAAATGAATCACGCTCTGAATACATCGCAACTAAAATGTCTGCACCTTCTACAGTGCGGTCATTACCACTCGATTGCACATGGAAAATTGCACGCTGCAAAATACGATCAAAACTTTCTGTAGGATGTGGCGCTTGATCGCTATTTTCGCCAAGCTTAGGGGTATGTTGTTCTACGTATTCTTCAAGTTCTTTCCGAAGCACAATAATGTCTGCGCCACATGCTTTCAATGCATTAACAGCGGAATCATTATCCAGTAAAGCCAATAATAAATGTTCTACCGTCAAAAATTCATGTCTCTTTTGACGAGCCATGCTGACAGCCAAACGTAGTGATACTTCTAATTGACGACTGAGCATGTAATCCCCTTATTAATCTTTTGGCTCAATCTGACAAAGTAATGGATGACTTTGCGACCGAGCGTAATTATTGACCTGATTTGCTTTAGTCTCTGCGATGTCTCGCGGATAAACCCCTGCAACACCCTTTCCTTCATAATGTACAGTTAGCATTACTTGAGTGGCTTGGTCAAGATTCAAAGCAAAGTATTGTTGTAAAATTTCAATTACAAAGTCCATTGGGGTGTAATCATCGTTCATTAAAACGACAGCATACATAGGAGGACGCTTTAACTCAGGTGGCGCAGTCAATACTTGAATGTCTGAATCACCATCATCCTGCGTACCTTGGCTGAGAGTCGGGTTTAGATGCCAGTCCACTAAACCAGATTGGTAAAATGAATTTTTAATGTCAGATAAACACGTTTGACGCTTATTGGTTCGCATAGGATTTAGGTTTCACACTTAGTTTGCACTTGCTTCAGTTTGAGGAATTTCTGAAAGGAAGGCAGATTGATTTTCAACAGGCTGACCTTTCGACCAGCTAAAACGGCGAATAACGGGTTTAGAACCGGTTAAACGCACTTCAATAAAGTCTGGACTAAAGCCTTTTGGCATGGTCCAACGTCCAGTGAGTCGCTCACTTTCGCTAAAGTTAAAGTTTTTGTCTTCTAAAGGCACTGCAAGTACTTCTGTACCCTTAATTAGACGCAGCTCAACACTTCCAGACACATTACTTTTTGACGGACTTACTTGAACGAGATCAAGTTGGTATTCATACGCATTTTCAGGTAAAGGTTTAATCGCTAAATGTTGTACTGCAAGAGGCATACCACCACGTTGGCGCAATACTTCACGATACAAAACACTCAAATTACCAGTTAATTCTTGATCATCACGTGCTTTTTTAACAGCCAAATATAAATCATTTGAATTACTTACAGCGACATCACGCTCTTGGATTGCCGCATTCAAACTTTTATTTAGGCCTGCTAATTCAGTTTTTTGCTTTTGCACCACATCAACAAGTTGCTCTGCATCTGCATCATAACCGACCACAGTTAAGCCCTGACGATGACCGATACTATATCCGAGCAAACCGCTGCTCAATGCAAGTACAACTGCACCAATCGCCAGTGGCATATTCGTCTTCATAAAAGGCGTTTTTTCACTGTTTTCAGATTCTGACTTGAAATTAGATTCTGTATTCGACATCGTCATCTCTTATTTTTAATTCACTCAAGGCACACATTAAAATCCAGTTTTAAATGTGTGTGAAGTTTTAAATCGTTTCTTATGGTAATAAACCAATGCCTTGAAGTCCTGCATTTTCAGCAAAACTAAACATCAAGTTCATATTTTGTACGGCTTGGCCTGCAGCACCTTTCACCAAGTTGTCTTGAGCCACCAAAATCACCAATTTTTTCGGTTGAGGTTTGCAAATCGCAATACGTAATTGGTTCGCACCACGCACAGTACGTGTTTCAGGTGAGCTACCTGCAGGCATAACATCTACAAACTGCTCATTGGCATAGAACTGTTCATATATGCTTTGTAAATCCGCAGAAGCACCTGCGTCTGTCAAATCAATATAGATAGTGCTGAGCATGCCACGAATCATCGGTACTAAATGCGGTACGAATAAAATTTCATTAAACACACCTTTTTGACCTGAAATATTTTCTAAGGCTTCTACAATTTCAGGATGATGACGGTGACCCGCTACACCATAAGCTTTAAAGTTATCTGCATTTTCAGAATAGATCATACCCAGGCTGGCTTTACGACCTGCACCAGACACACCTGATTTTGCATCAATAATAATGCTTTCAGGTTTCACTAATCCTTCAGCTTTTAATACTGGCGCTAAACCGAGCTGAACAGTTGTTGGGTAACAACCTGGGTTACCAATCACTGAAGCCTTTTGAATTTTTTCACGGTTTAATTCAGACAAACCGTAAACTGAATCTTTTAATAATTCTGGGCAAGCATGGTCGAGGCCATACCATTTCTCAAATTGAGCTAAGTCTTGCAAGCGGAAGTCAGCAGCAAGGTCAATCACTTTAGTATTTGCAGCAACTAACTCTTCTGCGTGTTTCATTGCAACACCGTGCGGCGTCGCAAAGAATACAACGTCACATTGTTTTAGTTCTTCAATATTTAGATCTGAATAGCAAAGGTCTGTATGTGCACGCAAGCTTGGGAACATATCATCCACACGGCGGCCATTTTCAGTACGCGAAGTTAAAACTTTCACTTCTGCATTTGGGTGTCGCAGTAAAATACGCAGTAATTCAACACCTGTGTAACCTGTACCGCCGACAATACCTACTGAAATCACGCTCTTTACCTCTATTCAAAGTATCCATTTGATGACTGCGTAGTATGACAGGAAGTTACGGTTTTCTGAACTGTTTTGACATATAAAGCTTCACTTTATAATGTTAGCTTATCTTCTGAATCCTATTAAGTCAGATCATGCATATAAATCCTGATCATTACCTATCCACAGCTCAAGGTCGTGTCTTCACTAAAGAAAGAAATATTCCAGCATGACAATGCTGTTTTGACGCTTTTAAGCATGAATTAAAAACTAACCCAAAGGTTAAAATCATTTATATATTGATCGGATGCCAAGGGGCTGGGAAATCAACTTGGGCCAAAAACCAAATATCCCGCGAACCTGAAAATATTATTTTTGATGCTATTTTAGTAAAGCAATCTGAACGTCTACCGATAATTGAGCAAGCTAAATAATTGGGTAAAAAATGCGTTGCTGTATGGTTTCAAATCCCGCTCGAAGTATGCATAAAAAGAAACGCTCAACGCCCTTCAGATGAAATAGTCGATCTGATGGCATTAACCAATGTTTATTACGCATTAGAACCGCCTACATACCAAGAAGGATTTGATTTAATTGAAATAATATATTAAGAAATGCTTTAGTGTTTACAACTTAGTGCCTTTAATTCAGAGCACCCACCACCAAGGCATTGCCGTCATTTTTAGTATTTTTCGATGCTGCTGAAAATTTATATCATGCTTTTGCACTTCAGCCCAAAAGTTTGGGCTATGGTCAAAGTGCTTGGTATGCGCTAACTCATGTACAGCCACATATCGTACAACTTGCTCTGGAAACAGCACCAATGCGCTATTCAGCATAATATCATGGCGCGCTGAACAGCTTCCCCAGCGCGTTTTGGGCTGACGAATTGAGCAATCACCATATTTCAAGCCTGTTTCACTGCTCACTTGCTTTAAATAAATTGGTAAATACTCTTTGGCATAAGCAATCACAAAGCTTTTTAAATATTGCTCAGGCTGTCGATCACTGATGAATAGTTGATGGCTTTCGTCATCCAAGATAAATGAATGTTTTTGCGTTTGATAAACAACCATTAACGGTTGTTCTAAATTAAATAACTTTAATTTTATTGGCAGACTTCGATCCTGCAGCCCTGCTTTTTCCTGCTGCTTCTGCCATGTCTCAATCATCCATTGTTCTGATTGTTTCAGAAAATCTTGCACTTGGCGCTGTGTACAAAATTGCGGCACTGTTAATTTAATTTGAGTTGGTTCTACTCGCAATCTTAAGCGTGTGGCACGTAATTTTCGGGTGATTTGAATTTCAGGGAGGTTGGGAGTCATTTATTCTTTTTAAAAGCTTATTAATAATGCATAAAATTTAACTTTAAGCAGTTTTCAAAAGTATATTGAGGGTTCCTTCTCCCTCTGGGAGAAGGTTAGGATGAGGGGGACATTTAAATTGACCTCTCCCTAACCCTCTCCTCAAAGGAGAGGGAACTTCCATTAGAAATTTAAATATAAATCGAAACTCTATTTACATTTAAATTTTCTATAGATTAAACCGCTGTACGCTCTTCAATACCGTTATCAGTGGCTACAACCGCAATATCCGCCTTGTTTAGAGCAAAGATACCGTTACACACTACACCCGGAATATTGTTTAAAGTTTTTTCAAGTTCCAATGCATTTAGGATATTTAAGTTGTGTACGTCTAAAATTACATTACCGTTATCTGTTACTACGCCTTCACGGTACACAGGATCGCCGCCTAAAGAAACGATTTTACGTGCCACAGCAGAACGTGCCATTGGAATCACTTCTACAGGAAGCGGAAATTCACGTGCCAACTGATCAACCCATTTAGAATCATCTACGATACAAACGAATTTTTTCGCAATAGACGCCACGATTTTTTCTCGAGTCAACGCAGCGCCGCCGCCTTTAATCATGTGCATATGACGGTCGATTTCATCTGCGCCATCCACATAGGCATCTAAACCACCAACATGGTTCATATCAACCACTTCAATGCCTAATTTTTTCAAACGTTGTGCAGTTGCTTCAGAACTGGCAACCGCAGCTTCGAGTTGAAGCTCTGGCAATAATTCGATGAGGAAGTTCACAGTACTTCCTGTACCAACACCCAAAATACCGCCCTTTGGCAAATGCTTTAATGCAGCTTTTGCGGCAGCTTGTTTCTTTTCATCTTGGGTAGCATACAGACTCATAACTTGGCTCAACTATTTTTTGACATTTGTTGCTGATTTTACAGCCCAAATGTACGGGTGTTTGTTACAATGAACGCCTATTTTAAACTGTTAGATGGAAAATTAACATGCTGTCTCGTTTGGTTCGACAAATATTACAGGCAACAGTCTATGACGTTGCAATCGAAACCCCACTCGAAGCAGCGCCACGAATTAGTGAAAAACTAAACAATAACATTCGCTTTAAACGCGAAGATTTACAACCTGTCTTTTCTTTCAAGCTACGCGGTGCCTACAACCGTATTAGTCAATTACCGAAATCTCAGTTGGAACGTGGCGTTATTACTGCTTCTGCAGGTAACCATGCTCAAGGCGTGGCGTTATCTGGTAAAAAGTTGGGTATTCGCGCCATTATTGTTATGCCTAAAACCACACCAGACATTAAAGTACAAGCGGTTAAACGCTTAGGTGGTGAGGTAGTTCTGCATGGTGATTCTTTTGACGTAGCCAATAAATATGCAATCCAATGTGCAAAAGATGAAGGTATGACCTTTATTCCACCTTATGACGACGAACTCGTTATGGCCGGTCAAGGAACCATTGCCAACGAAATTTTGCGTCAATGGCGTGATGTAGAGTATGTAT
The DNA here is from genome assembly GCF_013420765.1 of Acinetobacter sp. YH01009. Classification (NCBI taxonomy): domain Bacteria; kingdom Pseudomonadati; phylum Pseudomonadota; class Gammaproteobacteria; order Moraxellales; family Moraxellaceae; genus Acinetobacter; species Acinetobacter sp. YH01009. The sequence goes on along the minus strand of NZ_VOYE01000018.1, from coordinate 58,546 downwards.
TTGTTGCTGTTGGCGGTGGCGGTCTCATTGCCGGTGTAGCTGCTTATTTAGGTGATGTGGCACCGCATGTTAAAGTCATTCCTGTTGAATATGACGAATCAGCATGTTTAAAAGCAGCCTTTGAAGCTAATGAACGTGTCATTCTTCCATCTGTTGGTCTTTTTGCCGACGGTACAGCAGTTGCACAAATTGGTGAAAAACCATTTGAAGTGATTCAGCTACAAAAATCAGATAACTCAGGCCCAATTGTTGAGCGTGACGTTATTTTGGTGAATACAGATGAAATCTGTGCTGCAATTAAAGATACCTTTGATGAGTGCCGCAGCATTGTAGAGCCGTCAGGTGCAATGGCGCTTGCAGGTATTAAGAAGTATGTTGCAGAGCATGGTCTAGAAAATAAAAATATGGTGTCGATTGTATGCGGCGCTAATATGAACTTTGACCGTCTGCGCTACATTGCAGAACGTACTGAACTGGGTGAACGTAAAGAAGCGATCTTTGCTGTGACCATTCCAGAAGAAAAAGGTTCATTCCTCCAATTCTGCCGCGCACTACAAGGCCGTAACATCACTGAGTTTAACTACCGCGCAAGCTACTCAAGTGCCGCTCAAGTGTTTGTGGGTATTAGTCTCAAAAATGGCGAAAAAGAACGTCAGGAAATTTTTGAAACCTTAAAATTCCAATACGATGTAGACGATCTTTCAGACGATGAAGTGGCTAAACTCCATATCCGTTATTTAATTGGCGGTCATGCCGATATCGAGAATGAACGCCTATTCCGCGTGGAATTCCCTGAACGTCCAGGCGCATTACTGACTTTCTTAGAACGTCTAGGCCCAACGCATAACATCACCCTATTCCACTACCGTAACCACGGTGCTGCGGAAGGTCGTGTATTGGTGGGTATGGAAGCAACGGATGCGAAACAAAACCCAGATGGTTTGATTGAAACATTGGAAAATATTACCTATCCATATGTTGAGATTACCAATAACCTCGGTTATCAACGTTTCTTGAAATAAGTAAAATTTCTATATGAAAGCTGGGATCTAGGTTCCAGCTTTTTTATTTGCATCAACTATTTCCTGAATCAAAATAAATAAATTCATCAAATTAATTCATCAACGCTGTCATTGTTGTTAATTTAACCATACCCTATAATCCATTGAAAATAAAACAAAATGGATATTTAAAATTGAATTTTTATGCCTTATTTATGATCGCTATTGTAGGTTTAGGTGGATATTTTTATGCATATCCGGCTTATCAACTTAAGCAAGAGGAAGATAAGATTCGTCAAAGTATGAAACAAATTCCAAATCAGTCCCGTACGCAAAATCTAGAAAATATTTACGGCTATACCGCGCAAGCTGAAATGTTGAATCAATATCCAAATTACATTGTATATATTCGCTTTGATGAGCTAAGTGATCAAACCGCTCCCGAACCTGTTCAAGCCATCATCCGTGAATTTTCATGCGATGGCTTAAACCGTTTAAAGAACAATTCTGAGCTCGTTCGTAAAGCCACCTTAAATGTCATTAAAGAAGATCAGCATCAATTTCAATACATTCTAAAAAATAAATTAGGCTATGAAATTTTTAAATACCAACAAGTTATGGATAATTGCCCCAATATTGTTGAACTTTATGCCTATCAAAATGCTGAAGAAATTAAAAATTAGAGCTTTTCGGTTTAGATGGATTATGTAAATTTCCATAGCCGCTCCAGGCTGAACAAGCTAACATCAACATATTCAATAACTTTAGAATAATTTAGGAATACGGCATGGCTCAATTCGCTGTGATTGGCTTAGGAAGTTTTGGCGCAACTGTAGCCACTGAACTCATGGGTTTAAAACACGATGTCATTGGAATCGATAGCAACAAAAAGTTTGTTGAAAGTATTTCGGACCAACTGACCCATGCAGTGATTGCTGACGCAACAGATGAGCACGTTTTACATGAACTCAATATTCAAAATTGTGAAGCCGTCGTAGTCGCAATTGGTGAAGATATTGAAGCCAGCATCTTATGTGTGCTCCATCTTAAAAACATGGGGATCAACAAAATTTGGGCCAAAGCCAAGTCCAAAGCGCATCACATGATTTTAACCCATTTAGGCATCAGCAAAATCATCCATCCTGAAGAAGATATGGGTGTCCGTGTTGCTCAGTCACTAAGTTATCCAATGGTGAGCCGCTACATGGTACTCGAAGATGACCATTATTTGGTGAAAGTTGAAATTAAAGAATCACAACAAGGCACGCGTTTAAATCAAATAATGGATCATGTCCCTGAAGTGAAGACGATTTTGCATAAACGTGGCACCGAGCTTCAATATAGTTTAGATCCGAACCTGATTTTACAAACAGGCGATATTTTAGTGGTTGAAGGTTTACTCGAACATTTACGTCGACTGGCTAAACACTTTAAAGCAACTTTGTAATCAGCGTCGAGCTCCTTTTGCACATAATCACGCAAGATGACAGTAAAAAACATGAAACTGCACAATAAACAGCGTAATACCATTAATCTCAGCCCACCCAGTATTTTGGCATTGGGTTTTCTTGGGCTCATTATCATTGGCACCTTGCTGTTAAAGCTCCCATATTCACATCATGGTGATTTAAGTTGGATCAATGCCCTCTTTACAGCGACCTCTGCCGTAACCATTACTGGACTTTCAGTTGTGAATGTCGGCGAAGCCTATACGGTGTTTGGTAAAGTCGTGATTATGGGTTTACTACAATGCGGTGGTCTCGGTTTTATGACCTTTGCGATATTGGCCGCTATGAGTTTGTCCCCTAAAATTGGGCTAAAACAACAAATTATGGCTCAAGAAACCATTGGACAAACCAGTCTTGCCAAAGTGACCATGACTATTAAAGGCGTACTGCTTTATTCGCTATTTTTTGAAATGGTGGGAACGGTTATTTTGACCATCGCTTGGATGCAAGAATACAATTTTAACCAGGCCCTGTTCTATGCTGCCTTTTATAGTGTTTCAGCATTTAATAATGGTGGATTTTCATTATTTCCCAATAGTTTAATGAGCTTTGCTGACCGTTATTTCATTACGTTTACCATCAGTATGCTTTACATTATTGGGGGTATCGGCTTTTTGGTACTGATGGACATTAAGCGCAATAAAAGTTGGAAAAAACTCAGTACCAATAGCAAGCTGATTTTATCGACTATTGCGGGTTTAAATGTCTTTGCCTTCATCACCATTTGGTTATTAGAAGCTAATAATGCTGCTACCTTAGCTACGATGTCACTTGGTGACCAAGCCCTAAATGCTTGGTTCCATGCAACTGTTCCGCGCTCTTCGGGTTTTAACAGCTTACCCATGGAAAGCATGAGCGATGCATCTTCACTGATCACGATGTTACTGATGTTTATTGGTGGTGGTTCTCTCAGTACAGCTGGTGGCATCAAAGTCGGGACGTTTATTATTGTTGTACTCAGTGTGGTCAGTTTTTTAAGACGTGAAGATGAACTGCGTGTGTTTAACCACTCTGTTTCTGAAAAAACGACCTTTAAAGCATTAGCGGTGATTTTCATTACAGTAACGTTGATTTTCATTGGCTTTTTCAGTCTATTGCTTCTCGAACCTGATAAACGCTTTTTAGATTTGTTGTTCGAAGCGGTATCCGCTGCCTGTACAGTAGGCCTATCTCGTGGCATCACCAGTGACTTACAACCTGCTAGTTTAGTTGCCCTGATGTTATTAATGTTCGCAGGTCGACTTGGACCCTTAACACTGGCTTATCTGATTGCCACACCGAAGAAGAGTCGCTTAAAACACCCACCTTCTGAGATTCAGATTGGTTGATTTGTACATTTTCTCACAGTTATAAAAAAACCACGCCATAGCATGGTTTTTTTATTTACTGATGTTACATAGTAACATCAGAAGCGTAATTTGATTCAAATGAAAGAACGATACGCGGTAAGGTCATCCGCAAGTGTTTGAGACAGGATGACTTCTAATCAAAAATGTTTTTGCGATACTTTAAATAAATAGACGCTAGAGAGCGAGTTTTGCGGATGACAATGGTTTTGGGTACTTTTGCCGAAACAAAAGTACCTCCAGCCGAAGGCTAATCCCTTTATTCAATCCCTAGATATAAGACTCCGTCGATTAGACTTAAAAGCATCTTAAAAATGCGAAATTACTTTTACGTCCGTAAATTAATTATTGAGCAATCATTAAAACCAATTCATTAATGACACACCGACACCGACATAGGTTGCACGATGGTTATAGTCAATCAGACTTTCACCATAACCATCAAACAATTGAACTGTACCGCGCAATTTACCATTGATTGGGAAAGTCCAATCAAACTGCACAGCACCATGTGAATCATCACCACCTTTTAGTGAATGGCGCAACATCAAACTAAAGTCATGATCTTTATGACGATAAAACGCTGTTAAATCCCCACGTCCCACATAATCGGTAATATCTGGGTTGTTATCATCTTTGGTATCTTCTTCGAAACGATACCAAGGACGTAACATCAGTGCAAAATTGTCACGTTCAAATCCTAGATTTAACATAACACGGTTCCAACTCCGCGATAAGGGATCAGAACGCCCATTAGACTGATGGTTAAAAGTTAAGCCCAGCATACGCCAGTTCAAACCCAAGAGTTCATAGTTGGTACGAAAAACCAGACTGGCTTCAGGCTCATAGTTGGTTTCACGGAATGGTCGAGATTCATCTTCGTTGTAGACTTGCCAACGAGAAGACTGGGTATAGCCCAACCAGATATCACCATTATCACCAAATAAGTTTTCAACAGCTTTGGTTTTTAATGACAATTGGAACTTGGCTTCCATCGATTTCAGGTTTTGTTCCTGATCGGCTTGTACCGTGTTGTTTTCATTCGGGCTTGATGGACGTTCATTTTTATCTGAAGTCCAGTATCCCGGCATTAAATACACAGGTTGATAGCCACGAATATTCCACGTCCCTAATTTACTTTCTGGAGAAAGCTCCCAACGACTATCCAATAATGAAAGGTTTGGATTAAGGTTCGGTGCTTCTACAGCGAATAAACGGTCCGTAAACGCATGACTGACTTTTTCTTTGAATGTCAACTTTTCAGTCGGTTCAGGTTTAATTTCTTGTGCGGCTTGACGCTCAGAAACCAACATTTCTTTTTCAGCAGGTTGCACTTTAAACAAAGCGTCATAACACGATAATCGCTCTGCATTTGACTCAAGTGCCACACATGCTTCAGCGGTAGCTGGTTTAACAGCCACTTCCGCATTTTGTGCATTTACAGTACTGACATACATTGAACTGAGCGCAATGAGGCTCAGTTGCAATGTCGTACGCTCAAGAGATTTGAACGCCATAAAAACCCCTTTTTTGTTTTAATTCACTTGTTTTATTTCGAAACCAAGCTCAACCAAAGCCTCTCGCTTCGCCACCGGTGCAACCACAGCTTTTGTCGGTTGTTGTTCAACCAAGTACGCCACAGCAACACGTTTTAGATCATCCAAAGTCACATTCAACAGACGTTCACGTAACATTTGACGGAAAGCTGGCGTGCGTTTATGCAATAAAGCATAACAAGCTGTAATGGCTTCACCCGCTGGTGAACCCGGTTTATCCATGCTGGCAATTAGACCCAAAATCGCTTCTTCTAGCTGATGCGGTTGTTGTTCAGCATTCAGTAGCCACTGCACACTTGCGTCAAAATCTTTAAACGTTTCAGCTAAACGTGGGTCACGATAGCTATAGAAACGGAATGAACATGCATTACCGTCATAGCTTGCACCACCACCATAAGCACCACCTTTTTCACGAATCGCGCTATGCAAGAAGCCATTACGTAAATAAGCCGCCAAAATCATTAAAGGTGCTGCATCAGGATGCGACACTTCCACCGCAGGATATGCTGAAGCGCAGAACTGAACATTGGCTTGAATGAGCCAAGCTTCGTCATTGTTGCTATCTGCAAAATTCACTTGAGTTAAAGCATGTGGGTTATCATCAATCGCCACTTTATCCCAAATGGTTTGAACTTCCTCAACCAATCGGTCTGAATGATGTTCTTCACACACCACCAAGAATTGTTTTGGTGCTTTAAGCAAACGGTTATGAATTAACTTAAGCTCATCAATCAAGGCATTATAAGCCGTGTCGTCTTGCTCAATTTTGCTGACAAGTTCTGACAACCAGTTCAGCGCGCCTAGGCCTGTATTATGATAATCACGTAGCGCCAATGCACTATGTTGACGACCTGCAATTTGCATTGCATAACTATGACCAGAACCAGATACACGTGACTGCCAACGTGCTTTACGTTGTTGCAATAACTCTACGATACGATTTTTTTCATCAAAACGTAGCTGTTCAAAAGCCAATTTCAATAAGCGAATAGCTTCAAGATTATTCACCAATGATTTAGTGGTTAGAGTCAGCCAAGCACTAATTTGACCTTTGTCGTCCACTTTTGAACGCAGCGACGCACCCATACCTAAACCGCCACTCACAGCTGTTTGCAACTGTTGTAGCTCTAAGTAGTCGTATTCACCTGCACCAACTTCACCCATCAAAATCGACAAGAGGTTGAAATACGGCGATTGCACCACTTCATCAGGAATCTGAATCAAAACTTGTTGGTAGTAGAGACCATTAGTGCCTGCATGGTAAAGATTTAAAGGTGTGTCCAATCCATTACTGATAATTTCGCGTAATTGACCTTGTATAATCTGTAATTGTGCAGGAACGTCTTCTAAACCTACTTTAGGCAATAGGTTCAAATCATCTGGGGTATCTTGACGAATGTTCAGTGCTTCAGTCTGCGCAATAATCTCTGCTTTTTGCGCTTCAGTTAAGTTCGCATCAATTTCTTTTAAACGTGCTTTTTCTGCTGCCGCTTCCAACGCATTTTTTTCAGCATCTGGAACCAAAGTTAATTGCACACGATGTTGATTATCTAGCAAGTATGTTTTGATTAAGTTAGATAACCACATTGGGTCTTTCAACTCTTCCTTCACTTGTTCAATGGCCGTATCCACATCCCAAACATCCACAGGGTCTGAATGGTGAATCGCACTGCTTAAACCATTCAGAATTAAGCTTAGGCCATAGGGTGTACCATCACCATTGATTTCACGCTGATGCAATTCAATTTGATGCAAAATCGCCTCAACTAAAGTCGGATCAACAGGCTTGGCCGCAACGTCTTCTAATACTTTAAACACGCCATTTTTAAATTGTTCTGCATGCTCAGGGTTTGAACCTTGAATTGCACAGTAGAACGTCATTTCATAGTTTGAGTCATCTACGCCCATAAATGGACCAGTCGACTGTGCATAACCACAGGTTTCTAAGTAATGACGTAATGGTGAAGCAGAATCTTCAAGCAATACCCCCTCAACCAAACGCATACCTAAACGTAATTTAATATTACTTGCTTCAGGCAATAACCAAGAAAGCACATGATAGGTTTTGTCTTTGAGGTCTTCAGCATCAACTGCATACGTTTCAGTTACAGTTACAGGCGCAGTTAAACGACGCTCAGGTTTTGAATACAGCGTTTGACCTTTTTCAAATTTTGACAAAGCAAGCGTTTCAAACTGTTCTTGTAAGTTATAAGCAGGCTCATTACCAAAAGTCATGAACACCGCATTACTTGGGTGATAATGTGATTTGTAGAAACTGACCAACTCTTCATAGCTTAAGTCAGGAATGTCTTTAGGATCACCACCTGAGTTGTAATGATATGTCGTTTCTGGGAATAAATGATGGGCAAGTTGGTGATACAACTGATCTGAAGGTGAACTCATGGCACCTTTCATTTCATTAAATACCACGCCTTTATATACTGCTTCGCCATTTTCTAGCTCAATACGAATCCCTTCTTGCGCAAAATCAAGCGGGTTCAAATTCGCAGCAAAAGCAGCATCCATATAAACTTCTAACAAGTTTTGGAAATCTTTTTTATTTTGTGTTGCAAATGGATAAGCCGTCCAATCCGCTGCGGTAAACGCATTCATAAACGTATTGAGTGAACGGCGAATCATTAAAAAGAATGGGTCACGTACAGGGAACTTTTCTGAACCACACAGTGCTGTATGCTCAAGAATATGCGCCTCACCTTTTGAATCCATCGGCTGCGTACGGAAGGCAACTAAAAATACATTTTCATCATGGTTTGTGGCTAAGTGATAATGCACCGCGCCAGTCACTTTGTGTTTATATTCAGACACTAAAATGTCTAAAGCTTCAACATGATGTTGACGAATCAACTGAAACGCGGGATGTACAGTTTGAGAAATGGTTTCAGTGACATCTACAGTCATGTGTGCTCCTAATCTATTCATTTAAATTAGGCAAAGTATACCTTAAAAAATCACAACTAGATTCACCGAAACGACATTTCCAACTGTTTTAATCAACTTGAACTTTAATTTTAAAAATCACTTGTTTTCGCACTAAAACATTTAGACAGATTTTATGGATTGCCTATCATTTCGTGTTGACCAATAGACGCAAATCACAATCGCCAATAACAATACAAAAGAAGCCATAAAGCGACTTAAATCCAATCCACCTGAACTGATGGGCTTATCTAAAAAATCGCCGACAACTGCGCCCAATGGACGTGTCAAAACAAAAGTAGCCCAAAATAAAATCGTCTTTGAGACCCGACTAAAAAAATACAACAACGCCATCAATACGATTAGACCACCAAATAGCCATATACCACCGCTATAGCCTAATCCTGCACTATCGGAAGTCCAGTCCCCCAAAGCTGTACCTAGCATTTGAGAAAATGTAATCGTCAACCAATAAAAGATCTGTGTTCGCGGCAAATTCACCACGCTTGGATTGATCGAGCCTTCGACTCGATACCAACTAAAAAGCGATACGAGCACCAAACTCAGTAACAGCAAACTACCACCCAAGTAGCCAATCCCTAAAGAACGATCTACAAAATCCGCTAAAGTCGTACCGACCGTAGTGCTGGCAATAATCGTGGCCCAATATAAATAAGGTTTATAGGCTTTGGACTGTATTTGAAAATACAGCAGACTGATAAATATGCCTGCGAAAATAAAGGTACTGAGTAAATAGCCCAAATTTAAGGACATGGACAGTGCATCACCACTGGTTTCACCAAAGGTGGTCGCAAAAATTTTGGTCAACCAAAACAGCGCGGTAATCTGGGGGACTTTTTTAACGTAGTCTTGTAGTTCATGCACTTGCATATGCATATGCATCACTCAATGCAGTTATTTTGATGCTTATATCTTCGATAACTGAAATGAATTTTTGCTTAAAATAAGGCACTCTTTTTTTAGAATTGTCACAAGAAAAAAAGCACCCGATATCGGATGCTTCATTTACAGTATTTACTGTCTATTTGTGGATTTAAAACTAAACTAGATATTTAAAATAATTATAATTTGGATGACTTTCGACATAGACATAATTCTGTTTTTGATAGAATTTTGCAGCATTTTTAAGCTCAGTATTTAAGCACAGTGCAGAAAAGTGTTTTTTTGCACCCTTTTCCAATTCCACCAATAGCTGCTTACCCACGCCATGCTGACGGTACTGCGGATGCACATAGAAACGGCGAACTCGTCCAATCCGTTCTTCTACACCAGTATCACCCCATTGCTGATTTAAACCGCCACAAGCAATTAATTTATCGCCATCATAAGCAAGCAATAATTGCTCACCCGTTTGGTCAAAACGATTTTTACCACTTTGATATTCTTCAATTAAACGGTGTATAAATGTATAGCCTTCATGCTGCGCCAAAGCAGCAATATTTTCGATTTGAGCAGGAAGTTGCTCTGCTGGACGAATCGTAATTTCCATATATTCACACTTTTAATCTGTTATCTATTTATGATGACCAAATCATCTTGATTTAGTCTGAACACCCTATAGCTCTATAAAAGTAAAATTTTTCGATTTGCACAATAGCAAAGCTGATTAAAACGGCAACTAATTCAAAAAAAAATGTAAAAATATAATGGATTTGCCCGATTTTTATACACACTTGTCCTTTAATTGAATTTTTTTCAACAAACTACAGCAATCCTGAGCATTCGTGTAAACTTAGCACTTTCATTTTTTTGATGTGAACATACAACATGGCAACTGTTGACCTTTTTGCAATTGGTAATGCACTTATTGACCAAGAATTTAAAGTCTCTGACGAATTCCTAATTCAACACAATCTGCAAAAAGGTACGATGCAACTGACAGATGGCAATACTCAAGCAGCCCTCTATAACAACCTAAAAGCCACTCAAGAATATAAAGGTCAAGCTTCTGGTGGTTCTGCAGCAAATACAACGGTTGCTTTTAGTGCTTTAGGCGGAACTGCATTTTATGGTTGTCGTGTCGGCAATGATGACTTGGGTCAAATTTACCTAAATGGTTTAAACGACGCTGGCATCCAAACTGCAACTCAATCAATCAGTGAAGGTGTAACTGGCACATGTATGGTTTTAGTCAGCCCTGATTCTGAACGTACGATGCATACTTACCTCGGTATTACTGCTGAATTAACTGATAGCCAAATTGATTTTGGCAGCTTAAATACTGCGAAATGGTTATATATCGAAGGTTATCTTTCAACATCAGACAGCGCACGCCTTGCGGTAAAACAAGCACGCCAAATCGCCAAAGCCAATGGTGTACAAATTGCATTGACCTTATCTGATCCAGCAATGGTGCAATATGCACGTCAAGGTCTAGATGAATTACTCGATGATGGCGTGGACTTATTGTTCTGTAATGAACAAGAAGCACTGATGTATACAGAAACAGATCATTTAGATGCTGCACTTACGAAATTGCAATTATTAAGCAAACACATTGTCATTACATTAAGTGCCAAAGGTGCCTTAATTCATAATGAAGCCGCAACATTTACCGTGCCAGGTCGTAAAGTTACCGCAGTAGATACCAATGGTGCTGGTGATGCTTTTGCTGGTGCTTTCCTATATGCACTCAATGCAGGTCATGACTATCAAACGGCTGCTGAACTGGCCATCTTGATTTCAAGTGAAGTTGTGGCTCAGTTTGGTCCACGCCTAGCAGTTGAAGACTATGCTCAGCTTTTACAATCATTTCAAAAGGAATGTGCTTAATGTTTAAAATTTGCATGACGGATGATGTGCCTGAACGTGAAGCACGATCATTCGAAACGCCTGAAGGTGAAACGATTTTTATCACCCAACGCGACGGCATGTTTTACGCTTATCAAAATAACTGCCCACACTTGCACGTGGAACTTGAATTTCTAGAAAATCAGTTTCTAGATCGTGACCAAGAATTTATTGAGTGCTCAACGCATGGCGCACTATTTATGGTCGAATCTGGGGAATGTATTTCTGGTCCATGCCAAGGTCAAACTCTTGAAAAAGTGAATATTAACGTGCATTCTGATGGTGGAATCTACCTCACAGAAGAATAAACACTGGAATACAACCATGTCCGCATTTTTAACAGACTATAACTTAATACCCTTTCATTTAAGTTTATTGGCCGTACTGTTATTGGGCATGGTTGAAACCATTGGCTATTACATCAATATTAGTCCTAGCCAAGTTTTGAAAAGAATTGCCCCACAGCGCATACAAGAATTGGCATTATTAAATGTCAAATTTTCCAAGACTCTGATTTTGTTCTTCCTACTGATGAATTTTAGCTTTGCAGGCTATGTACTTCAGTTTTGCATCCATGCCAAAGAAGGTCAATTCGTTCCCGCTTATTATTTAATTTTACCTGCGCTGATTATTGCCATATTCTTTACGGTATTTATGATTCATTGTTTGGATCAGGTTGTACCGCCCAAATATAAAAAACAAACCGTTAACCTACTGGGTCGTTTAGCCACAATTTCAAGTGGAAATGCCCGTCCCGGCTTTTCGGCTCAAGCGCGTGTGCGTGATGAGTTTGGTCAACTACATTATGTGCAAGTTGAGCCAGAGTTTGGTGAGTTAGAGTTTCAGTCGAAAATCATTTTGATTCGTCAAAAAAAATCACACTATATTGGCAAAAAAATCAGTGTGTCGAACCGTTTATTTAATCCATCTTAGCGTCACATTGTTATCATTTTTCAAATCATAAAAAAGCCAGTGTTCACTGGCTTGTATTCAATCAAATACCATCAAACGATATTGTGATTAACGCTTAAGAAAACCTGAGACCAAATTCATCACTTGTTGAATATCAGCATTCGCTTCTTGCTGATTGGTTTGTCCAGCTTGTGGCGTCAATGAATCAATAATTTGCGGCAATACCGTTGAAATCGCACTATACACATCTTGTTTCTGAGTTTGAGTTTCTTGTGCAACTTGTTCCACTTCGGCATCATCAAATAAATTTTGTACTTGTTGATTATTCACAGCAGCATTATCGCCTGGACCTGTAGATACCCAATCATCAACCTGACTGCTCAACCCTTGTCCACGTAATTTATCCAAAGCACCTTGTAGGCCCCCTTGTTTTTGAATCCAAGCCAGCACCAGAGGTAACACTGCAACTAAAATTGTTGAAGCATTACCACCACTACTACGTTGCTGCTGTTGCGCTGCACCCCCCAGTTGGCCCAACACAGAGCCAAGAATTCCACCCAAACCACCCGCTTGGTTTTGAGCATTGTTTTGGGTATTTTGAGTGCCTGCATTTGCGCCCAATTGACCCAACACCGAACCTAAAATACCGCCCAAGCCACCTTGTTGATTTTGATTGTTTGCATCACCAAGAGCCTGCTTTGCTAAGATCTCAACAATATTATTTAAATTTGTCATTTTATTTTTCCCAGTGAAACCTAGTAAACTTAATTACAGCATACGTGGGAAAACACAGTTTTATCATAAATGTTTGTTAATTTTTGCAATTTCTCGCAGGCTAAGTATTTGTTACCAACGGAATTTATCCCAGTTTTCAGGATTTGCCCAAAATTTAGAGTTAAACCAATCTGGAATGTGTTTATAAGTCAAAATATTAAACTGCCATAAAGCAAAATCACTTTCATGCGTGGTTTTATCAATGAGCTGAGTAAAGCCTAAAGCACGTAATAATTGTTCATCGTGTAATTTACTCACCACCACGATGCGTTTGGCAAATAGGTCACGTAATTTTACCAACATCTGCGTTTTCTGCTGCTGATCCAAACTCAACATCGTTTCAGTATCAAGAATCACAAATCCAAGGTCAAAACGCTGGGTAAAAGGCAGATTTAAAAACTCAGTTACGTTAAAATGTTGCCATTGAATTGGATGAAATTGATTGTATTGTTCAAGATCCTGACCAATACAGATTGCGGTTGAAATGGACTGCTCTTTTGACAAATCGTCTAGCATAGAAGTGATGACATTTTGTTCAGCCATTGACCGCATCCTTAATAATGAAGTGAGTATTCGTATGGAACTACAAGGCATTTGCCATAAAATGCATGCAGGTCTTAAAGACCTTAGTGTAACTGATCAACATACACACAAGGCAAATGTTGAGTATAAATTTATTCTAGATCGCTCAGAAGTTGATCTACCGTTTAGCCTTGGTCAAGAAATTGAAATCGAAGCCACTGGAAATATCTACTGCATTTCTTGCGGCGCAAAAACACCTAAATCGTATTCACAAGGTCATTGCTTCAAATGCATGAAGACTAAGGCTTCTTGTGATATGTGCATCATGAAGCCTGAAACCTGTCATTATCATCTCGGGACTTGCCGTGAAGATGATTTTGCCCATGAAGTTTGCTTTCAACCGCATATTGTCTATTTAGCCAATTCAAGTGCCTTAAAAGTCGGGATTACCCGATTGGGTCAAATGCCTACACGTTGGCTAGACCAAGGTGCGACGCAAGCTTTGCCTATTATGAAAGTTGGTTCACGTCGTTTATCTGGTCAGCTTGAAGTCATGTTTGGTACGCAAGTGGCCGATAAAACCGATTGGCGTAAATTGCTCAAAGGTGAAGCAGAACCGATCAACCTGATCGAAATTCGCGACCAATTAGTGGAAGAATTCGCACCAAAAATTCAGACCATTCGTGAAGAATTTAGCCAAAATTTAGAGTTTAATGAAACCGTTGAACTGCTAGAAGATGAGTTGCCACGCCAATTTATCTACCCGGTAGATGAATATCCTGAAAAAATCAAATCGCATAATTTGGACAAAACACCGATTATTCGAGGAAAATTACAAGGGATTAAAGGTCAGTATCTGATTTTGGATACCGGTGTGATTAATATTCGAAAATACACTGGCTATGAAATTAAAGTACGTACTTAAATCGACTCAAAGTATCTAATTAAGTTTAAAAAAGCGAGATATTTCTCGCTTTTTTTTCACCCACTTTACCGATTTGATTCATTGAACAGTTGAAAGAAACTTTAAATATGGCAACGCCATTAACTGCTCCGCTTCTAAGATAGGCATATGACCAATATGGTCTAAAATCAGAGGCTTTTCGGCTTTTTTAAATAAGCTTCTCAGTTCTTCTGCCACTTCAACATTGATAATCTGATCTTGCTTCCCCCCAGATAATAAACACAGGTGCATCAATGCCTCGTGCAGCCAAAGCAAAGGACTCTGGCGTATACAAGGTCGCCATTTTTTGCAGTTGTTCCACCATTTTATTGGTATGTTTAGACTGAACTATCATCAACTTTTCTTGCCCAATTTTTAATTCTTGTGGAATAAAAGGCGGAGATTGCATCACGATCTTCATCACGCGATCAAAATCACCGGTTTTTCTGACCACTAGCTCTGCAAGCTTTGCCGTATCTTTTAAATATACTGTATTGCTCGACTTAAAGACACCAGCCGAATCCACCAACAATAAAGATTTCACTTCTAAGGGATACTGAGCGCTATAGAGCATGGCAATTGCACCACCCATCGAATGCCCTGCGATATGTAAATTTGGATCTAACTTTGCAGCATCAATAAATCGTCGTAATTTTTCAGTTAAATTTGGAATTGATAGATCAAATTGATCTGTGACAATAGTGCTCCATGTGCTGGCAGATCTGGAATAATGACATGATAATTGGGCGTTAAATAACGGGCAACGCGGTTCCAATTATCACGCGTGCCTGACAAACCATGTAGCAATAACAGCGTCGGTTTTCGTGGATCTCCTCCTTCACTATATGTCCACTCGATTTCATTATTTTTGACTTTTTTACTACTCAAGCCCGCCCAAGCTCTTTCCTGCTCTAAAACTTTTTGAAAGTTTAGTTCTGCAGCTTGAATACTACTGGCAACGCAAATCGTTAGTAGCATCTGTATCATGTGTTTAAAATAATGATCCATCCATCGCAATAACGGGTTCTTTAAACGTTTACATTGAGGCATATACAGAGATGTCATCTGCTTAATCCTTTGTTGTGATGAGTTATTTTTTTCATATTATTTTTTGAGAACACCAATCTACGATGCTAGAGTCAATATTTCATATGCCAAATCTTTTAAATAAAAATTATATCTGTCAATTTAAACCAAAAAAAACCAGCTCGGAAGCTGGTTCATATTTCTAAGCAAGCCAATCAGACGGTGTCAGTGGAGCTTCAATGAGTAAGCTTGGATATTCAAGCGCAGGAAGTATAGCGGGCGGATTTGAAACGTCGCTGCCCAATGCGATCAAATCCTGTTCATCGGTGTGCAATACAATTGGGACTTCATTCGCATCCTGTAAAAGCGTATCTAGATTGATCACAGATTGAATCGGCTCAATTTGACTGTCATTTTGGTTTTCAGTTTGTTCATCACTCAGTTCATCACTTACCAGTAAAATCTCTGTAAGTTCAGCTGATGATTCAGGTTGTGCAAGTATCAGTTTAGCTATTGAGATTTCAGGCGATTGAACACCACGACTGTCTTCCGCCACGATTGTTGCAAAACCGCCATTTTGAATCGGGTTATCCATCGACCAGAAACCACTTTCATTGGCATACGTCACGTACTCTTGACCATTGGCTGTCACAATGATTTTAGCCTGTTGAAATACATTACCTTCGAGTTTTTCACTATTTAGCGTCACTTCTGGCGCTGGCAGTACATAGCTTGGATTTTCAGGCGGGGTCTGAATAAATGGAAATGCCAAGCCAATCGCAGGAGATTGCTGACCAAATTGATCTTCCACAACAATCATCAACGTGCCACCATTTGCCACTGGATTTTCTATTGACCAATCACCATTTTCATCGACCTGAATACGATAGACCGCTTGATCCGACTCAATCACAACTGTCGTATTTGGTGCGGCAGTACCTGATATCACCGCGCCAGACTCTAAAATCGTAACAGCTTGCGGTAAAATGATTTGCGCTGTATGCAACGCCTCAGAACGATTACCGTCCTGATCAATTGCCACAACACTTATTGCACCTGTGGTCGTTAAAGGATTGAGCATCGACCAATCGCCATTTTCATCAGCAACTGTTATAAACTCTTGCTCACCATAGGTCACAACTACCGTATTTCCTGCTTCAGCTTTACCTATCAAGTATTCACCTTTTTCAAGAATTTCTGGCATCTTCGGTAGTACAATTGGCTCTGCAATTGGAGCAATCATTATTGCCTCTGAGCGTAAGCCATGATGATTTGCCGCATAAATTGTGACAACTCCGCCCTCTTTAAGTGGATTTTCAATCTGCCAATGTCCTTGTTTATCCACTTTGACCCGTGTAAAAGTTTCACCGACCGAAATGATCACCCATGTTTTTGGCTCTGCCGTGCCAGTTAAAAGGTCATTTAGTCCTGTCACTTCTGGTGTTGAGGGAATATGCTGATGCTGTGATTTCCCCTGAATCAGCAACTGCTTTATTTCAACTTGTCCCAAAATATTTTTTAAAATACTGTTTAAATCTCTCATCTTTTGCATAGCACCCTCAAATCACATCATTATATTTTTTAGGAAACTGCCTTCCCAAACTCAATTTAAGAGAATTATTTAAATAGTCAATTTTATTTAATCTTTGTTTTTAAAAGTTTTTCTTAAAGTGTGATGCATTAAACTTAAACATAAAAAAACCAGCTCGAAAGCTGGTTTTTTTAAAGCTGCCTAAATTATTTAATTTTGGCATGATCTTTTAGATAACGTGTGTAGTCATCAAATTCTTGTTGACCACGAAGCTGTTGATAAAGTTTTGTTAACTCATCTAACTGCTCACCCGTTAATGCCGCATCAGATTGTTTGTTCACTGCAGTCACAGCAACCACAACCAATTCATTTGGTAGATTAGTCGTAGTAACAGACCAATGACCTGCTTTCGGCGCTTTTACACTAAATGCAGCACGTTGAATTTCGCGTTTTAACAAACCATCCGCACGAGTGAATGTACCCGCATTTTCAAAGTTTAAACTGCCTTTCGCAACTGAAGCAGCAGGTTTTGCAGCAAACTCTTTTAATGTCGCTTGAATTTGGGCTTTTGCAGCATCAGACGCTTTCTTTTCAATCAGCTGAGTTTTCACATGCGCTTTCGCTTCAGCTAAAGTTTGAACACCCGCAGCATGATAGTTACGCACTTTCACCCAAACCACATCACCGTTTTTCAACTGAATGCTCGATGAAACATTACGTTCACCATTTTTAACATCATCGTTAAACAATTTAACTTTGACGTTTGCATCACTTAAAACTGGATGTTGCGATGCTAATGTTAAGCCATTCAATGATTGTACTTTTACGCCTTTCACTTCTTGACCCACGACATCAAGGGCATCACTGCTCACGACCATGTCATTGAGGCTGTTTACAGTGTCAGAAAAAACATTGGCTTTTTTCGAAGCAGCGACTTCTGCTTGTAGACGTGCTTTTTCTTGTTCAAATGAAGCCACTTTTACAGCTGGTGCCACTTTTTCGATCAAGTGATAACCACTGTCTGTTTTTACTGGAGCAGTCACTTGACCAGCTTGAGCACCTTCAACTGCAGCATCAAACGCATCACCAAACACACCTTTTTCATAAGCAACCAGTTCACCACCTTTTGCTTTAGATTCCGGATCTTCAGAGAATTGCGCTGCAGCTTGGTCAAAGCTTAAACCCGCTTTAATTTTAGCTTGAACACTTTCAGCCAGTTTTTTAGCTTCGGCATCTGAACGATTGTCCGCAGTGATCATGATGTGCTTAACGAGTGGTTTAACTGACTTCTGTGCATTCTCAACAAAGCTGTTATACGCTTCTTTCAATTCAGCATCAGTTGCAGCTTCTACTGGTGCAGTAATATTGGCAGGTGTTAATACGACAAAATCTGCATCAACACTGGTTGCTTGCTTAAATTTGTTTTTATGCTGCTCATAATAAGCGGCAATTTCAGCATCAGATACTTTTACATTTTTCTTGTAATTTTCAAGATTAATGCTCGCCAACTGAATACTACGTTGTTCCGTTTGTAAGTTCGCAATTTGCAAGATATCAAGCTTACTCACCAATGCATATTCCATAAATGTTGTAGACAACATTTTTAAAGCATGGTCTTTACGTAAATTATCAATGAATGTGCGGTTTGTCATACCAATCGATTCGAGGTATCTCCCAAACGCTTCATCTGAAAATTGACCATTGACTTGGAAGCTTGGCTGCTGATGAATCATTTGCACAATTTGTGCATCACTCAAGCTAATGCCTAATTTATCAGCTTGTTGCAATAACAATTGGCGTGAAACCAAAGTATCCATCGCTTTATTGCTAATGAAATTTTGATTCAATAATGTTTCATCACCCTGAGCATATGCCAGATATTGTTCTTTTAATGAGTTCGTCAGTGCTTCGAGTTCTTTTTGAGAAATTTCAGTACCGTTTACAGTCTTTGCTGCATCTTTAGATCCACCACTAAAATATCCTTCAATACCTACAAGTGCTAAAGGGGTCAAAAACAAAACGAGCAAGACCTTGCCCAGCCAACCCTTAATGACTTTACGAAACGATTCCATAAGTATTCCAATATTTTATTTGCGGTGAATTTTAACCGAAAACCCGAGATGAATGAATGCGATATATCAATTAATCACATTTACCAATAAAAAACGCGCCAAATAATGGCGCGTCTCATGTGCTTAATAAGATTAAGCTACAGAATCTTTCAAGCCTTTACCAGCTTTGAAGCTAGGAACTTTGCTTGCTTTGATTTCTAAAGTCGCACCAGTTTGTGGGTTACGACCAGTACGTGCAGCGCGTTCTTTAACGCTGAAAGTACCGAAACCAACTAAAGTAACTGTATCACCAGCTTTTAATGCATTGGTAACTGCAGCAATTGTAGCATCTAAAGCTTTACCGGCATCGGCCTTAGATAATCCCCCATTTTCGGCAATTGCATCAATTAATTCTGATTTATTCATGAAAATTACGTCCTCTTAATATCGTTTATTTAAGGTTCAAGAATTTGTATAAAACGCCATAACGCCTTTATAGCAATGCTTTAGGGTTAAACGCAATACTCATCAACCTCTTTTTATAGAATTTTTTGACGAAAAAAACCTTGAAAATTCGATAATAGTAAAAAAGTTAGTGTTTTTTTAGTATTTCGGCCCTCAGTTGGGCATTTTCTTCGGCCAATTGGTCAACTTTAGTATGTAATTGAAGTATAAGCCTTTCTAAGTGCTGTAAATCCTTTACAGTCACCAATCCTAAACGGTTTAAAGAATGATTAACACCATTATCTAAAATTTTTTCTACTTTATCTTTCGTATCGGTTACAGATTCTTTGGCTTTTTCTGAAACTTTTTCGACAGTTTGATCTGCAATATCAATCGTTTTGGACTCAAGCTCCTCTCCAACTTTGACTAAAGAGTCAAAAAGCTTATTTCCTTCACCCTCAGCACGTGAAAAAGCACCTAATCCAGCCAACCAAATCTGTTTGGTATATTTGCGAAAATCCATTTTAGAGCGACGATCAGAATGACTACGTACGCGAGTTTTAGCCGGCTTTTCTGATGTTTCTTGTGCATCGTCAATTATGCTTTCTGTATTTTCCATAATCCGCACTTCTCCTGATTATTTTATGTGCACAGCAACATGTGATTCTTCATTTTAACAACATAATAGCAAACATATGACTTGATAGATTGATTAAACTGTTCTACAAAGCTGGTGAATTACCAACTTTTTGGTATATTCTAAGTTCCTCTAGAGCAGGATGCTCAGTTTCCAGTGCTTTCAGATTTTAACAAGGACATTTTTTTTATGAGTGATACGCAACAAACACAAGCTCAACCACATTTGTTGCTTACTATGACCCTGATTGTTTTAGAAACGATTTTTACTTTCATTTTAAAACATGACCGTGTTGTAGCATTACAAGCTAAAAAATTTGTTGATCAAAAAGTCGCACTGAAAATAAATAGCTACATCCCTTATTTTGATTTTTATGTTCAGTTTACTGAGCACGGTATTCTGTTCGACACGAAATCTCCAGATAAAGCCATCGACCTTGATGTCCGCACGACACTAATAGATTTGGTAAAAATTTTTGTATTTGGTAATCGTAAAAGCATCAAAACCATGCGTATCGATGGTGATGTGGTTCTAAAAGATGAATTTCGTGATCTGGTTTCTTTATTTAGTGTGCCGAAAATTTTATCTGACTGGAAACACTGGTTGTCTGAACCTGTCGAAGAAAACGATATCGTTGCGTCTAAAAAACGTATTGCCCCACTTTTAGAAAAAATCGAACAGCAACGCTCTAAAATCAACACACTGCAAGTTGAAGTTAAACAATACAAAAACCGTATTAAGCGTATCGAACGTCGTCAAAAGCGGATTAATATCGCTTTTAGTCTAATATCTGTTCTTTTAATAACGTTATTAGTGTATAATATGTGGTTCAAATAAATACATAATTTTTCAGACAAAATAAAACAAATAAACATTCTCAAAAAAACTTGACTATTTTAGTCAGGATTCATAAAATCTGCACATCTAGACTTAACATGTGTATCGAATCATGCGCTTAACAACTCGCGGTCGCTACGCAGTGACTGCTCTACTTGATCTAGCTTTGCAGCCAACTGAACAAACGATCACTCTTGCAGAAATTGCAGCTCGTCAAACCATTTCAGTGGCCTATCTTGAGCAGTTATTTGCAAAATTAAAGCGTCACGGCTTAGTTTCCAGCATCCGTGGAGCAAACGGTGGTTATCACCTTGCTCGTAGTGCTGAAGACATCACTGTTTTGGAAATTATTGAAGCTGTAAATGAAACAGTTGATGCAACCCGTTGTGACCACAAAGGCAACTGCCAAAATGGTGCAATGTGCTTGACTCATGATTTATGGCAGGAACTCTCCCACCACATTGCCGATTATCTTGCAAAAATCACCCTTGCTGACCTTGTAGCACGCGATAACGTTCAAACCGTATCTATTCGTCAAAATTCAGCAAACTTTGATTCAGCCCTTTTATCGGTTACAGGTATTTGACATGAAGCGTCCTATTTATCTTGACTATGCAGCAACTACACCTGTAGACCCTCAAGTCGCAGAACGTATGATGGAATGTCTAACGTTTGACGGTACTTTTGGTAATGCAGCTTCTCGTTCTCATGCTTACGGCTGGCAGGCAGAAGAAAAAGTAGAATATGCACGTGAACAAGTTGCTAATCTAGTAAAAGCTGATCCACGCGAAATCGTTTGGACTTCTGGTGCAACTGAATCTGACAACCTTGCGCTTAAAGGTATTGCTCAGTTCTATGCATCTAAAGGCAAGCACATTATTACAAGTAAAATTGAACATAAAGCAATTCTTGATACTTGCCGCGAGCTTGAAGAAGAAGGCTTCGAAATTACTTATCTTGAGCCAGAAGCAAAAACAGGTTTAATTACACCTGAAATGGTTCAAGCTGCCCTTCGTCCAGATACGATTCTTGTATCTTTGATGATGGTGAACAATGAAATCGGTACAACTACAGATGTAGCTGCAATCGGTGAATTGACTCGTGCAAACAAAACTTATTTCCACGTAGATGCTGCGCAAGCTGCAGGTAAAGTAGAAATTGATCTTTCAACAATGAAAGTTGATTTGATGAGCTTCTCTGGCCACAAAATCTATGGTCCTAAAGGTATTGGTGCTCTTTATGTACGTCGTCAACCACGTGTACGTATTAAAGCGCAAATGCACGGTGGCGGTCATGAACGTGGTATGCGTTCAGGTACGCTAGCGACTCACCAAATCGTGGGTATGGGCGAAGCGTTCGAACTTGCAGGTAAAAACCTTCATGCCGAACAAACTCGTATTCGTGTACTTCGTGACAAACTTTGGAATGGCTTGCAAGGTCTTGAACAAGTCTTCCTGAACGGTCACCCAGAATACAACGTTGCAAACTATCTAAACGTCAGCTTTAACTTTGTTGAAGGTGAATCGTTAATGATGGCACTTAAAGATTGCGCAGTATCTTCTGGTTCTGCATGTACATCAGCAACTTTAGAGCCATCTTATGTACTTCGTGCATTGGGTCTTTCAGATGAATTGGCTCATAGCTCGATTCGTTTCAGCTTTGGTAAATACACCACTGAAGCCGATATTGACCATGTACTTGAAATTACCAAAGCAGCAGTTGAAAAACTACGTGATCTTTCACCGCTTTGGGACATGTACAAAGAAGGTATCGACCTTAATTCTGTAGAATGGGCTGAACACTAATTCATCCCGGTGAGATAGCTTTTATTTTAAGGCTATCTCATTGATTAACGTAATTTCACCCCCATATTAATCTTAAGGCTGACCCCGAGGTTTGGAGAAGCGTCATGGCTTATAGCGAAAAAGTAATTGATCATTACGAAAACCCTCGTAATGTTGGTGTTTTAGACAAAAATGCAGAAAACGTTGGTACAGGTATGGTCGGTGCACCAGCTTGTGGCGATGTTATGCGTCTACAGATTCAAGTTGATGACAACGGCGTAATTGAAGAAGCTCGCTTCAAAACTTACGGTTGTGGTTCAGCAATTGCATCTAGCTCATTAGTAACAGAGTGGCTGAAAGGCAAAACTCTTGATGAAGCTCAAGCAATTAAGAACATTGATATTGCAACTGAACTTGCACTTCCACCAGTAAAAGTACACTGCTCTGTACTTGCTGAAGATGCAATCAAAGCTGCTGTAGAAGACTACCGTAGCAAGAAAGTAAAAGCTTAATTGTTTACGTGTTTTAAAAAAGATTAACGGAGTTTTCATGATTCATTTAACTGAAAATGCTGCAACTCATATCAGCAATTACATCAAGAATCGCGGTAAGGGTGAAGGCATTCGCGTTGGCGTGAAAACTTCTGGCTGTTCTGGTCTAGCTTATGTACTTGAGTTTGTCGATGATATTGACACACATGACCAAGTATTCGATCAGTTTGGCGTAAAAGTATTCGTTGACCCAAAAAGCTTAGTTTATCTTGAAGGTATGGAGATGGACTATGTGAAAAATGGTTTAAACGAAGGTTTTGAATTTAATAACCCAAATAAAAAAGGTGAATGTGGCTGCGGCGAATCGTTTACAGTTTAAGCCTTTTCCACGCTCCTTTTTCGCATTAAAACAGTGTAAAATTCACTGTTTTAATTGCATTTAAAGCAACACTTTTTGCACCTCTATTGCGGACACCATC
Source organism: Acinetobacter sp. YH01009 (assembly GCF_013420765.1). Taxonomy (NCBI): domain Bacteria; kingdom Pseudomonadati; phylum Pseudomonadota; class Gammaproteobacteria; order Moraxellales; family Moraxellaceae; genus Acinetobacter; species Acinetobacter sp. YH01009. The sequence goes on along the minus strand of NZ_VOYE01000018.1, from coordinate 34,956 downwards.
TCCCATGAATCATTTTGAGTTGTTTAACTTACCTGTAGCACTCGATATTGATTTAGCAGTTTTAAAAGCTGAATTTTTAAAGTTGCAGCAACAATATCATCCAGATAAAGCCGAAGATAAAGATCTAGCCCTGATAAAATCTAGTGAGATTAATCAAGCATTTAAAGCTTTATCCAATGTTGATAGCCGCGCTGCATATCTCTTAAGTCTCAAAAAACAAGATTATCACCTTGATCAATCGATTAGTGATTTTGAGTTCCTACAAGATGCCTTAGAAATTCGTGAACAGTTAGATGAGGCATGCTCTGCTGATGACCTCACTTCACTTAAAACTGAAGTTCAGCAATGGATAGACGGTTTGGTTCGTGAATTTAAGATTGATTATGACGACGAAGACTGGGCAGAAGCACGTGATACCGTACGTAAATTACGCTTCTTCCAAAAAGTTATGGCTGACATCGATAAAGCTGAAGATCGCTTCTTAGACGACGATAGCTTTGATTTAGACGATGATTTTTAATTTATTTTTTATATTTGACGTTCAAAGGATGTAACACACATGGCTCTCTTGCAAATTGCAGAACCTGGTCAATCAAGTGCGCCGCATGAACACCGCATCGCAATTGGTATCGATCTTGGGACTACACACTCTTTAGTAGCCACGGTACTTTCTGGTAAAGCGAAAGTGCTTAAAGATGAACATGGTCGTGTGTTACTCCCTTCTATTGCACACTATGGCGAATCCACTACGCAATATGGTGGCGACGCAAAGGCATTCTTAACGACTGATCCTAAAAACACCATCGTTTCTGTAAAACGCTTTATGGGTCGCTCTAAGACAGATATTAAATTCCAACACCCGTACAACTTAGTCGGTGAAGCGAATGAAATGCCTGCTTTTGAAACTGCACAAGGTCGCAAAACACCAGTTGAAATTTCTGCTGAAATTTTAAAACAACTTAAAGACCGTGCAGAAATCAGCTTAAACAATCCAGTAAATGGTGCTGTCATTACTGTGCCTGCCTATTTTGATGAAGCACAGCGTCAAGCAACGCGTGATGCAGCACAGCTTGCAGGCTTAAATGTACTGCGTCTTTTAAATGAACCGACTGCTGCTGCAGTGGCTTATGGCTTAGACCAAGACACCAATCTGGCACACGATCAGAACTATGTGATCTATGATTTAGGTGGCGGTACTTTTGACGTTTCAATTTTACGTTTCTCTCAAGGTGTTTTTGAAGTTCTAGCAACGGGTGGCCACACAGCGCTTGGTGGTGATGACTTAGACCGTCTGATTGTAAAATGGGCAAAAAAACAACTGAATATTGAAACTTTAGATGATGCTGAATATGCACATTTCATCGTTTCTGCTCGTAAAGCAAAAGAAGCTCTAACCGAGGCTGAATCTGTAGTGCTTAAAGTTCTTGATCAATCATTGACTTTAGACCGCCCTACTTTTGAATCCATCATCAAAGTTGCTTTGGATAAAACTATCAGCGTTTGTAAACGTGTCATGCGTGATGCCAAGCTTGAACTCAGCGATATTCAAAATGTGGTATTGGTCGGTGGTTCTACCCGCTCGTATGCTGTACAAAAAGCTGTTCAAGATGTCTTCAATCAAGAACCACTCTGCACAATTAACCCTGATGAAGTTGTGGCCATTGGCGCCTCGATTACAGCGAACCAGCTTATTGGTAACTCTAAAGATGGTTCATTGCTTTTAGACGTCACACCGCTTTCTTTAGGTTTAGAAACCATGGGCGGTTTGGTTGAGCGCCTTATTTCGCGTAATACAGCTATTCCAGTGGCTCGTCGCCAAGAATTCACAACCTATCAAGATGGTCAAACAGCGATGTTGATTCATGTTGTACAAGGTGAACGAGATCTAGTTGAACATTGCCGTAGTCTAGGTCGTTTCGTGCTTCGTGGTATTCCACCGATGACTGCGGGTCAAGCGCGCATTGAAGTGACTTTCCAAGTTGACGCAGATGGTTTACTCACGGTGTCTGCCAAAGAAACCACTTCTGGTGTGCATGCCCAAATTGACATCAAACCTTCTTATGGTTTATCTGATGCCGACACTGAACGCTTACTGATTGATGGTTATAAGTTTGCTGAAGAAGATAAAAACTTACGTCATCTTCAAGAAACCAAAGTGGAAGCAAAACGTGAACTTGAAGCACTTGATCAAGCACTTAAAGTGGATGCTCAACTTCTCAGCCAAGAGCAACTCAGTTCCCTCACTGCAGCACGCACTGTTTTAGATGCTGCACTTGAAACGACAGATATTAAAGCTATTGAACATGCTGTAGAACAGCTTAAAATACATAGCGATGCATTTGCTGCAGCTCGTATGAATCAGCACATTGATGCCGCACTAAAAGGCACAAAACTCGATGACTGGTCAAACTCAAATTAATTTATAGGTCAAGATTATGCCACGTATTAAAGTACTGCCTCACGCAACAATCTGCCCAAACGGCGCTGAGTTTGAAGTCGAATCAAATGCTAACCTTTGCGAAAGCATGTTAAAAAACGGCATCAAAATTGAACATGCATGCGACATGTCTAAAGCATGCACCACTTGCCATGTGGTTGTACGTAAAGGTTTTGATGGTCTAGATGAAATGGATGATGTCGAAGCAGATCTTCTCGATCGTGCTTGGGGGTTAGAACCAGACTCTCGTCTGTCATGCCAAGTAAAAATTGAAGATGAAGATTTGGAAATTGAAATTCCTAAATACACCATCAACCATGCTTCAGAAAATCATTAATTTATAGATAATTTTCTATAATCAAAAAGCCAGTTCATCGTAACTGGCTTTTTTATGCATAAATCTATTCAAGAATTCAAAAAAAGAAGACGTTTTGATAAAAGAATGAATTGAGTTATTTTTACAATTTAAGGCAATACGATTAGATCTAATTTTTATAATGTATATGTGAAATTAAGAGTGAGATTCAGTTTTTTTGACTTCTTCGATCACTTCGTCTTCTAAATTCAGTTTTACGATACCAGCAGAGTTGGTCATTTTTTGCTGAATTTGTAAGCGTTTAATCATACGTTCTAAAACATGTATTAGTTCAGGATATTCAAAGTTTTGTACCTCATCTAAGTTCAACAATAGATTAAAGCCTTTATATTCGTAATCGAACCAACGTTGATAATCTGTTTTCTGTGAGGTGTATTTTTCCATCACTTGCCAAGTACGTACTGGGCCTTTGATACCTTTTAAGAAGATCGGTGCTTTGGGCGCACATAAATAGTCATTTTTCACTAAATGATGCGTGTCATCTGAAATCAAAATTTCATCGACTTCGGCCGCACTTTGCAATCGTGCAGCCAAATTCGCATCACGCCCCACGATGGTATATGCCATACGGTAAGCTGCACCATAGTTCCCAACGTGGCAATACCCGGTAGAAATACCCATACGAATGTGTAGCGGCGGATAACCCATTTTAATCCAGCGTTCACGCAGCAACTTCATTTGCTGACGCATGACCATTGCCATCTCTAAACAGGTTTTTGCATCCTGCTCTACGCCTTGGCTATGTGGATCACCAAAGAAGATTAGAATTGCATCCCCCATAAACTTATCGACAGTCGCTTCATACTGTTTGGCAATCTCTGTCATATGGCTCAAATAGTCATTGAGTAGAAATGCTAAATCGTCTGGGATTAATGTTTCAGAAAGTTCTGTGAACCCTTGGATATCTGAAAAGAAAATCGTGAGTTTTTTACGTTTATATTCGATTTTAGCTTCAGACTCACCTTTCATAATCGATTGCCAAAGTTGCATAGGCGCATAGCGACTCAATTGATTAGCGAATTCCATATAACGATTCATCTGATCATAATAATGGTTCTTTTTATTGCTTAAAGACTGAACTTGGGTATGTTGATAAAACGTCCCCACACTGAAATACGTAATAAGGCACAAAAAACCTAGAACGGTTAACTCACTGCTGGTTGACTCAAAATATTCTTGAAAACCAAAGACATAAATATTACATAAATAAAATACAGTGACGCCTACAATCCCGGCCAAGGACATCATTAAGAAATTGATTTTGTTATAAATGGTTGTATATAGCAGCGCAAAGACCGCAAGAAAAGTTAAAACAAGGCTTAAATGTACTGCAGACATCAGTACAGCAATAACGATGATATCGATCAGAAAAAGCACATTACGCTTAACTTGATTGCTATATCGATAAATTAACCAATGAGAAAACTTAGGAACGACTAAAATCAGAAAAAATAAAAATGCAGGAATATAGATTTGATATTGCGTATCTGGCTGAGTGTAATGATAGACAATAATCACCAAAGACAGCATGATATATCCCATCAAACGATGAAAATATTCAAACTGTTTAGGCTCTTTGCTGATTAAATTGTCTAACGGCACTCGATCGCCCCCATACGGACACTCATTCTTCTACTATCCTGATATTGTCCGTAAATCGGGATTAGTCCATACGCCAATCAAAAGGCATATCACCTTGACCACGTAGTGCAAGCATCAGTGTTTGGCGCATGTGTGCCAAGACATCATTGTTATAAGGAACTGCTGGCGTACCCCAAACTGGTTTCGGCCAAGCCACATCATTTTGATAACGAACAACATGATGAAAATGTAATTGTGGAACCATATTACCCAATGCAGCTACATTCATTTTGTCTGCACGGAATACACGTGACAATTGGCTTGATAACCAGCTTGACTCACGTAAAAACTGCTCTTGGTCTGCCTGACTTAATTCATAAAGCTCTGTAATTCCCGGAACACGTGGAATCAAAATAAGCCACGGGAATTGCATATCATTCATCAAACGACATGTTGACAGAGGAAAGTCGCCTACATAAAACGTATCTTGAGCAAGTTGTGGATGTAAACTAAACATATCTTTATAAATGATGCAAAATTAGAATGATGGCTAATACTATCACATCCTTATGGGTGTGAATATTCTGTACAGAACGTTTCATTACAAATAAACTGCATTTGAATAAAACGTTGCGTGCTTATGACTCTAATAAATTTTTCAAAAAAATCAAGCGTTTCTTCTATATAAAAAACACGCATGAAAATCTACTCATTATAAACAAGCAATTTATACGCCAAATCTATTGATTTGGCGCCAATTCCTTCAGCAAACTGTCTAATAAGTCATTTATAAATTGAATGCGTTTGTCATATTCTTCGAGCATGACCATCACTTTTAGACGCTGTCCACCTTCCATTCGGAAGAAAGTCGGATGCTTTTGCATCATTTGAATGATCGATATGGCTTGAACTGGTGTATCTGGCGAGAACTCAATACTGCCGCCATGTGAGCTGATATCAATTTTTGTGATACCCAATTGTTCCGCTTTTAAACGCAACTGATGGACAGAGAATAATTGCTTGACTGCTTGCGGCGGCAAGCCGAAACGATCAATTAACTCCATACGAATGTTATCGAGTTTCTCTTGAGTATCCGTATTACTAATGCGTTTATAGAACAATAACCGTTGATGTACATCACCTAAATAATCATCTGGAATTAAGGCTGGCATGTGCATGCTAATTTCAGCCGTTAATGACAATGGAGAGTCAAAGTTAGGCGTTTTACCTTTTTGAATGGCTTTGGTGGCTTTTTCAAGCATTTCCATATACAGGCTATAACCGATGGTTTGCATTGAGCCACTTTGCTGTTCACCCAGCAACTCACCTGCGCCACGAATTTCTAAGTCTTCTGTAGCCAACATGAAGCCCGCACCCAAAGTCGATGCACGAGAAATGGCATCTAGGCGTTTTTCAGCATCACCCTTTAAGCCTTTGAGCGAAGGTACAAGTAAATAGGCGTATGCTTGATGGTGCGATCGACCGACACGACCACGTAATTGGTGCAACTGCGCAAGTCCCAGTTTATCTGCACGCTCAATCAAAATGGTATTGGCGTTTGGCACGTCAATCCCAGTTTCAATAATGGTTGAACACACCAGCACGTTATATTCTTTGTGATAGAACTGCTGCATGATTTGCTCTAGCTCACGCTCACGCATTTGACCATGTGCTACCGCAACTCGGGCTTCAGGAACCAATTCACGTAGAGTTTCTGCCGTACGTTCAATGGTCTCGACTTCATTGTGTAAGAAATACACTTGCCCGCCACGTAATAGTTCACGCAAGATGGCTTCTTTAATCGAATCCCCAGTGTGTTCTTGCACAAAAGTTTTCACAGCAAGACGACGGGCAGGTGGCGTTGCAATAATAGATAGATCACGCATACCACTAAAAGCCATATTCAGCGTACGTGGAATAGGCGTTGCAGTTAGCGTTAGCATATCAACATCGGCACGTAAGGCTTTAATTCTCTCTTTATCACGTACACCAAAACGGTGCTCTTCATCCACGATCATGAGGCCGAGATTTTTAAATTGCACACTTTCCTGCAAGATTTTATGTGTGCCAATCACAATATCCACTTTGCCTTCTGCGAGGTCTTCAATGGTTTTGGTATGTGATTTTGATGAACCAAAGCGTGAAAGGACTTCAATACGTACAGGCCAGTCCGCAAAACGGTCTTTGAAAGACTCGTAGTGCTGCTGCGCCAACAACGTGGTTGGCACAAGTACAGCCACTTGTTTGTTATTTTGTACTGCCACAAATGCAGCACGCATGGCCACTTCTGTTTTACCAAAACCGACATCACCACAAACCAAGCGATCCATCGGCTTCGCTTGTTGCATGTCATACAGTGTCGCTTCAATAGCATTGGCTTGGTCTAAAGTTTCTTCATAGGCGAAGCCACTGGCAAACTGCATATACAGACTTTGATCTAGTTCAAATCCATAACCCGGCTTCGAGTGACGACGGGCTTGAATATGTAAAAGTTCTGCCGCCACATCATGGATCTGCTCTAAAGCCTTGCGTTTGGCTTTAGACCATGCATCTGTGCCCAATTTATGTAATGGTGCTAGATCTGGGTCACCACCACTGTATCGGCTAATTAAATGCAGGTTTGTTACAGGGACATACACCTTAGCTGCATCGGCATAGTCTAACTGCAAAAACTCATGGTCTTGGTCATCGATACTCAAGGTAATTAAACCTGCATATCGCCCCACACCATAATCAATATGAACCACAGGTGCGCCAATACTTAGCTCGGTTAAACTACGAACAAGAAACTCTTCTGATACTTCCTGTTGGCGTTTACGACGACGTTGAACCACACGGTGTTCATAAAGCTGATTTTCAGAAATTACACTGAGTTTGTCAGTTAGCAATAAACCACGATCTAAGGGCGCATTGGTGATCGCAATCGCATGCATAGAATGCATAAAATCATCAAAACTTTCGACCGTCGGGATATCACCCAAACTTGGACGCAATGCATCTTTTAAGGTTTCACGTCTACCTGCGCTTTCAGCCACCAATAACACTGGATAATTTGCCGCATCTATATATTGCTTAACCGCAGAAAATGGCTTTTCACGTTTTGGATCGACAGGTAAACGGGGTGGAATCTCAGCTGCAAGATTGATCACGCCATTGCGTTCATCAAAAGCCTCAGGCGAAGCCACGATACGACGGCAGAGATTTAATTGTTCTAACACTTGATTTGGTTGTAGGAAAATCTGCTCTGGCGGCAAAATCGGTTGGTCGACATTATGACGACGGTCTTCATAACGACGCACAATGTCTGACCAAAACTGAATCAATGTGTCATCTATGGCTCTGTCTGTAATGACAATGCCATTCTCAGGTAAGTACGAAAACAGGGTGCTTTGCTCTCTCATGGCTTGTTCAGAGAAGAACAACGGAAAATAAAACTCAATACCCGGTGAAGCTATACCATCTTGTACATCTTGATAAATTGGGTTTTTCTTTGGATTTGCTGTCGGAAAATTTTCCGCATATCGATCACGAAACAGTGAACGTGCTTCTTTTAATGGAAATTCTTTTGCAGGTAAAACCGTAAAATAATCTAAGTTTTGGGTGGTTCGCTGAGTTTCAGGATCAAAGAATTTGAGGGTATCGATTTCATCATCAAATAAGTCAATACGAATCGGTGAACTTTGCCCCGAAGCGTAAATATCCATGATGCTGCCGCGTACTGCAAATTCACCATGATCATAAACGGTATCCACCAAGTGATAGCCCGCTTGTACTAATCTTAATTTTTGTTGTTCGATATCAAATTTTTGACCTACTTTAATATCAAAGTGTTCACCTAATACCCAAGATGCAGGCGCAACTCGCTGCGCCAAGGTTGTTGCCGAAACCAACAACACGCCTTGCTGTGGCATATTAGACAAAATCGCCAAGCGTTCAGAAACAATGTCTTGATGTGGCGACAGCCGGTCATAAGGTAAAATTTCCCAATCAGGGAAAATAGTCGGCTTAATTCCGTAAAATTCCAGCTCACTTTCTAACTGCCCGAGATGCTGATTATTACGTGCTACAATCACAAACAACTGTTTGGATTGTTTGCTAATTTCTTTAAATAATAATGCAGCAGATGAGCCTTGTAAGTTTCCGACCCACCGCTTTTCGCCAGCTTTGAGCTGTTTAAGATTGAGTTGTGAAATTTCTTGCTGGAACATGATGTAAATAGCTTTTAATGTTTTAATCACTTAGTGATCATATTAACACGATGCTTTTTACATTCCGAGATTTAAGCAACTATATACAGTGTTTTAACCAATATGGATTTGTGATTGTATTTTCTATTGATGAGTACCCTTAACGCACACATCAAACTCAAACACTGCAGTCCATTCACTTACTTACGATCACGGATGAATTGACGATAATAATCATTCAATAGTTTGACATAATGTTTAAATTGCAACAGATTTTCTTCAGTATTGCCTAATCGTGCAACAAAGCGTTGATTTGCAATTTCCAAGTCTATTTTTTCATTGATAATCATTGCAGTCGCATAGAGCTGTTTTAAATCATCGAAATTTGTCATTTTTCTATTCGACAAATATTCCATACGTTCAGACAAAGTATTTAAAACTACGCCTTCAATGATATAGCCCTGAGTTTCATCATATTGAATGTGGTGTTGTTCTAAGTAAAGTTGCTCAGGCGACTCTTTAGCGCCTTTGAATAAATCGACTAACTTATTAAACATCTGACTATCTACAACATGATAAAAACCTATTGTACTTCGATTACGTCCTTTTTGGGGCAAGTTAAAGCTTTTCTGACTTTATCTATGCACTAAATTTTTCATCCAAACCTTCATGACTATATATAGAACTATAATTACTATCCTAAGTAAATATAGCGTTCTATTCTCAACCAATACTTACTTTTAGAATTTAAGTATCTAATAGATACTTAATACATCACTGCCATCAGAATAGTCTTCAAGATTTACCACTGATCATTTTCAAATAAAAAACGAAGGATTAACCTTCGTCATTTACTCATCATTAGGCTATTTAAAAGTCTTAAATAAGCATTTAACTCACTTGAGCGAGTGGCATACTAAATGGTGTCACTTCAGAAACTAAATTTTCAATCGAGAAAATTTCATCCAATTGACTTACAGTTAACAGCTCTTGCTCTAAAACCACTTGGCGAATGGTTTTATTTTCGGCAATACATTGCTTGCCGATTTCATCACATTTTGCATGACCTAAATATGGATCGAGTAAGGTCACAATTCCTACACTACGCATCACAGCATCAAAACATGCTTGCTCATTTGCCTGAATCCCTTGAATACATTTGCTGTCTAAAGTTTTCACCGCATTCACCAAAAGCTCAATTGATTCATTCATGGACAATGCAATCACCGGCTCCATGACATTTAATTGTAATTGCCCCGCTTCTGCGGCCAAAGTAATGGTTAAATCATTCCCCATTACTCGAAATGCAATTTGGTTGACCACTTCAGGGATCACAGGATTGACCTTTGCAGGCATAATGGAGGAACCTGCTTGTAACTCAGGTAAACGAATTTCCGCTAAACCTGTTCGTGGCCCTGAACTTAAAAGACGTAAGTCATTACAAATTTTAGAAAGTTTGACAGCTAAACGTTTTAAGCAGCTTGATAATAAAATGAATACGCCACAATCGCTGGTTGCTTCGACATAGTCTTCTGCACCTTGCAATTTTAGACCGGTCAAATGAGCTAGATTTTCAACGGCCTTGGCTGCATAACCCGCAGGAGAATTCACGCCAGTGCCAATTGCCGTCGCACCTAAATTAATTTCCAATAGAAGCTGTCGATTTTGCTCAATCAACTTCAAATCTTCTTTTAATAATGTTGCAAATGCTCGGAACTCTTGCCCCAAAGTCATCGGAACTGCATCTTGTAACTGTGTACGCCCCATTTTGATGACATGTTTAAACTCATCAGCTTTGAGATGTAAGCTTCCTATAAGTTGATTTAGCACCACAAATAAAGCATTAAAAGCACTATATGTCGCTAGACGCAGCGCTGTTGGATAGACATCATTAGTCGATTGTGACTTATTGACATGGTCGTTGGGATGAATCCTTTGATAACTGCCTTTCGCATCTCCGAGCAACTCAAGGGCAATATTGGCAATGACTTCATTGGCATTCATGTTAATAGAAGTGCCTGCTCCACCTTGATAAATATCAATTGGAAATGAATCTGCCCATTGTTCAGGATGAACAATCAATGCATCACACGCCTGCTGAATCGCTTGGCGAATATCATCTTGTATTAAGTTAAATTGATAATTGGTTTCTGCTGACGCTTTTTTTACCTGAGCAATAGCGCGTACAAAGTTTAAATTTTGTCCGACATGCTGCTTTGATATTTGAAAGTTTTCGATGGCACGCAATGTATGTATACCGTAATAACATGACTGCGGGACTGCTTTATCCCCCAATAAATCATGCTCTATTCTCGTTTTTTCCATTTGAACCGTTGTCACTGCGCATTCCCTCTAATTACGCACCAAGACTGTGCATACCTCATATTCGACCTGTTCAAATCATCTCACTACAGATGATGTGATGCACATTTGCAACCAAATATTTCAAATGCACATTTCTTGTTCACCATGTAACATTGTGTAATTTTTACCTAATTTCATTAGTTCTCTTTTTGTGATGAAAAGTCTTAAGTAGATTTACATTTCAAAATTTAAATTCCCTTCTGTACAACATTTCAGCAGCACAATAAAAAATTCGATTTGTAATAAGAAAAAATATCATTTACGCAAAACATACATAAAATATGCTTAAAGGTTACAGAGTGTAATTTTTAAATCGTGCTTGAATCTGCGACTTACGACAGAAGTACAAATTTTCATCTAGGACAGAGATGATTTGCTTTCATTAAGGATGAACCGCCTATGAGCCATTTAAACCCGACATTAGTCACCTTTATTTTTTATATTCTTGCAATGCTTGCCATTGGTTTGTATGCCTACAGAGCTACGCATAACTTTGACGAATACATTTTAGGTGGACGAAGTTTAGGAAGTGTTGTGACTGCACTTTCAGCAGGTGCATCCGACATGAGTGGTTGGCTACTCATGGGTCTCCCTGGTGCAATTTATCTATCTGGTCTTTCCGAAGCTTGGATTGCAATCGGCTTAATTATCGGTGCTTGGTTGAACTGGCTGATCGTTGCTGGTCGCTTGCGTGTTCATACCGAATATCAAAATAATGCCCTGACCCTGCCCGATTATTTCACAAGCCGTTTTGCAGACCGTAAAAAGATTTTACGTATCATTTCAGCTGTAGTGATTTTAGTGTTCTTTGCGATTTACTGTGCTTCTGGCATGGTGGCTGGCGCACGACTTTTCGAAAGTTTATTCGGTTGGAACTACACAACAGCACTGTGGATTGGTGCAATTGCAACCATCAGCTATGTCTGTATTGGTGGATTCTTAGCGATCAGTTGGACCGATACTTTCCAAGCGGGTCTGATGATCTTTGCACTGCTGATCACACCGATCATCGCCTACCTTGCTTTAGGTGATAACAGTCAAAATCTTGCTGCTGTTTTGGAAACAGCTCGCCCACAAGCTTCTAATTTATTTGAAGGTTTAAGTACAGTTGCGATTTTATCCAGCATGGCGTGGGGCTTAGGCTATTTTGGTCAACCGCATATCTTGGTTCGCTTTATGGCAGCCGATTCTGTTAAAACCATTCCAAATGCACGTCGCATTGGAATGACATGGATGATCCTATGTCTAGGCGGTGCTGTAGCAGCCGGTTATATCGGTATTGCTTACTTCCAAGTTCACTCAGAACTGGCAAGCGTCGTTAATGCCAACCCTGAAACGGTATTTATGGAATTGACTAAAATTCTATTCAATCCGTGGATTGCAGGGATTATTTTAGCCGCAATTTTAGCTGCGGTGATGAGCACACTTAGCTGTCAGTTATTGGTATGTTCAACAACCTTGACGGAAGATTTGTACAAAGGTTTTATTCGTAAAAATGCATCGCAAAAAGAATTGGTTTGGATTGGACGTGCGATGGTCTTGGCAATTGCTGTATTTGCAATCACCTTTGCAATGAACCCTGCAAGTAAAGTTTTAGGCTTAGTGGCTTATGCATGGGCAGGTTTCGGTGCTGCATTTGGCCCGCTGATTATTCTTTCATTGCTGTGGAAACGTATGACGCTTAACGGAGCAATCATTGGCATGATCGTAGGTGCTGTGACTGTCATCGTGTGGAAAAACTACTTAGGCCACCTTGGTTTATACGAAATCATTCCAGGCTTTATTTTCTCTGCAATCAGTATCGTTGTCGTGAGCTTATTGGGTAAAGCACCAGAGGCGGATGTGGTTGAACGCTTTGAAAAAGCCGAAGCGCAATATCAAAAAGAAATGTCTGAAATCTAAAATTTTTGACACTAAAAAGGGGCTAAATGCCCCTTTTTTATACTCAATTATTGATGATTAGCTACTTCGGCCGAGCCGCAGGTTTCAGCTTAATTTGCATACTTTCTTTGATCACTTCCATCACAGGATAACTACGCGTTTCCTTGATACCAGGTAATTGCCAAAGTACCTGCCCTGAAATTTTTCTAAATTCTTCCATATTTGCGCAGCGTATTTTCACCACAAAATCAAAACCACCGCTGATCATGTGACATTCTACGATTTCTGGAATTTGACGCACTGCATCCGAAAAATCTTCCAATACATTGGGTGTAGTTTTATCTAGTAAAATCTCCACAAAAACCACAAATCCATTGTTGAGTAAGACCGGATTTAAACGTGCTTCATAGCCTAAAATAAAGCCCTCTTTCGATAATTTTTGCACACGTGCCAACGCCGCAGTGGGTGATAAATTCACCATTTCCGCAAGCTTAATATTGGACAATTTTCCGTCTTCTTGCAGCAGCTCTAAAATTCGAATATCTATACGGTCTAAGCTCAAATATGGGCTACTCATCTGAATTTTTCTCTAAATATTATTAAAACTATAGTGAGTTATTCGCTAAATATTCTGTGATGATAAATTAAATAAAGGATCAAGCTCAAGATTTATTTGCTCGTCATAGAACTTTGACACGGAAAATTGAAACATGAATGGAAAAGTATTTGAAGTCACGGGAAGCGATGACTACATCACTGAATTTAAAGACAAGAATAGCTTTGAACAATCGATTAATACAGCATGGCGTCGTGCTGAAACTGAGTGTATTGAAAACTTATTAGCACACAGTGAAATCCCTTCCCCGATCAGCGATCAAATTCAACAATTGGCTTTTGACTTAGCCCATTCATTACGTGAACGTAAAAGCGGTACAGGTAAAGCAGGCATTGTGCAAGGCTTGCTACAAGAGTTTTCATTGTCTTCTCAGGAAGGCATCGCGCTCATGTGTTTAGCCGAAGCGCTACTCCGTATTCCAGACAAAGCAACACGTGATTTACTGATCAAAGATAAAATCAACCAAGGTAACTGGAAAGATCATGTTGGCCAAAGTAGCCTCATGTTCGTAAATGCTGCTGCTTGGGGTTTAATGCTGACGGGTAAACTAATGGAAACCCCTCAACAAAAAAGTCTGTCTAGCCTACTCACCGGTATTTTAGCACGCAGTGGACGTGGCATTATCCGTAAAGCTGTCGACGTGGCTATGCGTATGATGGGCGAACAGTTTGTTACAGGCGAGACCATCAATGAAGCGCTTAAACATGCAGAAGTATTAGAAGACAAAGGCTTCCGTTATTCATATGACATGTTAGGTGAAGCAGCATTAACTGAACCTGATGCAGAACGTTATTATCAAGACTATACCGATGCGATCCACGCGATTGGTCAAGCCTCTGAAGGTAAGGATGTTTATAACGGCGCAGGTATTTCGATCAAATTGTCTGCCCTACACCCACGCTACCAACGTTCACAGATCGACCGTATACATAACGAACTTTATGGCAAAGTGCTAGAACTTGCTGTATTAGCTAAGCATTACAATATTGGTTTAAACATTGATGCTGAAGAAACTGACCGCCTAGAAATTTCTTTGGAACTACTTGAGCGCCTGTGTTTTGAGCCTAAATTAGCAGACTGGAAAGGTATTGGATTTGTGATTCAAGCCTACCAAAAGCGCTGTTTCTATGTGGTCGACCATATTATTGACCTCGCTAAGCGTAGCCAAAAACGTTTAATGATCCGCTTAGTGAAAGGTGCATACTGGGACAGCGAAATTAAGAAAGCGCAAATTGAAGGTATGAGTGACTATCCTGTATTTACGCGCAAAGTTCATACCGACCTGTCTTATATTGCATGTGCTAAAAAACTCTTGGCAGCACCTGAGCAAATTTATCCTCAGTTTGCAACACACAATGCGCAAACCGTTGCTACGATCTACCAATTAGCACAGCCAGAGCTTTACTATCCAGGCCAGTATGAATTTCAGTGCCTTCACGGCATGGGTGAACCCCTCTATGAACAAGTGGTGGGTTCGAAGTCTGATAACAAACTGGGTGTGCCTTGTCGTATTTATGCACCAGTGGGTAACCATGAAACCTTATTGGCCTATTTGGTTCGACGTTTACTGGAAAATGGTGCGAATACCTCTTTCGTCAACCGTATTGCAGATAAAAATTTAAAAATTGAAGATTTAATTGAAAATCCAAGACAGACGATATTAGCGACGGCTGAAAAAGAAGGTATCACTGGAGCTAAGCATCCTTCTATCCCATTTCCGCAAGATTTGTATGGCACAGAACGTCGCAACTCAAAAGGACTCGATTTAGCCAATGATCGCGACTTATCTCAGCTCAATACCACGGCAGTACAGCATGCACATACCCAGTGGCATGCTAGTGCAATCGGCGCTAATTTAGAAGAAATTCATACTGCAAGTATCAACATTACAAACCCTGCAAACCGTAGTGATGTGGTCGGCAGTGTCAGTGAAGCTAGTCTAGAGCAAGCGGAAATCGCTCTCAATAATGCTGTAAATGCCCAAGCTTCATGGAAAACTTTAGACAAAGATCAGCGTGCAGCATGCTTAAATCGTGCGGCAGATTTGATGGAAGCACAATTGCAATCTCTCATGGTGTTGTTGTCACGTGAAAGTGGTAAAACTTATGCCAATGCTATTGCTGAAGTCCGTGAAGCTGTAGATTTCCTACGTTATTATGCAGCTCAAATGATTGATCTAGCAGAAAATACGCAAATTGAACCTCTTGGCACTGTGCTGTGCATTAGCCCATGGAACTTCCCGCTTGCTATTTTCACAGGTCAAATTGCTGCAGCCTTGGTTGCAGGTAATACCGTGATTGCCAAGCCTGCTGAACAAACGCCACTGATTGCTGCTCAAGCTGTACATATTTTATGGGAAGCAGGTGTTCCCTTCGATGTATTGCAACTCCTTCCTGGCCGTGGCGAAACCATTGGTGCCAAACTCAGCGCGGACTCACGTGTCCAAGGCATCATGTTTACTGGCTCAACGGAAGTCGCACGTATCTTGCAAAAAACCGTGGCACAGCGCTTAAACCAATTTGGCGAAAGCGTGGTATTGATTGCTGAAACTGGCGGTCAAAATGCCATGATTGTTGACTCATCAGCATTGACAGAACAAGTGGTATTGGATGTCGTTAACTCTGCCTATGACAGTGCAGGTCAACGCTGTTCTGCCCTACGTATTCTCTGTGTACAAGAAGATAATGTGGACGTTGTCCGTACCATGTTACAAGGTGCGATGAAGCAACTTCGTGTCGGAAATCCCGCACTATTAGCAACTGACATTGGCCCAGTGATCGACCTTGAAGCACAGCAAAATATTGAAAAACATATTGAGAAGATGCGTAGCAAAGGCTATCCAGTACATCAAATCATGTTTAATGCTGATAGCAATGCCTTAAGTACGGGAACCTTCGTTGCACCAACTTTGATTGAACTGCCAAATTTAAATGATTTAGAACGCGAAGTTTTTGGGCCAGTATTGCATTTAATCACCTACAAATATGGTGAGATTGAAAACCTATTAACACAAATTAATGCCAAAGGTTATGGTTTAACCATGGGCTTGCATACACGTATTGATGACACGATTCAAAAAGTTATCGGTCATGCAGAAGTCGGTAACCTGTACATTAACCGTAATATTGTAGGTGCTGTGGTTGGTGTACAACCCTTTGGCGGCGAAGGCTTATCAGGTACAGGTCCAAAAGCGGGCGGTCCTTTATATCTCTACCGTTTAATGCATCAAGTGTCTGTGAAAAAACTGGCTACACCTTATGCGGCTCAGGCAGAAACGCAAGCTACACACTTCCCTGCATATGAAGCTTTTAACACTTGGGCGAAGCAGCATTTTTCAGGCATTGCGATTCAAGCACCGCAGGCCATAGCCGCTGGACAAAGTTTTGAGCTACAAGGCCCAACCGGTGAAAACAACCAATATGCCATTTTGGCACGTAAAGGTGTACTTTCACTAGCCAATAATGATGCAGATCAACTGAATCAAATTGCTGCGATTTTATCGGTGGGTAGTCAACCCGTGGTACTTGCAGACAATACTTTTGTGTTAAAACACTTAAATAGCATGCCGAAAATCCTCGTGGACCAATTTAAAGTGATCACGGATATTTATCATGGCAATTTTGATGCGGTTTTACACCATGGTGAACAAACTGAGTTATTAAAAATTCAACAAGTCATCGCGTCTCGTGAAGGTGCAATTATTGGCATTACGCATTTAGCTTCAGGCCAATATGACATCCCTGTAGAACGTTTCGTGATTGAGCGTGCAACTAGTGTCAATACAGCTGCAGCCGGTGGTAATGCCAGCTTAATGACAATGAATTAAACACTGAATTGAACTCCAACTAATCAGTTCCTCACTTAGCTCAATCTTTATGAATGTTCCATAAAGATTGAGCGTTTTTTTAACTTCCCCTCGATAAAAGTTCTGTTTAGCGTATTCAGATTCATCTTCTCTACAGATAAATACAGCCAAAAGTGGAATTAATTTAGTCTTATAAGGTGAATTTTGCTAACATGACTTTTTTTAATATGTTTGCGATTTTTTACTGCATATGACTTCAACTTATCAGCAACAACTTGATGCCAAAGTTGCCCGCATTACGGCTCAATTTTCAGAATACAACCCTCCCTCTTTAGAAGTTTTTCCTTCTGCTGAACAAAACTTTCGTATGCGAGCGGAATTCCGAATTTGGCATACTGAAAATGATATGTTCTATGCAATGTTTGAACGCAATGCAGACAATGAAAAACAAGTTGTAGAAATTAAAGATTTCCCTATTGCAGATAAAAGCATTAATGACTTAATGCCAATATTATTAAATGAACTCAAGGCACAAGAGATCTTATCGAGCCGTTTATTTGAGGTTCATTTCTTAGCAACCCTGAAAGGTGAAATGCTGGTTTCATTGGTTTACCGTTGCCCACTCAATGCTGAATGGGAAATTGCTGCCAAAGCCCTGTCTGCAAAGCTCAACATCAAGATTTATGGTCGTAGTCGTGGTCAGCGCGTGATTTTAACTGATGACTATGTGGTTGAAGAACTCCAAGTATTTGACCGTAAATATCAGTATAAACAAATTGAAAGTAGCTTCACACAGCCAAATGCCGGCGTATGTCAAAAAATGCTGGAATGGGCGTGTCAGGTTGCGGATCACTCAGACAAAGACTTACTTGAGCTCTACTGTGGTAATGGTAATTTCACGCTGCCTCTTTCAACACGCTTTAATCGCGTTTTGGCAACCGAATTAGCCAAGTCTTCAGTTTATGCCGCGCAGTGGAATATTGAGCAAAATGGTATTGATAATATCCAAGTGGCTCGTCTTTCAGCTGAAGAGTTTACCCAAGCCTACAATGCTGAACGTACATTCCGCCGCCTTGAAGAAGCTGAGATTGAAATTTCAAGCTATAACTTCGATACGGTATTTGTCGATCCACCGCGTGCTGGTATCGATGATGAAACACTAAAACTGTTGCAACGTTTTGAACGCATTATCTATATTTCATGCAACCCAGATACTTTGCATGACAATCTCAAACTACTTTCACAAACGCATAAAATCAGCAAATTTGCCTTGTTTGATCAGTTCCCTTACACACACCATGTAGAGTCTGGCGTATTTCTTGAGAAGATTTAAACAAATTATTTCAAGTCATGTTGCTGTCATAAAAGGAGCTTTCTAAAAGCTCCTTTTTTATATGCTAAAAAAGCTTTATTTTCTCGTCACATGCATATTTATGAACAGCTTTAAAAACAAATAAGTTAAAGATTTTAAAAGTCCAATCGAAAAAATGATGATTCAAGTGGCTAAAATTTCACTTTAGTAGTCTTGCTTTATTTATTGGATTGGTTATATTTCGTCCTATGTTAGGTCGCAAATGAAGGCTCTATGAGTTTTTGGCATAAGTTGTTCGCTAATGAACAGCAAAACGGGCATAAGAATCAAATTGCCTGTGTTGAAAATGATTGCTCTTGTAAAACCAATGAACAGCTTATTGCTGCTCTTACAAAGGCAACGGATGAAGATGTTATCCTCGGTATTAAAAAAGTACTCGCTTCGCGCGGTTATAGCCGTAAGGAATTAAATGAAATCCAGCATCTACCTCTACAGTAGAGTCTGAACATTCAATGTTCAAACAAGGCATTCTGTTTTACAGAGTGCCTTTTTCATTTTTAGACTAATCAAAAGGATGCCACTTATTTACAGATCAGGTTTTGTGAGTCGGCCACATCGCTATTTACAAATTTTATGCTATGCTCCATGGCAAATCAGCAATATCTAATTTTAAACACACGACAATAAAACCTAATATTGCATCAAATATGATGCCGAAGACCTCTAAACAGCATTGATATAAAAACTAAAGGAATGCACATGAATAAATTAACAAATTGCCTAATCGCCTGCTGCATACTTAGTCTAAGTGCTTGTAGCCAAATTCCCAAAGAATGCGAAGAATCTTGGGACAAACTCGAAGCCTTGTCGAAACAAATGGGCTTAAACGAAGAACAAATCAAAGAACAGAAAAAACAGTTTGAAGAAAGTATTAAAAAACAATCTAAAGAACAAGCCATTCAAATGTGCCAAACCCAAAGTACCTTTTTAGGTTTAGTCGGCAAATAAACAGTAGTTGCTATCAATCTAAACACTGTACAGATGAAGTCCAATTATTCGGGCTTTTATTGTTTGCATTGAGATGCTGTTGTATACGCTACAATTGGCCCTAAAGGTTTCAAACTTGAATCATGTCTATTCAACGCTTGGATTTCTGCACTAGACACAGATCCATCTAAATACAAGGCATTGTTAATCGATAATTGCTGCTTAAAATATTGTGCAAATGCATAAAATGACACCCCTTCACGACTGATCACAAAATACAACTTGCCGTTTTTGATCCCCACGCCATTGCGGATTTTCAATGAATCTGACTGTGGGATAAAGTTTGGATTGATTTTTCCATCTACCACCAGCATTGGACCTGACTGCGTTGCATAACGTGCCTTAAAATCTGTGGAAGCATATTTTTGTGTAGTTAATATCACCGCTTGCTTGTCATTCCATGCCAGAACACCATTCGGCTGAATTAAAAAATTACCAAAGCCTCGTGTTGCACGATTCAAGGCTTTTTTCTGCAGCCCATTTTCAACGTAAAGACCAACAGGCGCTAAATCTGCATGATACATCCCTGCATTCATTGCAAAGTTCATCGTATTACACTTACGCGCTAATGACTGCTTTAAACGCTGTAGGTCTCGATATGGCTGCTGCTCTGCATCATATAAATAGAGCTCTAGTTTACTCAAATCCGAAATTTCAACCACATCCACTGCAATAGGCTGACTGACACGTTTCGCTTGAATATTGGCATAGGAAATAGTCGGTGAGAAAATCAGACCGAGCAGCATCATAAAGCGCATTTTTTTAAACATTGAGGTTGATTGAAGACCAAGCATGACCCTATCCATAGTGCACGTTAAAAATCGAACAAATTTTAGCTAAATCATCGCTAAAATAGTCGATTAATTCACAGATTAAAAGTAGACTAATCTTTAAAAATAATTCGGATATAAAGTAGGACTGGTAAATACATGCATGTGCAGAAAGATGGTTTTCCTCTTGGAACACATCTGATTGTTAAACACTTCGGTTATAGCCATCATGGCATATATGCCGGCCGCGGTAGAGTCATTCACTACTCGGGTTTTGCACACCTTTTCAAAAAACATCCGATTGAAATGACCTCTATCGAAAATTTCAGCCACGGCAAAAAAATCATCGTTCAGTCGTACAGCAATCCAAAGTTTAAAGGGCGTAAAGTGGTGCGTCGTATGCGCTCACGTATGCATGAAAACAACTATCATCTGATTATTAATAACTGTGAACACTTATGCACTTGGGCCATTACCGGTGTTGAAAGTAGTCCTCAGGTGTTTCGTATGATGAACCGACTCACCACGATTGGGTATGTCAGTTCTCTGATGAGTTTTATGAGTAGCATGATGCTGACCGTGACCACCACTTGCTTTGCACTGGTGTTCTATATCAAAAAGAAACTGCGCGAAAAAGCCAAAATGCAGATGCCGGTTTATACCTATTTAAAGCGTGAAGAACATAAGAATCGTTAATTCACTGCAGCATCATTGAACTGTGGCTTTATCAAATTTCAGTACATCAGCACATTGCTTAGAAATCTTGTGCCAATACACAAGCTTTTTATTTTAGCGTATCAGATGTAATACTTAATCTTGGTCACTCTTCACATTGCTAAAAGTTCGCATTGCTAAAAGGTGGAAATTTGTCTTCAACCAAATTGCTTTGCAGGCCATGTTCTAAATAAATTTTGGCTGCATCCAAAACCGTTGTAAAACCACCTGTACTATCGATAATAAAATCAATCAATGCCTGACCTTGCAGAGGAATCTTTGAATTTTTGATGCGGACATAGGTTTCCATCGGGCTAATTTGCTCAAAAATAAAATCGACCTGAGTTTTTGGTTCTCCCCACTGTATTTGAATTAATTTGTTTTCCTTAATATTCAGCACGTCTACATCGGCGACTGCATTATATTTTTGCCAAGTCCATTGCACCGTTTTACCTTCTTCTAGATATCCACTCGATGCACTAAACCAAAAATGCTGTGTTATTAAAGGATCAACAAAAGCATTAAATACGATATTGATGGACTTACGAATTAACATCTGGGTTTCAATCACGACACTCATCAGCATTCCTTCATATTATAATTTTATTCAGTGATAGCACAGAGAACTGATCATTGCCTACCACTGAATTGTTATTGCCCTATTCTGCTGTATGTTCTGAAATAGAGGCTGATGTCACTAGCGTGGGATTCTTCTCTGTAAATTGCCCATTCCAATAGGGATAGTATGGATAAGGTGGATACACTGCACTGACTGCGTCTAATCGGGCTAACTGCTCTAAGCTTAATGACCATTCCTTCGCCGCAAGGTTATCCAACAGTTGCTGTTCATTACGTGCGCCTATCAAAATGCTAGACACTGTCGGTCTGGTTTTCAGCCAATTCAATGCAATCTGTGGAATAGAGTGCCCTGTTTCCATGGCGATTTCTTGCATTACATCTAACACTGCAAATAACTTTTCGTGTTGAACTGGTGGTGCGAATTGTGCTGTCTCATGTAGTCGACTTTGCTTTGGAATCGCATGCTCACGATCAAATTTTCCTGTTAATCTCCCCCAGCCTAGCGGACTCCATACCACTGCACCAATCTGTTGATCATGCTGCGCAGGCATCAACTCCCATTCATAGTCACGTCCAATCAAAGAATAATAGACTTGATGCACACTTAGCTTTTCATAGCCCTGCTGTTGGGCAATCGACTGAGCTTTCATGAGCTGCCAGCCTGAAAAATTCGACGCACCGATATAGCGAACTTTTCCACTACGTACCAAGTCATCCAAACTGCGCATCAGCTGCTCAAGTGGCGTCGTGCTATCAAACTGATGTAGTTGCAGCACATCAATATAATCTGTGCCTAAACGCTTTAAACTCGCCTCCACAGCTTGTATTAAATAGCTTCTAGAATATCCACCTTGATTGATTCCATCGTTCAATCGGATACCCACTTTGCTGGAAATAATCACCTCTTGGCGTTTTGATTGAAGTAATGCACCGAGCATCTGCTCTGAGGCACCATTTGAGTAAGCATCTGCGGTATCGAAATAATTCACGCCTTGATCAATACACAGATCAATCATACGTTGGGCATCATTTAAACTCGATTGCCCCCATGCAGAGAAAATAGGGCCTTGCCCGCCAAATGTACCTGCACCAAAGCCGAACTCTGAAACTTGTAAGCCAGATTGCCCTAGATTGTGATAGTTCATGGTGATTTCCTGTGTTTAATTTATACACAGAATAGGCACAGATATTTATCAGAAAAACCCTGAATATCGAGAAAGACTTTCTTGATTATATTGATAATGCTAACTGAAGATTTCGACTTATTCACACGAATGGCGGCACTGGGTTCAATCAGTCAAGCTGCCAAAGAAGCCAATCTCTCTGTTTCTGTCGCTAGTAGCCGTCTACACAGACTTGAACAAAGTTTAGGGCTGCGCTTATTTCATCGCACTATATGGCAACTACATTTAACACAGGAGGGTGCTGTTTTATTGCAGCAAGGTTTTCCCTTACTCGAACAATTTAATTCTCTGCTAGGCCAATTTCAGCCTGAACCACAACAACTCAGTGGCACATTAAAAATCACCTGTTCAGAAGTTTTTGGAAATCGTATCTTAGGGCCAGTATTTGCAGCCTTTGCCAATCTACACCCAACATTGACTTTAGATATTGAACAGACCGATCAAAATTTAGATTTGGTCTCCGCAGGTATCGACGTTGCGATACGTATTGGACAGCTAGAAGACTCATCGCTGATTGCTAAACCACTCAGCTTAAACCGTCGTATTTTGTGTGCCTCGCCTAGCTATATCAAACAACATGGCGAACCTCGCTCTCTAGAAGAGCTCTCTATGCTCCAATGCATTTTGCAGAAATACCCAAAGGGCGTTTCGCAGCATTGGACATTTTTCCAAGATCAACACAGCATAAAAATACCTGTTTCAGGGCAATTTCATATCAACTCAGGTGAAGGCGTACGCCAAGCAGCACTTGCAGGTTTAGGCATTTCGAACCACTCCATCTGGCATGTGGAGGACGATCTACAATCTGGCCGACTCATCCAAGTTCTACCTGCAATCCCTGTTCAAAGCACAGCAATCTATGTGGTAATTCCGCATCGACATTTTGTGCCGCCTAAAGTACAGGCCTTTATGCAACACTTGGACGATTTTTTTCAGCATCAGTATGCTTGGTACGTATCGCCCAATTTATCTAAAAATTAGGCCAAGAACTTATCTTAGGTTACTGTTAAATGTCTTAATCAGCGGCGGAAGTTCAACTTCTAGGCTGCTAAACATTTCACGCTCAATATTGCGTACAATCGAGTCCAGCGGTAAATCATTTTCCTGCAAGCCAAAAGGCTCTTCTAGCTCTGCACTTAACGCATCCAAACCTAAAAATAAATATGCAATCAAAGCCACAATAACAGGTGTCCAAATCCCTAAACTGGCCTCTAGGCTAAACGGCAAAATCAGACAAAATGAATACACCGCGCGATGTAAAAGCACCGAATAGGAAAATGGTAGTGGCGTGGTCATAATACGGTCACAGCCTGCATGGATATCACCCATTGCTACAGTATGACGTGTAAGCGTGCTGTAAATAATATCTGTAATCTGACATTGTTTATAAGTTTTGACTAAATCTTTTTGAATAATTTCAAGTAAATACTGTGGCGCATTGATATTGTCTCGACATTGCTGCCATTGCTGATCCGTCAAAGCTGCACCATCTTTAAAATGTGCAATATCTTGTGATTCATGGCGTAAGCGATCACGTAACAAATTGCAAAACAGCATGATGCGGTAAATCAACACGGTTCTTTGCTCATCTTCAAGGACATGGCTATCACGAATCATGTGGCGTGTATTGGCAATCAATGAGCCCCAAAGCTTGCGACCTTCCCACCAACGGTCATAACAGGCAGTATTTCGAAAGCTCAAAAAAATCGACAGAATCACCCCAAAGATGGTAAATCCGATGGCAGGAACTTCGGGGGTATTCAGGTAGTGCGCAGCACTTAGATACACCAAAATCGCCGACAAACTCACCACGACGGCTAAAGCAGGCATAACTTTTGGGAGTATCGTGCCATGCCATGCAAATAAAAGTTTAAAGCTATTATTTTTATTTCGAATGATCACTTATTTTCCCTCTGTACTGCCTTAATGAACCATCTCAACCATGAAAAAAGCCCAACCGAAGTTGAGCTTAATTTTAACCTACTTGATCTTAATCTATATAGGATTCAAAGATGAATCCCTTTAAAAATCTAAGATTTTATTTACCCGGTTTGAAACTGTCTTTCAAATCTAGGATGCGGTTAAACACCGGTTTTTCTGCTGTATGATCAAACTGATCTGCAACAAAGTAACCCTCACGTTCAAATTGGAAACGGTCTTCAGGTTTTACTTCTGCCAATGCAGGCTCAATCACCGCTTGAACCACTTTCAGCGATTCAGGGTTTAAGTTAGCAAGGAAGTCATCACCCACTTCAGGGTCTGACTCAGTAAATAAACGGTCGTAGATACGAACTTCCGCAGCAATACCTTTGCTTGCAGAAACCCAATGTACAACGCCCTTCACCTTACGGCCTTCGGGGTTTTTACCTAAAGTTTCAGGGTCAATTGAACATTTCAATTCAACCACTTCACCGTTCTCGTCTTTAATCACTTCATCGCACTTAATCACATACGCATGACGTAAACGCACTTCACCGCCCGGAATCAGACGTTTAAAGCCTTTAGGTGCAACTTCTTCAAAGTCTTTACGATCAATGTAAATGTCTTGAGTTAACGGAATGATACGGTCACCCATGTCTACGTTTGGATGACGTGCATGCACCAAATCCATCGCTTCAGGCAAGTTAGTTAAAGTCACTTTGAGTGGATTCAACACAGCCATGCCACGCGAAGCAGTATTTTCTAAAGACTGACGGATGCAGTATTCAAGCATTGCAACATCTACGATACTGCCATCAACTTTCGTTACACCTACACGTTTGCAGAAGTCACGTAGACCTTCTGGAGTAAAGCCACGACGGCGCATACCCACAACGGTCGGCATACGTGGGTCATCCCAACCATTCACAAAACCACCTTCAACCAATTTACGTAATTTACGCTTAGAGGTAATGGTGTAATCCACATTTAAGCGGCTTGATTCGTACTGACGTGGTACAGATGGTGATTTAACTTTTTCTACAACCCAGTCATAGAATGGACGGTGATCAACAAACTCAAGTGTACACAGTGAATGCGTAACTCCTTCAATGGCATCTGATAATGGATGCGCATAATCGTACATTGGGTACATTTTCCATTTATCACCAGTTTGGTGATGTTCAGAATGCAAAATACGATACAAAATAGGATCACGCATATGAATGTTAGGTGAAGTCATGTCAATTTTGGCACGTAGTACTGCCTGACCTTCTCCCAACTCACCATTACGCATTTGTTCAAAACGCGCTAAGTTTTCTTCTACGCTAGCATCACGTTGCGGCGAGTTTTTACCCGGCTCAACAAAATTACCGCGGTTTAGTTTGATTTCTTCAGGGCTTTGCAAATCCACATAGGCATCACCTTGTTCAATCAATTGAACTGCCCAAGTGTAAAGCTGATCAAAATAGCTCGATGCATAACGCGGCTCGCCGTTCCACTCAAAACCTAGCCATTTCACGTCATTGGCAATACCATCTACATACTCTTGTTCTTCGGCATCTGGGTTTGTATCGTCGAAACGGAGGTTACATAGACCCGCGAATTCTTGAGCAATACCAAAGTTCAGACAAATGGCTTTTACATGACCAATATGTAGGTAGCCGTTTGGCTCTGGTGGGAAACGTGTTACAACTTGTTCTGTACGACCTGCAGATAAATCATCGGTAATGACTTGACGTACAAAATCTAAGCCTGGCTGTTGTTCCTGCTGCGCAGCTTCGACAGGGGCATTGTTCTTGGTTGTCGGATTGTTAGGCAGGGATGAAACAACATCGTTTGGCTTCATGGTAATAAAATCACTTCTATAAAGATAAAATTAGGATAATTAAAACGCTTTTCTTTATTTTTAACAAAGAAAGTAACGTTTTTACTTGCCTTGTAGTTTACAGTTTGCTTATGCTTCTCACAACCAAAAAACCCATGGCTTTCATGTCCATGTACAGGAGATTACACAATGAGTTTTCCTCAAGTCGAATTAAACACCAATAAAGGTCGTATTGTTCTTGAGCTTAACACTGAAAAAGCACCTAAAACTGCTGAAAACTTCTTACAGTATGTTCGCGATGGTTTCTATGACGGCGTGATTTTCCACCGTGTTATTGATGGTTTCATGATCCAAGGCGGCGGCATGGATGAAAACTTCAAAGAAAAAACAACTCGTGATTCTATTGAAAACGAAGCTGACAACGGTTTAAGCAATGATGTTGGTACGATCGCTATGGCACGTACTCAAGCACCTCACTCTGCTTCAGCTCAATTCTTCATTAACGTGAAAAACAACTCTTTCCTTAATCACACTGGTAAAACAGCGCAAGGTTGGGGCTATGCAGTATTTGGTAAAGTAGTTGAAGGTCTTGACGTTGTTGACGCAATCAAAAGCGTTCGTACTGGTAACCGTGGCTACCACGCAGACGTTCCTCTAGAGAACGTTGTAATCGAATCAGCTAAAATCATTTCTGAATAATTTTTAAATTCTCCCTGAGTAGCATTGCTGCGCAAGTCCCTTTAATAAAGGAGGGAGTTTCAATATGAAATAAATGTCGGAACTCCTCCCTTTTCCAAAGGGAGGCTGGGAGGGATTTTTAGAATAAGGAAAAGATTCGTGACCTATCTGTTTATCGCTGATTTACATTTGTCACCTGAACACCCTCGACTCGTTCGGGGGTTTTTAGCTTTGTTAGAACAATACAAAACTCAAAATACCCAGCTGTATATTTTAGGTGATTGGTTTAATGCTTGGATTGGTGATGACTTTACTGCCCCATGGTTAGACGAAATCATTGCAGCGCTTAAAGATTTTACTGCTTTGGGAAATCAAATTTATTTCCAAGTAGGTAATCGTGACTTTGCATTGGGTCAAAAGTTTTTAGATAAATTTCACGGTCAATTATTACAAGACGTTGATTATCTCCACATTAGCAACTATAAAATTCGCCTCGAACATGGCGATTTACTTTGCACCGATGATGTGTCTTACCAAAAGTTTCGTAAAGTGATTCGTAATCCTTTGCTTTTAGGTTTCTTAAAGAGCTTACCGCTTAGCATTCGACAAAAAATCGCCAATGGCTTCCGCAAAAAAAGTACAGAAACCAAGCAAGTTAAATCTTATGAAATCATGGATGTAAATGCCGAAGCTGTAGAAAAAGCTTTAGAGCATGCCGATCTACTGATTCATGGACATACCCACCGCCCCCAAATACACGATGTGCATGGCAAACCTCGTATCGTTTTAGGGGACTGGCGTACAGAACAAGCTCAAATATTAGAGATTGGTGAAAACCCATCTGTGAGTGATTTAAAATTAAAAATTTGGTCTTACTAGTCCATAGCTTTCTAATCGTTAGCCTTTAGAAAAACTTACCATCATATTTGATTAATATACGCATCCAGACCATGCAAACGTAGACTTTAAATTAAGCAAAAAAAAAACAGCAGATCATCTGCTGTTTTTTGCTTTTAGGCTAAGCGATATAGCTGGTTTGGGCCAGTATAGAAGCTTTTGCCATCTAGATTCAGGTTAAATGTCTCGCCTGTTTCTAATTCAACCATTTGCCCAACATCAACCCAAATTAAACCAGCATTGGTATTTTGTTGACGTTTTAAAGGCACCATTTTTACATTAATTTCATCGCCATTTACGGCTTTGGCAGTTTGCCAAGTATTTAAAATATTCAAAAGATTTACTCAACATGTGAGCTTTTTGTGACAGAACAAAGAGATTAATCAATCGGGTTTGGAATAATAATTCTGTAGTTACAAAGATATGATTCAAGTCAGAAGCTTGAATACAGATAAATCACAATCAGCTAAATAAAAAAAGATAAGCAGGAACATTACCCGCTTCGAGTTAAGCAGAAGTATACAATATTGCGCTTTGATTAGCAAAAGTAGGACTTATATACGTTATAAATACCTGCTTTTTCAATAGTATTCAAAAATCTGTGTCATTTCAATAAACTGAATCAAACAAGAAATGACACATCATGGCAAGCAACTTTGATTTCAAAGCTGTTTTTAAAAACAATTACAGTCAAGCCCTCCTCACTGGTGAAAACGGTATCTTAACCCCACCCCTCAAACAACTGACAGAAGCAGCTTTAAATGCTGAAATTGAATTTAGAAGCCCCCACTAGCCAATTGTAGGAATAGCTATTCTCGTAAGACTGTAAAATCATCTTACGGTTCATTTGAACTGGAAATACCTCGGGATCGTGCTGACGATTTTGAGCCTCAACTCGTCAAGAAAAATCAAACCTAACTCCATAAATAGATCGACAACAAAGTCATTTCGCTATATGCACTCCGTACGGGCTACCGCAATATTCAGAAACAAATTACCGATATGTATGCACTGGTTCTTTCCAAGGGTGGCATTACCAATATTACAGACAAGTTAATCCCTGAATTACATGCTTGGTAACGGCGTCTTCTCGATATTGCCGTATATCCATTTGTGTGGCTCAATACCATTCATTACAAGTATTATTCACCAATTAAAATGTCGTGTTTTTAACAAAAAAGATCAAGAATGAAGGTATTTCTGTCAACAAAGCCGTTTTACCATTCTGGGATTACATGCCGAGGACCATAAAGAACGGCTAGGTCTTTACCTTTCAAAAAGTGAAGGTGCTAATGAATGTTCAGCGTATTCACAGATTTGCAGAATAGTGACAGACATTCTGATCGCCTGCATTGATGGACGTAAAAGCTTCCTGAGGCAATTGCTGCGATATGTCCGCAGACAGAAGTTTATACACTGAAGAATGCGGCCCACATCAAAACAAGCCTCAATTTATCATGATATATCTGGGCTTATTCATGATTCGGGTTATTTAATAGCGAGGTGGTGTCGCACTTCAAGACTTAACCTACTTATATTTAATTAGTAAAGATTCTCATTATTCACAATGTAAATTTTAGTAAATATAGTAAATTAGTCAGAATTTAAATTAGATACATAAGTAATTTAGTCGGGTTTAAAAAGTTTAAATATAAGTATTTTAGTCAGGTATTTAAATAACAGAATTAGTTTATTTTTAAATCATTAAAACGATTAAGTTATTGTATTAAAACACTTTAATAATATATTTTTATTTTAACTGTTCAACCTATTTGCTTTTTGTGTATATTTGTTAATAATATAGTACAAGTTTAAAGAATAGGCTTATCTCCATGAGCTTAAAATTCAAAGATTTAAATCGTCGTGTGGTCAGAGAAATAACCGCAATACTAATAATTAAAGTGATTATTTTAATGATCATTAAGAACATCTGGTTCGACGCCCCTACCATCCCTAAAAACTTTGACAATCAAGTTGCCGAGCATATTGCTGGCAGTCCTTCCCAAATCAAGGAGACACGTTGATGATTTCTGAAAGCGTGGTCGATCTTTCGCGGTTCCAATTTGCAATGACCGCGATGTATCACTTTATTTTTGTTCCGCTGACTTTAGGTCTGGCTTTTATTCTTGCCATTATGGAAACCACCTATGTGATTTCTGGCAAAGAAATTTATAAAGACATGACTAAATTCTGGGGAAAACTCTTCGGTATTAACTTCGCATTAGGTGTTACTACTGGTTTGACCATGGAGTTTCAGTTCGGTACTAACTGGGCGTATTACTCGCACTATGTCGGTGATATTTTCGGTGCACCATTAGCCATTGAAGGTCTGATGGCATTCTTCCTTGAATCAACATTTATTGGTTTATTCTTCTTCGGCTGGGATCGCCTATCCAAAGTTCAGCATTTGGCTGTAACTTGGTTAGTTGCACTTGGCTCGAACATGTCTGCACTATGGATTTTAGTAGCCAATGGTTGGATGCAAAACCCTGTTGGTTCTGCTTTTAACTATGAAACCATGCGTATGGAAATGGTGGACTTCGGTGCGCTGATTTTCAACCCCGTGGCTCAGGTTAAATTCGTGCATACCGTATCTGCAGGTTATGTGACTGGTGCTATTTTCGTACTGGCAATTTCAAGTTACTACTTATTGAAAAAGCGTGACTTGCCATTTGCGCGTCGCTCATTCGCCATCGCTGCTATCTTTGGTTTAGCGTCTACACTTTCGGTGATCTTACTGGGTGATGAATCTGGTTATGAAATTGGTGACGTACAAAAAACTAAACTAGCTGCGATTGAAGCTGAATGGGACACTCACCCAGCTCCAGCGCCATTTACTTTGTTCGGTATTCCAAATAAAGAAACCATGTCTACTGACTACGCGATCAAAATTCCTTATGTCATGGGGATTATCGCAACACGTTCAACTGATAAAGAAGTGACAGGTATTAAAGACCTGATCGTACAACACGAAGCGCGTATTCGTAACGGTATGGTGGCTTACTCACAGTTAGAACAACTTCGTGCAGGCGATACGTCTCCTGAACTTAAAGCAGCATTTGCTGAGTCTCAAAAAGACTTGGGTTATGGTCTGCTTCTGAAAAAATACACAGACAAAGTGGTCGATGCTTCTGATGATCAAATCAAAGCTGCTGCAAAAGACACTATTCCACATGTTCCAAGCTTGTTCTGGGCATTCCGTGCAATGGTTGCTTCTGGTTTCTTAATGCTCCTTTTGTTCGTACTTGCTACCTTTGCTGTCGGTAAACGTAATGCAGAAAACAAACCTTGGTTATTAAAATTTGCTTTGTTTGCTCTACCATTACCTTGGATTGCTGCACAAACAGGTTGGTATGTTGCCGAAGTTGGTCGTCAACCTTGGACTATCGGTGAAGTTCTACCTACACATCTTTCAGCTTCTAGCTTAAGTACAGGTGATGTATGGGGTTCTATCCTTGCATTGGCAGCGTTCTACACTGTACTGCTGATCATTGAAATGTACTTAATGATTAAATTCTCACGCCTTGGCCCAAGTTCTCTACATACTGGTAAATACCACTTCGAGAAACTTGAAGCTGCAAAAAAGGCAAATGAGGAGGCTCAAGCATGATCGAATATGAATTACTCAAAATCATTTGGTGGGTTTTAGTCGGTGTCCTACTGATCGGCTTCGCCCTCACCGATGGCTTCGATATGGGCTCAATGGCGATCATGCCATTCGTAGGTAAAAAAGACGAAGAACGTCGTGCGGCAATCAATACGATTGCCCCACACTGGGACGGTAACCAAGTATGGTTTATTACTGCCGGTGGTGCACTGTTTGCAGCATGGCCAATGGTATATGCAACTGCATTCTCAGGCATGTATTGGGCGCTGTTACTGGTACTCTTCGCTCTCTTCTTACGTCCAGTCGGTTTTGACTACCGTTCTAAACTTGAAAATACCAAGTGGCGTAATTCTTGGGACTGGGGTTTAGCAATTGGTGGTGCCGTTCCTGCCCTCGTATTTGGTGTTGCGTTTGGTAATATGTTCCTTGGTGTTCCATTCACTATGGACGAAACTGTTCGCTCGACTTATACAGGGAGCTTCTTTGCACTGCTTAACCCATTCGCTTTAGTTTGCGGTATCGTGAGTTTATCTATGCTTTGCGCTCACGGTGGTGCATGGCTCATGCTTCGTACAGACGGCGATCTGCGCGCACGCTCTGCAAAAGCAACCCAGCTTATGGGTATCGTATTCTTAGTTTGCTTCTTACTGGCAGGCGCATGGTTATACTTCGGTAATATCCAAGGCTACACATTAGCTCAACCGTTTGACACTAATGGCGTTGCAAACCCATTAGCTAAAGAAGTGATCACCAATGCCAACCCAGGTTGGATGAACAATTACAGTACTTATCCAATTACTATGATTGCGCCAATCATGGCTATTTTAGGTGCGCTGATCATCATCCTTGCCGCAGGTAAAGGTAAAGCAGGTTTCAGCTTCCTTGGTTCAAGCTTGGCAGTCATTGGTGCAATCTTAACTGCTGGTTTTGCATTGTTCCCTTTCCTTATGCCATCGAGCATCAACCCAACTGTAAGTTTGACTATGTGGGATGCGGTATCAAGTAAAAATACCCTAACTGTGATGACAGTTGCAGCATGTATTTTTGTCCCACTTATCCTGTGCTACACAACTTGGTGTTACTACAAAATGTGGGGCGTGGTTACTAACAAACATATTGAAGAGAATTCACACAGCCTATACTAAGGCTGTGTCTAAGGAGAAAAGACGATGTGGTATTTTGCTTGGATTCTCGGTATTTTGATGGCATGTTTTGCAGGTGTACTTAGTGCGCTTTACATCGAACATCATCAAGATCTAGATGAGGAATAACAAATGACTGATGCTGCTGTAGAAAAATCACTTGTAGAAAAGAAGCCAAATAAATTTGCAATGGTCATTTCCTGCCTGTTAGCTTTTCCTTTGGCAGCCGTGTTACTTGTACATCCTGCTGTTATGCTGGATGACAATGGTGGATATAGCCATCGAGCGCTGATGTTCATCATGATAGGTATTTCAGGTGGTTTTGTGCATGGTGTGGGTTTTACGCCACACCATTGGTTCTGGAAATGGCTTTTTAGCCCCTTTCTCGCTTGGCCACTTATGCTGTGGGGCTACTACACATGGTTCCTACATTAATTGATATCTAAATAAAGCCCTCAATTGAGGGCTTTATTTTTTAGACTGAAACCACCAAAACCGCTTTAAATCCCACAGATAAATAAAAAAAACGATCCAAGTTAGATACTTTAGAGTTTATATAATCGCCGTTATGCTCAATGGATATAAAAAAGTAATTAATATACTAATGGATAAATAGCGAACATTTATTTGTAAAAAAAAGTAAAAATATATAAAATTCAGCCACTTTATAGTTAGTGTAAAAAACATGTATATTAAAAGTATTGAGGTTACTCACCAAAACGATAAATTAATATTATCAGCCACTATAGAAAGTAGTGTCTTAGGATCTAAAAATCTTTGGTTTTCTGTACCAGAATTGTATGAACAACATGTTTGTACCACTCAAATGGACGCATTTCTTGTAGGGATGCTTTTTCCAGCAATGATGTGTGGAGAAGATCTTTATATTGATGGCATTGTGTCTAAAAAATTAATTTTTAACATAAATAAATATGTCATTCCATTACTCATTTCATTTTGCCCTACTGCTAAAAAAATAAAAGTTAGTGCGAAGGAACTAAGTGAACAATTTTTTGATAATACAGGTATTGGTACAGGATTTTCTGGTGGTGTAGACTCTTTTAATGCGATACATGAGCTATTTGTTAAACAAAATGATATAGGTTTAAGAGTAAATACACTTTTATTTTTAAATGTAGGTTCTCATGGCAGTAAGGAGGAAAGTGCAAAGGTAAAATATTTGCAAAGATATAACCACCTTAAAAACTATCCCAAAGAAGTAAATCTTGATTACATACCTATAGATTCTAATTTACACACTTTTCATCCCTGGGGGCATGAAAAGATACATACTTTGACAGGCTGTGCTGGTGTCCTAGTACTACAAAAACATTTTTCAAAATATTATTATGCATCTGCTGGATTTAATTACACTCAGATTATAAATTTCTCAAAAAAATATAGAGATAAAGATATTGGTATTTATTGTGATCCTATTTTATTACCTTTATTATCAACAGAAAGTACGGAGTTTTATCAAGAGGGTGCTGCCTACTCACGTGTTGACAAAATAGTAGATATATCAAACTACGAGCCAACGTATAGATATTTAAATGTATGTGTAAGTGGTGATGATACACATGAAAATTGTTCAACTTGCAATAAATGCCTAAGAACTTTGTTTGCTTTAGATCTTTCAGGAAATCTAAATAAATATGAAAATATCTTTGATATTAAAAAGTATAAAAAAGTGAAAGGTTTTTATATTGCACAACTTATTCAAGATTCAAAAAAAGATATTTTTGCACAAAGTCTAATTGAATTGGCAAAAGAAAAAGGTGTTAAAATTCCTAACAAAATAGTGAGTAAAGTTAAGTTTTTTTATTATCGAAAAATTATTCGAAAATTAAAAAAGATTGGACTTATCTAAAATACAGGCAACTATTTTAAGTATTCTATTAAATATATAGGGTCTGTTGACATTTGTTGATTAAAAAAATAGCGAGATAGTAAAATTAAATCGCCAAACCCAATTTTACACTCGCTATGCCTCGAACAATGCTAAATGATCAACACTGGTCCAAGTTACTTGCT
>NZ_VOYE01000017.1:0-84755 GCF_013420765.1 Acinetobacter sp. YH01009 | reverse complement strand
TTAGAGGAATTGCCACAAGATACGATAAGCTAAAACGTAACTATCAAAGCGCTGTTGCTTTAGCTTGTATATTTATATGGTTGCCTCTTTAGCTCAATTTATCGGCTGTAAATGTCAACACACCCTAGTAGTATTTTTTATATTTTATCCCTTTTCTAACTGAATTACATTCTGTTTTTAAAGATCAACCGAATGGATCTTAAGAAAAATTTTACTTTAGATCCATTTATTTTAAAGGAAAAATCAACACAATATACGTTACACAAAATACTTCCAATTACCTTTGCTAGATCAACCTTAAACTATGCATAAAAGTACTATCCTACGAGATGGTACTTTTATGCAGCTTGAGACATTTAGTGGTTACTTAAATAGCCAATTTTTAAATCTATAAACCCAACCCATAAAAAAACCGGATATAAATCCGGCTTAATGTTGTCTATTCTGTTTAACGATGCGTATGAATCGACATCACAATCCCCATACCTGCAAGCATGGATATGACTGCTGTACCCCCATAACTCATCAAAGGCAATGGATCGCCTGTTACAGGCAAAATACCGCTAACCATACCTGAGTTCAAAAACACAAAGAAAAAGAAGGTTAAGCCCATCGCCCCTGCATAAAGTCGTCCAAAATTATGGAAGGAATTTAGTCCAATAATCAGACAGCGAACAATAATTGCTGTAAACAAACTAAATAAAAGGAATACACCAATAAAGCCAAATTCTTCAGCATAAGTCGACATAATAAAGTCAGTATGATGCTCTGGCAGATAACCCAAGTGCGACTGCGTCCCTTCGGTATAACCCTTGCCCATTAAACCGCCTGAACCAATAGCAATTTTAGACTGAATAATGTTCCAACCTGCACCAAGCGCGTCAGACTCAGGATCGAATAACGTTAGCACACGTTTTTTCTGATATTCCTGCAAAAAAAACATCCAAAGTACAGGTGCTGCAATTGCAAAGGCTGTTAAAGCACCGGCAATCAAACGCCAAGACATTCCACTTAAAAATAAAACAAAAATACCCGGAATAATCAAACCGATATTCAAGTCAGGCTGTAAAGCGACCAATGCAAATGGAATCAATAATAAAATTAATGCACCGACAATTTGTAAAAATTTCGGTGGAAATGGTTTTCGCGCAAAATACCACGCCATCATGAGTGGCATGGCAAATTTCATAAATTCACTCGGCTGCATACTACCGATACCCGGCAAGCTAATCCAGCGTTTCGCCCCCATCCTTTTTTCACCAATGACCAACACCAACAACAGTAAAAATATACCGATGGCGTATAAGTACGGACTCATAGATTGGTAAACTTTGGGTGGAATTTGCGCGCAAATCAGCATCACAATAAAGCCCACACCAAAACTTGTGGCTTGGCGTAGTACCATTCCCGAATCTTCTGCGGTCGCACTATAGACAACCATCAGCCCCAATATTGCATTGAGTACCAAGAAGCAAAGTAACCACGGGTCTAAATGAAGTTTAGCCCATCGAGAAGAATCGTGTTTTATACTGCGGCCATCGCGTAATGACTGACGTAAAAAACGATACTGTTGAGAAGGGATCATTGCGAAACAGATCTAAAAAAGGATGCGGGAATTATAGATTAAAGCGACAGTAAAAATCACTTTCCCTTAAATATTCCTCGAAATAATCATCTATTAACTTGAGACGCTAAAATTAAACGTGCCAATTCCAAGTCATCAGGATAGGTAATTTTAATATTGTCCGAACGACCCTGCACGACATTGACATGCTCACCGAAAAATTCTAAGGCACTTGCTTCATCTGTGATGGTCGCACCAGCGGCAAGCGCTTGTTCAATGGCATTTTTAAGTACACCCAATTTGGCAATTTGTGGTGTCTGCGCTTGCCATAAAGTTGAACGATCTACCGTTGTTGATATTTGTGGTGCCGTTTCAACTCGCTTTAAGGTATCGCGTACAGGAATGGCGAGAATCGCACTTTGCTCAGTTTCTACTGCCGATTGAACTAAATTTTCTAAGCTCAACTGCGAGACACATGGTCGTGCTGCATCATGAACGAACACCCAATCATCATCATTGGCAATCGAAGATAGATATTGCAATGCATTGAGTACAGAATGCACACGCTCTGCACCGCCTAAACAAAAATGAGCCTTCTCTTGATTAGTGAGTGCCAAGGTCTGCGCAACATTATCTTGCTCGCCTATAGCCAACACATAGCCCGTCAACGGCAATTGGTTGAGACGTGCAACTGTGTGTTCAAGCACAGTTAGACCCGCAATGTTTTGATATTGTTTTAGTTCAGTTTTAGAAAATCGATTTCCTGAACCAGCAGCAGGAATAATGGCCCACAATTTAAGGTTCTGGTGGAAGTTCGGCTGGTTCTGACTCATTGGTACGTAGGTCTACTTTTGCGTTTGGATCAATATAAATTGGTTTGTACTGAGTACTGATCGTACTCATCTGTACGAAAGTCTCATGCGGTTTAATTAAACCTAAATCTAGACGAGCATGCTCTTCAATAGCTTCAACGCCATTTTTTAAATCGTATACTTCAGCGGCAAGCACGCGATTTCGTTCTTTTAATTCGTCATTGAGTTCGACTTGTTGTTGTATTTTCTGACTCAGTTGTTGATGTTGATGATAACCACCTTCACCGAACCAGTATAAATATTGAAACCCTGCGATCAAAAAGATCGCAAGGCCCAACAATGCTTTACTCGCTTTGGAGTCAAATACATTTAACATAGATAGCATGATCTGCTTAGTTCAAACCTTTGAACTCAGCTTTACCGCGATATGCAGCATTAGTCAATTCTTCAATACGAAGTAATTGGTTATATTTCGCTACACGGTCAGAACGGCAAAGTGAACCAGTTTTGATTTGACCCGCTGCTGTACCCACTGCAAGATCTGCAATTGTTGAATCTTCAGTTTCACCAGAACGGTGTGAAATTACTGTAGTGTAACCATTTGCTTTCGCAAGGTAGATTGCATCTAGAGTTTCAGTCAACGTACCGATTTGGTTGTACTTGATCAGAATTGAGTTACCCACTTTTTCGTTGATACCACGTTGAAGAATCTTAGGATTCGTCACGAATAGGTCATCACCAACCAATTGGATTT
Source organism: Acinetobacter sp. YH01009 (assembly GCF_013420765.1). Taxonomy (NCBI): domain Bacteria; kingdom Pseudomonadati; phylum Pseudomonadota; class Gammaproteobacteria; order Moraxellales; family Moraxellaceae; genus Acinetobacter; species Acinetobacter sp. YH01009. The sequence continues at coordinate 81,625 of NZ_VOYE01000017.1, read as the reverse complement.
TGTCGCCAAGGATTGAAGTGAGGTAAGACCAACCTTCCCAATCAGACTCGTCCAAACCATCTTCAATTGAAATGATTGGGTATTGTTTTGCAAAACCTGCAAGGTAGTCAGCAAATTGGTTGCTTGTGAATGCTTTATTGCCTTCACCTGCAAGGATGTATTGACCATCTTTGTAGAATTCTGAAGATGCACAGTCAAGCGCAAGCATAATGTCAGAACCTGCTTTGTAGCCAGTTTTTTCAATTGCTTCAAGAATTACTGTAATTGCTTCTTCGTTAGAACGAAGGTTCGGTGCAAAACCACCTTCATCACCAACGGCAGTATTTAGACCTTGTTTCTTTAAAACTGATTTTAAAGAATGGAAAATTTCAGCACCAGCGCGTAAAGCTTCAGAGAATGAAGTGAAGCCAACTGGCTCAATCATAAATTCTTGAATGTCTACGTTGTTGTCTGCATGTGAACCACCATTTAGGATGTTCATCATTGGAACAGGCATAGTCAAAATGCTGTTATTACGAAGGTCTGCGATGTATTGGAAAAGTGGGATTTTCTTTTCATCAGCAGCAGCGCGTGCAGCAGCTAAAGAAACCGCTAAAGTTGCGTTCGCACCTAATTTTTCTTTGTTTTCAGTACCGTCAAGCGCGATCATTGTGTTATCAATGTCTTTTTGTTCGAATACTGATTTACCCAACAATGCATCACGAATTACTGTGTTAACGTTGTTAACCGCAGTTTTAACGCCTTTACCTAAGTAACGAGCTTTGTCGCCGTCACGAAGTTCTAAAGCTTCACGAGAACCAGTTGAAGCACCAGATGGTGCACATGCACGGCCTACAACGCCAGAGGCTAAGATTACGTCTGCTTCGATGGTAGGGTTACCACGAGAGTCCAAAATTTCACGTGCACGAATGTCAACGATTTGGCTCATGAACAATTCCTCAGTTGATTAATAAAAATGATGCGTCAAAAGTGACGCATCAATGTGTATCGAATTAGTGTGTGTCTAACTTTGCGAAACCTTTAACCAAGGTATCGAGTTCTTTTAACTGTGCCAAGAAAGGCTCCAACTGTGACATGCGTAGCGCACATGGACCGTCACATTTGGCATTTTCTGGATCTGGATGAGCTTCTAAGAACAAACCTGCTAAACCAGTCGCCATACCTGCTCGTGCCAGTGTCGTGATTTGCGCACGACGACCACCCGCAGAATCCGCACGACCACCCGGCGTTTGAAGCGCATGTGTCACATCAAAGAACACAGGGACATTCATTTCTTTCATGATGTCAAAGCCCAACATATCGACAACTAAGTTGTTGTAACCAAATGCTGAACCACGTTCACAAAGAATCAGTTTGTCATTCCCTGCTTCCAAACACTTATGCAGAATATGACGCATTTCGTGTGGTGCGAGGAACTGTGCTTTTTTGATGTTAATGATGGCATCAGTTTTCGCCATCGCTTCAACAAGGTCAGTCTGACGGCTTAAAAATGCAGGAAGCTGGATAATATCCGCAACTTCAGCAACAGGCGCAGCTTGGTATGGTTCATGTACGTCAGTAATAATCGGCACATTAAAGTGTTTTTTAATGTCAGCTAACCACTCGATTCCTTTTTCCAGGCCTGGGCCACGGAAAGAGTTCAAGCTTGAACGATTGGCTTTATCAAAACTTGCTTTAAACACATATGGAATATCCAAGCGTTTGCAGATATCCACATAGGTTTCAGCAATTTCAAAAGCAAGGTCTTTTGACTCAAGTACGTTCATGCCGCCGAATAGTACAAATGGCAAATGATTTGCCATTTGTATATCGCCTAAACGTACAATTTCCTGTGGTTTTAATTGTGACATTTAAACTCTTCCTGGTTTAGTCAAAAACACATTATTTCGCTTTTTGGTACTGCTTTTTAGCAGCATCAATAAAGCCTGCGAATAATGGGTGTCCATCACGTGGTGAACTTGTAAATTCCGGATGGAATTGTACAGCAATAAACCAAGGATGTTCAGGAATTTCAACAGTTTCAACAAGACGCTGTACTGGAGAATAACCTGAAATCTTCATGCCTTTTTCTTCAAGCACTGGGATATAACGGTTGTTCATTTCATAACGGTGACGGTGACGTTCAACGATCTCTTCAGAACCGTAAACTTGTGCAGTTTTTGTTCCCGCAACCAATTCAGATTTTTGAGCACCCAGACGCATTGTACCGCCTAAGTCAGAATCTGCATTACGTTGTTGGACTTCGCCACGCTCATCTAACCATTCAGTGATTAGACCAATCAATGGTGATTTAGTAGAACGGTTAAATTCAGTTGAAGTTGCATCGCTAATACCCGCAACGTTGCGCGCATATTCGATCACAGCCAACTGCATACCTAAACAGATACCAAGGAATGGCACACCGTTTTCACGTGCAAAACGAATCGCTTTCATTTTGCCTTCTGTACCACGTTCACCGAAACCACCCGGAACTAAGATTGCATCTGCGTCTTTTAATACGTCGTTAACATCTTGGGTTTCAAGCTCTTCAGCATTGACGTAGTCGATTTGAACTTTCACACGGTTTTGAATACCCGCATGTAAAAGTGCTTCGTTTACAGATTTGTATGCATCTGGAAGTTCAACGTATTTACCAACCATCGCTACACGAACTGTGTATTCAGGGTTCAGTAATGCATCTACAACGTTATCCCAGTCTGTAAGATCAGCTTCTGGAAGATCGTTATAACCAAAACGTTCACAGATTAAATCATCAACGTTTTGTTCATAGAAAGTACGTGGAATTTGGTAAATTGAACGCGCATCTTTACACACCACAACTGCACGAGCTTCAACATTCGTAAATAACGCGATTTTACGTGTAGTGTCAGCATCAACATCATGCTCTGTACGGCAGATCAGGATGTCTGGTTGAATACCAATCGACAAAAGCTCTTTTACAGAGTGTTGAGTTGGTTTAGTTTTTAATTCAGCAGCTGACTTAATATATGGGAGTAAAGTTAAGTGCATTAACATTGTGCGCTTATGACCTAGTTCGACCATAAGTTGACGTACAGATTCCATGAATGGGAGAGATTCAATGTCACCTACTGTACCGCCGATCTCAACGATCGCAACGTCATAGCCTTCACCTGCGCGAAGAACACGTTCTTTAATATTGTCAGTAATATGTGGAATAACTTGAACTGTACCACCGAGGTAGTCACCACGACGTTCTTTATTCAAGACATCTTGGTACACTCGTCCTGAAGTAAAGTTGTTCAGTTTGGTCATTTTCGCACGACGCAAGAAACGTTCGTAATAACCCAAGTCTAAGTCAGTTTCAGCACCATCCTCTGTGACAAAAACTTCACCGTGTTGGAATGGACTCATAGTCCCTGGATCGACATTAATGTATGGATCCATTTTTACCATGGTTACTTTTAAACCACGGGCTTCTAAAAGCGCAGCCACTGATGCAGCTGAAATACCTTTACCTAGTGATGATACAACACCACCAGTAACGAAAATAAAATGGGTCATTAAGTTTCTCGTACAATGGAGCCTAAATTGGCCTACAATGTTGTGCGATTTTACTTTACTCTGTACCAAGAAAGCAAAGTCATTCCGCATCAATTCATAGAACAATTAACAATTGGCTATTGTAACAGCAATTATCATAAAAATTTAGAGTAAGTTCTTATCATTTCTATATTCTTATTTGCTGTTATAATGCATTTATCCAATCCACACTTTTTTGTTTTGTGTAATTATGAATAAGAAACTTTTAATCTGCGGTGCAATCGCAACAGGTCTACTTCTTACAGCATGTGTAAAAAAAGAAGCACCAAAAGAAGAAGAACAGGAACAGGTTGAAGTTGTAGCATCTGAACCAACAGCATCTGTACCTACACAATTAGAACCAGTTGAAGAACAACCCGTTGTTGAAGAACCAACTCAGCAGCAAGTTGAAGTGATTCGTGAAGAAACACCGAATACAACAACTGAAATTCGTCGTGAACCTACCACACCTGCAGAAGCTCCTGTTCCAAAAGCAGAAGCACCTAAAGCGGCAGAAAAACCTGCACAAGTTGCTCAACCTAAACAAAACTCTGGTTCTGCACAGTCTGAAGATGACGCCGTTGCCGCTGCCATTGCTGCTGCAACACCAGCTTTAGAGAACTAAGATCGAAGTTTTATCAAACAAATGATCAAAAAACCCGGCAATTGTCGGGTTTTTTATTGTTTCTATGTAAATAAAAATCTGCATCCAACAATGCAATATTTTTTCTCACAACTATTCTTGTAATTTTTCAGCTAAATATTCAATAAATAAACGAACACGTTTCGGTAAATGCTCTTGTTGATAATAGACAGCATGAATAAGCTGTTCATGTGGCTCAATTTGATCGTCTAAAAGTTGTACCAATCGCCCTTCTGCAATATCTTTTTCTAACATAAAAATCGATAGACAAGCGATGCCCATCCCATGAATCGCAAGCTCACGAATGGTTTCACCATTTGATGCCTTAATATTTGGTCGGATCGTCAAAGGTTTCCCTGCGACTTGGATCGGCCAAGTATTCATATGGGTAATTTGACTAAATCCAAGTAAAGCATGTGCGGTTAGCTCATCAGCATTTTGCGGACATCCATGCTGCTGAAGATATTCAGGACTCGCCACCAAACACAGTCGACTCTTGTAGATAAGTTTTGCATGCAAACTGGAGTCGTTTAATTTTCCAAAGCGAATTGCAACATCCGCTTTATGCTCTAATAAGTCAATCACTTGATCATGATTCACCAATTCAATCTGTATATGCGGATAACGCGCATTAAATTCTGGAATCAAGGGAACGATCATATGCAGAATAAAAGAAATTGCTGAATCGACTCGCACTAATCCCGAAGTATCTGCATCTAATTTCAGCAGAGAATCTTCCGCTTCGCTCAAATCATTCAATATCCGCCGTGTTTTTGCTAAAAACAATTGCCCCTCTTGCGTCAGCTTAATTTTGCGGGTAGTTCGTTCCAACAAGGTTACATTTAATTTAGATTCCAGACGCTGTAATGCGCGGCTTACACCAGATGCTGTTTGATCCAGTCTTTCTGCTGCTTTGATAATAGAGCCACTATCTACAATAACAGTAAAAGCCTGCAGCTCCTCAATGGTCGATTTCATTGCATATTCGAATTCGTGATTTTTAATCAATAATATATTCCAAATTCATGCATTTTTCTTCAATAAAATTAGCAGCACAATAGCATCAACTCAAAAAAAGAGAATTCCTGATGATTGTTCCTCAATTTGGTGTCGGCACCTTCCGTTTGACAGGTGACACTGTCATTCATTCTGTTAAAACTGCCTTAGAAGTTGGATATCGTGCTGTAGACACCGCACAAATCTACGGTAATGAAGCAGAAGTAGGCCAAGCAATCGATGAAAGTCAGGTCAATCGAGCTGATATTTTCTTAACCACGAAAATTTGGACTGAAAATTATGCTGCCGACAAACTGATACCCAGTCTAAAAGACAGCTTAATTAAATTAAGGACGGATGCAGTTAACCTCACACTTATTCATTGGCCTGCACCTGCACTTGGAGTCAATATTCCAGAATTAATGGGACATTTACTTGAGGCAAAAAAACAAGGTTTGACTGAATATATTGGTGTATCTAATTTTAATATTGAGCTTACTCAACAAGCTATTGACAGTATAGGTGCTGAGCAGATTGCAACCAATCAAATTGAACTGAGTCCTTATCTTCAAAATGAACGACTTGCGACTTACTTAAAACAGCAAAATATTGATGTCACCTCTTATATGACCTTGGCTTATGGCAAAGTGCTAAATGACCCAATACTTTCTGATATTGCAGCACAACACCAAGCTTCAGTTGCACAAGTGACACTCGCTTGGGCGCTGCAAAAGGGTTATGCCGTAATTCCATCGTCAACCCAACGTGAACATTTAACCAGTAACTTAAAAGCTCAAGACATTCATTTAACATCAGAACAGATGCAGGCCATTGCCACACTAGACAGAAATGCACGTGAAGTGAACCCACCTGAACTTGCTCCAGTGTGGGATATTTAATATGAAATTCAATTTTCCATTAATTGCATTAGCCGTAGGTGCTTTTGCAATTGGCACAACAGAATTTTCACCGATGGGTTTTTTGCCTGAAATCGCAGCAGATTTATCGGTTTCCATTCCTCAAGCGGGCTTACTGATTAGTGCCTATGCCGTTGGCGTCATGATTGGTGCCCCATTAATGACCTTATGGTTAGCACGTTTTCCTAAACGTACTGCCCTTATTTTACTAATGGCAATCTTTACCATCGGTAATATTTTGGCAACGATTGCACCCAATTATCTCGGTTTAATGGCGGCACGTTTGGTGACTAGCTTAAATCATGGGGCATTTTTTGGCTTAGGTTCTGTCGTTGCAGCGAGTGTTGTGCCGAAAGATAAACAAGCCAGTGCCGTTGCTATGATGTTTATGGGCTTGACCATTGCCAATATTGGCGGCGTGCCACTCGCAACGTGGGTGGGGCAAAATATCGGTTGGCGTATGTCTTTTGCCGCTATTACCTTACTGGGCATCATCACCATGTTGGCATTATGGAAAGCACTACATCATCAGCAACAGACCGAAAAACCTGATGTACGAGCAGAGTTAAAAGTATTAACACGCATGCCTGTTGTTTTAGCACTGCTCACCACGGTAATGAGTGCTGGAGCTATGTTCGCGCTCTATACCTATATCGCACCGAGCTTAAAAGTCTTTACCCATGCAAGCCCTGAGCTTATCACTTTCATGTTGGTCTTAATCGGGATCGGATTTTCAATTGGTAACCATTTCGGTGGTAAGTTTGCAGATCAGTCTCTAGATAAAACCTTGATTGGCTTTTTAGTCTTACTCATGCTGATGATGCTGTTATTTCCAATTTTAGCAACAACCACCATTGGCGCGGCGATTGCATTAATCATCTGGGGAGCAGCAGCCTTTGCCGTTGTACCACCTTTACAAATGCGTGTTATGACAGTCGCTCACGATGCACCAGGCCTCGCTTCTTCAGTGAATATTGGTGCATTTAATCTTGGAAATGCTTTGGGCGCTGTTGCAGGTGCCGCAGTGCTAAATCTCAACCTAAGCTATGCTGCAGTATCTTATACAGGAGCGACATTGAGTGCTATAGCGTTGATTTTAGTATTGATACAGATGAAGCTTAAACCTCAAACAACTGCATGTTGCGCACAAGCCGAGTAACACACACTTAAAATAGCCTATCCAAAGTAGGCTATTTTTTAGTTCGCATATAACTTTAAAAAATCTGCCATCAATTTGGTTGCCCATGAATGGGTATCAACAAGACCTTCATAATAACCACAGTGACTGCCTTTTTTGGTGGTCACCACCACCACATTCGGCAAAGAACGAATTAATTCTTTATAGGGCTCAAAGTTTTGAATGTGGCAAATAGGATCGTCTTCGGCATTTAAAATCATCAAAGGAATTTTAAGATTTTCAAATACATAAATTGGGTTGGTGGATTTGGCATAACTTTCATAATCAGTAAAACCCGCCATTTGAAAATATGTACGTTCAAACTGCGCCAGATCTTTACTTTTTAGGACTTCAATTATAGATGGAGTCGTTGACCATGTTGCAGAATAGGGTTCTACAAATTTCTGAAAGAGCTTCTTGGTCATCATTTTACTGTAAAAAGGATGGACATTTTTAAAGCCAAGCTCGGTGTCATAGCCCGGACATAAAGCAAAAGCCGCTTTAAGTGGTGTTTCCTCACCTTGTTCGCCTAAATAGCGGACCAATAACCCCGTTCCTGCAGATGAACCGACGCCAAATAAATTCGATTCGGGAAATTTCTGCTGAATAAAGGCAATCTGTTCACGCAGGTCATCGGTTGAACCAAATAAATTTATTTTGGCAACAGGCATAGGTAAATTGGCATGACCGCGTCTTAAACATAGCGCAATGCGCCAACCTGTATATAGATGAAGATCCCGAACCACTTCTCGCATACTTTCAGGCGTTCCCGTAATCGTATGCATGAGCACCACAGTTGGCACATCCGCAGGTAAATCCAAACCCAACCATGCAATGGCTGTGATTCCACCATCAGCCATGGTTAGCTGCTCTATGGCATCATATTTAAGCTTCACTTGACGCTTTTTAATGACATCAAAATACAGTAAATGTGCATGGGTATTCGACAGCCAAGGCGTAGGACGATATTTTTCATGTAGTTGCTTTAACTTCGGCAGCACATGTTGCATTTGCCCTTCAGGATGATAATAAAGCTGTGGTATTTCCGCACCGATGGCATGATCTACAAAATTTAAAAGAGCCAGACGCCCTTTATGCATCACATTATTCATTGACCTTACCTTCACCTCGCTTCGCACTACAGCAAATCATTTCAATCTTTTCACTTTGACCAACAAGGCCCATTAAACAAACGTATCTACAAAACCATATCTCACTAGCAATATTTGTTTACTTAAACCTCATAAGCAAAAAGCATGACAATATCCATCATGCTTTTTATCATTCTGTGATGAGCATTTAAAAATCAGCAGATTCAAGGCTGATATTGCATAATGCGCTCACCCATTTTCGCCGCCAATGCTTCCAAGCCACTTTTCGGACGGAGCATGACTTCAAAATCAATCATCTGTCCTTGTTCATTAAACTGAATCATGTCGATCCCTTTTAATTTTTTCTCGCCAACATTGGCAGAAAACTCAAGCACCACATTTAAACCATCTTCTGAGTAAAACTCACGGTGATAGGTAAAATTTTCAAAAATTTGAATCACATTGGTCAAAATAAAAGTTACTACAGGCTTACCTGGATATGGGTTAAACGCGACAGGTGAACGAAACACCACATCCTCTGCCAAGAGTTCATTTAAAATATTCATATCCCGTGTGTCGAGCATTTCGTGCCAACGTGCAACAGATTTTTTTGTTATTTCAATAGTCATGTTTATGTCCTTTTTTTGTTGATGAATCATTTCCCTATCCTCAAACTCCTCTCAAAATGGAGAGGAAGCACGACAACTGCATATTAAATTGAATGTAGTTGTCGTGGTTAAGTATGAGGCTGATTAAATCACCGCAGCCAAATCTGCACCTTGACGAATGGCACGTTTAGCATCTAACTCACCCGCTTCTTTCGCGCCACCAATCAGATGCACATTTTTTCCATCTGCTTGTAGCTGTTCATACATCGCGGTATAGGATTCCTGACCTGCACAAATCACCACATGATCAACATCTAAAATACGTGGTTGACCATCAACGGTAATATGCAAACCTTGATCATCAATTTTATCGTAGCTTGCACCCGCAATCATTTTCACATCGCGGTGTTTCAAACCTGTACGGTGAATCCAACCCGTGGTTTTACCTAAGCCAGCACCGACCGATTTAGCCTTACGCTGCAATAAATACACTTGACGCGGCGATTCTTCGACGTCTGGATGTTTCAAGCCACCGACTTGCGCATAAGTGGTATCAATTCCCCATTCATCATAAAATTTCTCAGGATTGAGGCTACCGCTTTCACCTTCATGCGTTAAATATTCAGCCGTATCGAAACCAATACCGCCTGCACCAATGATCGCTACACGTTTGCCAACTGGTTGACGCTCACGTAAAACTTGTAAATAACTCAATACTTTTGGATGATCAATACCATCTATATCTAACTGACGCGGTGTTACACCCGTCGCCACCACGATGTCATCAAACTCAGACTGAGCTAATTCTTCATAGGTTGCCGTATGGTTCAGTACCAATTTAATCTGAGGCAATAGTTCTATTTTGCGTTTGAAATAGCGCAGCGTTTCATAAAACTCTTCTTTACCAGGAATCGTTTTCGCAATATTAAACTGCCCACCAATTTGGCTTGAAGCTTCAAAAACCGTTACATTGTGACCACGTTCTGCTGCATAAGTTGCAAAGCTTAAACCCGCAGGTCCCGCACCAATCACAGCGATATTTTTCACCTGTGCAGATTCTTTAAATATCAGTTCAGTTTCATAGCAGGCTTGAGGGTTAACCAAACATGTTGCAATTTTCATTGAGAAAATATGATCTAGGCAGGCTTGGTTACAACCAATACAGGTATTAATTTCATCACTACGCCCTTGTTCTGCTTTTTCCACAAAACATGGGTCAGCTAACATTGGACGTGCCATGGACACCATATCTGCATCACCTGATGCAAGAACATGTTCAGCCATTTCAGGGGTGTTAATACGGTTTGAAGTGATTAAAGGAACATTCACAAGACCTTTTAACTTCTTGGTCACCCATGTAAATGCAGCACGTGGCACTTTGGTTGCAATGGTCGGAATACGCGCTTCATGCCAACCAATACCGGTATTGATAATAGTTGCACCGGCTTTTTCAATGGCTTTTGCAAGTTGCATAACTTCTTCGAAAGTCGAACCACCTTCAACCAGATCCAGCATAGAAAGACGGTAAATAATAATAAAATTTTCACCGACTAATTCACGCGTACGACGCACGATCTCAATTGGAAAACGAATCCGGTTTTCATAACTGCCACCCCATTCATCATCACGGTGGTTGGTACGTGCAGCAATAAACTCATTAATTAAATAACCTTCTGACCCCATGACTTCTACACCGTCATAACCCGCTGTCTGTGCTAACTGAGCACATTTGGCAAAATCATTGATCGTGCGTTCGACGTCTGCTGTGCTTAAAGCTTGCGGTTTTACTGGGTTAATTGGTGCTTGAATAGATGAAGGTGCAACATTATTGGCTTGATACGAGTAGCGACCTGTATGCAAAATCTGCATCGCAATTTTACCGCCAGAATCATGTACCGCCTGCGTAATCACTTTATGTTTTTCTGCTTCTTCTAAAGAGTCTAATTTTGAACCACCAGCAAATGTCACACCATCATCATTGGGAGAAATACCACCAGTTACAATCAGACCTACACCACCTTTCGCACGCTCAGCGTAAAAAGCTGCCATGCGTTCATAGCCACCCGGTGCTTCTTCAAGGCCGATATGCATAGAACCCATCAATACACGGTTCTTTAGCGTTGTAAAACCTAAATCTAGTGGTGCCAATAAATTTGGATAATTTGACATTTTTTCTCCTTAGCGTGCTGAAAAGCTGGCTATTTTTATCTTCGCTTGTATACGAGCTTTCTATTTCCATCTACGCATACAAGATTTTTGCAACTTGTTGCACTAATTTATATGCGAGATTTGATTTTTATGCAACATGTTGCATAATAAAAAGTACAAAACTATTTTGACTGAGCCATATATGTCTTTAGCCCATGTTTTACTCACGAGCTTACTTGAAAAACCGAGTACAGGAATTGACCTTGCACGCCGTTTTGACCGCTCTATGGGCTTTTTTTGGAATGCGACACATCAGCAAATCTACCGTGAACTCAGTGGTATGCAGCAAAAAGGCTGGATCAGCACCATTGAAGATGACCACAGTACAACCCGTAAAAAAACCTACCAAGTTGAACAGCTTGGACGTGTTGAATTAGCCAATTGGATGGTTGAGCAAAGCCCTCCGGCTCAGTTACGTGAAGAGTTAATGGTTCGTTTACGTGCTGAAGCTCAACTGGGCACAAACGGCGTATTACCCGAATTAGAACGTCACCTAGAAATTCACAAAGAAAAACTAAAAGTGTACCAGTCTATTTTTGCAAAAGACTTTGCACATGCGCATGATGAAGACCGTACTTTGTACATTCATAAAATGATTTTACAGCTTGGGATTGATTTGGAAATCGGTTGGATCAAATGGCTTGAAACCATCATTCCACAGTTGCATAAATTTAATCGCTAAAACAAAAAATAAATAGGAAGCCGCATGCCACACTATACAATGCCAGATCAACAACAACTGTATGTTCGTGAATATGGTCAAGGAGAACCCATCCTGGTTTTATCTGGACTGGGCATGCAAAGTTGGCAATGGCACCCTTTTCTATATCAACACCGAAAGCATTTTAAATTTATCATTCCAGACTGGCGTGGATTTGGCGGCTCTAAACATTGTCAAATTCCAAATACGGACACCATTTCAAGCCATTGGCGAGATATTGACAGCTTAGTTTCCCAGCTTGGTTACGATAAAATCACGGTGATTGCCTACTCCATGGGGGCAACGACCACCATGCACGGTTTAAAATACGGTCAGTTTGCTGAAAAAATTAAACGCTATTTACACATCGATCAAACCCCTAAAATACGAGTAGATGCAGATTGGCAATATGGTTTATATGGCAAACGCCACAATGAGTTTTTAAGTATTTTAGAAGACATCTCGAAGGTACTTGCAACCAACCTCTCCGTGCCATTTGCACAGCAGATGAATAAACATGACCGTCAAGGTCTGGTCGACGCTTGGTTAAGATTCATAGACTTACAAAATAGCAATCCTTATGCTTTATCCGCTTTCCGTTTTGCATACCAACAACCAACTTTACAGAAGCTGATGTTACCCTCACAAAGTGTGACCTATTTATATTGGTATATTCAAAACTATTTGAACCATACTGAAGATTATCGTGAAGCCATTGCAGCACTCACCGCACCAACAACTTTTTTCACAGGTGCAAAATCGATCCTCTATCCTGCCCAAGGTCAAAAAATTATTGCTGACAGCCTAACCAATGCAGAGCAAATCATTTTTAAGAAATCGGGGCACACGCCATTGCTCAGTGAACCGGTCAAATTTAGCCGTGAAGTCACCAAGTTTTTAAAACAAGCGGTCTAATAACACTAAATAAAAAAAATAGGCTCAAAACTTTCAAGATTGAGCCTATTTTTGTATGAAGGAAAGTGTTACTTAACTGTTTGCTTCTAAATTGAATTTCGAAATTAACATCTAAATTAATTTTAAAACAAATGTTAGAAAACTCGACGATCGTATTCAATTGCTTCCAAATCATATACTTGGTAAACACAATCAAATAAAGGACGTGCCAATTCCCCTTCATCATCATTCCGCACAATCAAATAAATTTGGCTAATGGCGGCACTGTCCGATAATTTCACATAATTCACATGCCTAAACTGCATAATTTGGACAGATTCAGGAACAATACAAATGCCTTCGCCCGCAGCGACCATACCCAGTGATTGCTGCAAATCTGCTTGAGTATTGAAGCGTTTCGGCTCCATCCCATATTCTAAAAATAAAGACTTGATCAGCGTTGCATAACTTTGACCATCCGTTGCAGGATAAATAAAAATCTGCTCATCTTTGAGATTATTTAATGCAATCTGCTGCTGTGAAGATAAAGGATGGCTTGAATGCACCGCAACAATCAGAGGCTCTTCACGCAATAGCACACGTTTAACCGCCTGATCCGACACACGAACTCGACTAAAACATGCATCAACCCGACCTTCTTTTAATGCCTGAATCTGATCAACTGCACTCAGTTCAATTAAATTTACATTTAAGTGTGGATATTGCTGGCGGAACAAATAAACGATTCGAGGTAATAAACCACAGAGTAAGGAACCGCCATACCCAATATTAATGGTACGTTCAGTAGCACTGGCCCGCTGCGTAATGAGCTTAATTTCTTCTGCATTTGAAAGTAATTTCACGGCTTGCTGATAAAAGAAACGGCCAATGGTGGTGGTTCTCAAAGGACGGCTGCCACGCTCAAAAAGCTGTGCACCCAACTCTTCTTCTAAATTTTGAATTTGACGACTTAAAGGAGGTTGAGCAATAAATAGCTTTTCAGCAGCCTTCGTAAAACTCTGTTCTTCTACAACGGCGACAAAGTAACGTAAATGTCTTAATTCCATGACATTGTCCTTTAATGTCGAATTTCTTTCATAATGGTCTTTTATTTGAATATATCAGGACGACACTCAAATCACATCCTTCAAATTCGGTTATTTAAAAGATGTATACACCACATTTATTGTTTGGTCATGCTAATGTGAAACGATTACAAGGTTAACCCGACTTTAGTCTTGGCAATTTTACTCAACTTTCTCACATGAAAAACTACAAAACGTGATTGACTTCATGAAACAATTCAAGTTAATTAGCTAAATCGTTGCAAATATGGAATAAGAACAGTGCTGAGTGATCTAGATGATTTTTATTGTTTTGCCCAAGTGGTCGAACATGGTGGTTTTAGTGCAGCAGAACGTGCAACAGATATTCCAAAATCAAAACTGAGTCGTCGGGTCTATAACTTAGAAGAACGTTTAGGTGTCCGCCTGATTCAACGTAGTTCACGACATTTTGCTGTTACAGATATTGGTATGAATATCTACCGCCATGCACAAGTTATGATGAATGCCGCTCAAGCCGCACATGATTTGGTTGATCATCTCAGCACACAGCCGCGCGGCTTAATTAAAGTCAGCTTACCTGTTTCCATCGCGCAAAATGAAATGACCAAAATTTTGCCTGAATTTTTAAAGCAGTACCCAGAAATTAAAGTGCAAATGATGGTGACCAATCGCCGCGTAGATATCATTAATGAAGGCTTCGACCTTGCGCTGCGTGTACGTTCAAATCTAGACGACGACCCCAATTTAGTCATTCGTAAATTTGAAACGATTGAGCAGCACTTATTTGCCAGTCAGGCCTATCTGAATAAATTTGGTGAACTCAAACAGCCCGAAGACTTATCACAACATCAAATATTAAGTATGGCGGATGAGCATCTCGATCAACATATTATTGTGACCGATGCACAGCAGCATCAGAAAAAAATTAAAGTGAATCCAACGGTGATGGGCTCTGACCTGTCTATGTTAGCTGCGCTAGCCTGCCAAGATTGTGGCGTGGTGTTATTGCCCGACAGTATTGTGTCCGACCATGTGAAATCAGGTGCTTTGGTTCGTGTGTTACCTGAATGGAAAGCTGCACATGGTATATTCCATGCTGTTTATCCATCTCGTCGTGGCTTATTACCTGCTGTACGAGTATTCATTGATTACTTAGTTGAAAAACTCAGCCAACATGAACACGCTAAATTTTAGGCAAAAAAAAGCTTACCCATGTGATGGGTAAGCGAAAACTTAAAAACTAAGAAAATCAGAAACTACAGCAGAATCTGTAATCATATTATATAAATAAAATACATCTTTATTAAATCGTTAATAGCTCTAACTGATTTTCAGAGTTATAAGCAAAGCCTTATAAATTAAGCTATAGACAAAACCTCTTAGTCTTAAAACCTATAACGTTCATACACACTACAAATTATTAGACTAAAGTCAAAAATTATACACATGTATAATTTAATTTAACTTCAATCATTTAGATACAGCAGATTCAGGATTAAATTCGCGATTTAGCTTAGATTGCAGGATATGTACCTGTACCTTCTGGCCATGGAGATAGCAACTCAAAACCACTATCGGTTACAACCACCATATGTTCCCACTGTGCAGATAAAGAGCGGTCTGCAGTAATCACTGTCCAGCCATCTTTTAACTCTTTAGTTCGCGCTTTACCGCTGTTAATCATCGGTTCAATGGTAAAGACCATGCCTTTTTTCAGAATCACACCTTGACCCGGTTGACCATAGTGTAAAACGCTCGGTTGCTCATGATAAACCTTACCAATTCCGTGACCACAGTATTCACGTACTATGCTGTAGCCTTCACGATGAGCAACTTGTTGAATGGCATAGCCTACATCCCCCAAAGTTGCTCCCGGTTTAACTGCATGAATCCCTGCAACCATGGCTTCGTAGGTAGTTTCCACTAACTTTTTAGCCGCAGGCGAAACCTCACCCACATAGTACATACGACTGGTATCACCAAAATAACCATCTTTAATGATGGCAACATCAATATTGATAATGTCACCATCTTTCAATACAGTTTCTTTCGAAGGAATACCATGACAAACCACTTCATTCGGTGAAATACAGGTGGTTTTGGTATAGCCATAGTAGCCAACGTTGGCAGGAATCACTTTAAGTGTGTTGACGATAAAATCATTACAGATATCGTCTAGATATTCAGTGGTCACGCCCGGCTTGACATACTCCCCGATCATCTCTAAAACCTGAGCAGCTAAACGACCTGAAATGCGTAATTTTTCAATATCTTGCTCGGTTTTAATCGTGATTTTGGAAGCTTTCATCTGAATATCCTCAAATTTGAATACACCGAATTATAGACCTTTTAGATTTTTTTTGTTTTATTCAGCCAATATTTCTGCATTTATTCGGCTTATAGCATCCTATTTAGTGCTGAAAATTAGAACAATTGATTTATATCTGATAAATCTTAATCGCTAAACATATTTCTATAAAAAATTTATATACAATAAATTTCTTTTATTTATCATAAATATAAATAAAACATTATTTTATCTGTCAATATATTCATGATTCGTATTATAAAAACTATCTATACGATTTATAAATTTTGCTCCAAAAACGAGCTTAATTGCACTAAAATTGCCTTTTTTCACAGTTCATCTCCCCTTTATGACAAGTCTTCGTACACGGGATATTGTTGCCTTAGGTTTTATGACCTTTGCACTGTTTATTGGTGCAGGTAACATTATTTTCCCACCAATTGTCGCACAGCAAGCGGGTGAACATGTTTGGTTAGCTGCATTTGGTTTCTTAATCACCGCAGTTGGTCTACCTGTCATCACGATTATTGCTTTGTCGCGTGTTGAGGGTTCTATTCAAGTTTTAAGTTCACCTTTGGGTAAAGCAGCCAGCATTATCCTTACTGTCGCGTGTTACTTAGCTGTTGGACCTTTATTTGCAACACCTCGTACAGCTACCGTTTCATATGAAATTGGTTTCTCTTCTTATTTTGGTAACGGCGCAAACAGTCTGCTAATTTATAGCGTGATTTATTTTGCATTAGTGACCATTGTTTCACTTTATCCAAACAAAATTTTGGATACTGTGGGTTATTTCCTTTCACCGCTCAAGATCTTAGGTCTCATTGTACTGGGTATCTCTGCGTTCTTTATCCCTGCTGGTGTAATTCCGCCTGCAATTGGTAACTACGTGGCTGCACCAGTTTCTGAAGGTGTGGTCAATGGTTATTTAACCATGGATACTTTAGGTGCTTTAGTTTTTGGTATCGTGATCGTAAAAGCCATTACTTCACGTGGTGTAACGGATAGTAAGCTCGTCACCAAGTATGCTGTCATTGCCAGTATTATTTCAGGTATTGGACTTACACTGGTTTATATCAGCTTGTTCAAACTCGGTATGGGCAGCCATGATATTGCTCCAAATGCAACAAATGGTGCAGTGATCCTGCATGCATATGTACAACATGCATTTGGTGATATGGGCGCTTATTTCCTATCTGCAATGATCTTTGTTGCATGTATGGTTACCGCGATTGGCTTGACCTGCGCATGTGCTGAATATTTCTCAGAATTGACTAAAATTCCATACAAAGTTTTTGTGTTCATTTTAGTTGGTTTCTCACTGCTGATTTCAAACTTAGGTTTAACCAAACTCATTGCAGTTTCAGTGCCTGTTTTAAGTGCAATTTATCCACCTGCGATTGCAGTTATCCTACTTAGCTTCTGCTCTAAATGGTTTATTTCACCATCACGAGTTATTGCTCCTGTTACCGCTTGTGCGTTTATTTTCGGTATTTTTGATGGTTTAAAAGTAGCTGGTTTCGAAGATGCGCTTCCAAGCTTTATTGCCAATCTACCGCTTGCTCAACAAAATTTAGCATGGCTGATCCCTTCTGTGATTGTGCTGATTATTGCTGCTGTAATTGACAAAGTTAAAAAATAACCTTTTTTGACCTGTCTAAAATCGGAGTTTTACCCGAATGACGATTTTACCTGTGACCAATAATTGTCGAGTTTTACCCAAACTGACTTTTATTTGTCCTACTACAGCGCAAAAATCCTAAGTCATTGAACTTTTTTAATAAAGTTTTATTTTCATGATGAGAAAAAAATCCAGCCCTTTGGCTACAAAATATAATAATAGTTAAAATACAAATACTTTCTGCAAAATACACCGTACACAAACTCCATGATTAAGCCCGATTCAGACTGTAAGCTAGGCGGTTTCGTGTCATAAAGCCGATATACCCGTGTTGGTATATATATTGCTTATTCATACATAGATATTATGCATCGACCATTTTACTCACCAGTCAACACCTTTAGATTCATAATATTTAGTATATGAATAAAATGATTATTCTTATACGATGATCTAACATAGTTTTATGACAAAATAATGACATTTGCTATTGAAATACTTCTAGTTTCGAAGTACAACAGTAGTTCAAACCTGACCAAAATCATGGGTTTTGGCTAAACAACAACAAGGAGGGGTGGAGATGTTATCAGTACATTTCAAAAAGCAATTCTTCATTAACGCTCTGAAGGCAAATAAGAACATGGTGACCTATACAAGCACCACTATTGCTCTCATGCTGACACTACTTATTCAAGGCTTAATACAAGGAAATTTAAGACCTGAATATTTTGCTTATGCGCTTATTGTCTCTGTAGCCTTTTATTTATGGGCAGTCATTGACCACAAATATCGAAAGCAAAAATCAACAGAATTTTAAGTTAGAAGATGGATGAGGCATCATCCATCTTGAAAAAAGAAAGATGCCACCCCCACCTTCTCGATCATTTAATCCTTTTTAAATAACAATACAAATAATCCCTAAAATAACCAGAAAATCATCAGCCTTTTCTCATAAATTTTCAATTCTGCAGAACTTAAAATTTTGTTTATATAAATTCTTCGACCTAACAATCGTCTGCACTTTAAAAGCTTTTATCTCCTGATTAGCCTCCAATCTAATTGATACGATTTTTATTTGATACTACTTTGCTTAAAACCAAAATTTAACGATGACTCCGAAGAGCAATCCGAGTGTTGCAATTAACTCGCCAATCACCAATCCAAGCATTGCCATACTCATCATCCATTTAGGTAAATGCCATTTGCCTAAGACGTGCGGTACTTTAAATTGATTGGTGGTATCAGCTAAAAAGCCATGCAGCACATAGCTTAAAATCGAAAAGCTAAAAAAGAACAAATTGATGATTACAAAGAGTAAATTGAGTGTATGTGGAAGTGCTGAAAAATAGGCCAATACCGCTAAAATAAGCGTCGCTGGGGCGTATAACAAACTGCTCCGATGTGCGATATCTACATAATAATGCGCACGTGCCAGTTCAGACTGCCTTATTTGTGCATATTTCCACACACCTGTGAGCATACCTACCCATAAATAAATCCCACTAAAAACTATCGCAATTTTTACTGCACTCGAAAGTTGAAGCATGTCCATTTTAATTTACATCCATTGTTCAATTATACGCATTATTTTTATCTGTATTTCTTCTGCAATAGTACTTGCTTCAAACCTGTTATGACATGACTTTAGAGTCATACTCTTTTCAGGTTTCTTTTTGGAACTTGTGTAAATTAGTGACATCGGAACACACCCATGAAGTTTGAATCATGTCATCATCTGAAAAACTCACGATTCATTGCCAAGACGGCTATTCACTGAGTGCGCGCTTTTATCCGCACCAGACAGAGCTCAAACAGGCTTTACCTGTGTTGATTTGTCCAGCCACAGGCATTACCAAGCAATTTTATAATAGCTATGCAACATGGTTGAGCCAACAAGGCTATGACGTTTTAGTTTTCGATTTTCGTGGTATTGGTGAGTCGCTACACAGCCCTTTAAAACAATCGACAGCAAGTATTGTGCAATGGGGGCAGCTAGATATCCCTGCGGCAATCGACGCTTTGATCAGTAAAACGCAGGCACCTAAAGTCATATTACTCGGTCATAGCGCAGGCGGACAATTATTAGGTATCGTGCCAAATTATGACAAAGTTGCCAAAGTGGTTGCTGTTTCTGGCTCTACAGGTCATGTCAAAGATCTTAAAGGTCGCACCAAGCTTTTAGCTCCAGTGATGTTTAATGTGATCTTCCCGATTGCACGCTATACCATTGGCTATGGCCCGACTAATGCGATTGGCATGGGTGAAAATTTGCCAAAAGATGTTGCTCGTGAATGGGCTGAATTTTGTAGCAAACCCGGTTATGTCATCAACGCCTTAGGCAAAACTGTTCAGCATGATTTTCATCAACAGGTGAGCTGTCCGATCACTGCCGTATGGAGCTCTGATGACGAAATCGCCACGGAAGCCAATGTCAAAGACTTGCTGCGCTTATACCCGAATGCTTCGACTCAAATGATTGAGTTAAAACCGAAAGAAACAGGTCATAAAGCCATCGGACATATGTTGATGTTTAAATCGTCACATCAAAACCTATGGCCGATCATTGAACAACAGTTACACGCTTAAGTTTTTGCCACTCAGTCAGTAATCCGGCTGAGTGGTCTTTTTATAATCTGCACAAGATTTTCTATTTTTAGCTTCAATCACCCTGCCTAACACCTTACATAATTTATTTTTCTATCTTTAAAATCTGCATTGCAAGTCCGAGTGTGCTAATTTTCTTCAGCCGACCATTGCAAAAAATGATATAACTATTTTTTCTCAATTATATTCTATTTTGGCATGAGTGAAGCACGACACAACCTCGACAGAATTGATCGTTTAATATTATCCGCATTAAGAGAAGATGGACGACTCACCATAGCCCAGCTTTCTGAACGTGTTGGTCTCTCCTCTTCGCCATGTTGGACACGCTTAAAACGTCTAGAAAATTTAAAAATTATCGATGGTTATACAGCCAACATCAATCCAAAATCGATTGGGATCAATGAATTATTCTTTATTGAAATCACATTAGAACGTCACGATGATGAAATTTTAGATCAATTTAGTGAAACTTTAGCCAATATGCCAGAAGTGGTAGAGGCACATTTAGTCACTGGCGATTACGATTATTTAGTGAAAGTTGCGGTTAAAAATGCTGAACACTATGAGCGTTTTTTGCGTAAAAACTTATATTCTATGAAAGGTATACGCCATACACGCTCTATTTTTGCGCTACGACAATTAAAATCTGCCAGCAGTGCTGACCTTATGATGATTGAGTAATGAGCCAATATAGATTTAATCTATAAGATGACTTTAAAATTTAAGGGCAATTGAGTTCAGCACTCAATCGCCCTATTTATGCGGTCTAATCTATAAAGCCATCTTTTTTCAATTTTTTATCTGTCAAATACTCACGTATGACCAATGTTGCGATAATAATGATGGCTTCTAGAATCGCCACAGTGACGGTTATTTTGGTAAATACTTCGACACTGAGCAACTCAAACCACAACTGAGCGATGGCTAATAACCCCCATAAAACTGAAATAATAAGTGCGCTAAAGACACCATATTTCATATTTCTCTCTCCAAAACAACTACATAAGCTTCACGCTTCCAAAAAAGTAGCATACGGCGGATATCTTTTTCCATCGTAATCACCGCCCAACCTTGCTGCGCATTTTGATTTAAAAAATTGGTGAATTTAACAGGATCAACTTTTGAAGAGCCAAGCAGTAAAGATCCCAGCATGCCTTCTTGATAGATAACAACTTTATATTCTTTCATCAATATAGTTCTTTATGGTTATAGTGAAATGAACAAATGTTCAGGGCAAAGTATAGCGATCGCTTTTTTCTAAAATAACCTAGTTTTACCCGCCTAATTTGCTCAGCAATTTTTTCGATTTTATGTTTTAATACATGCAGTATGAGATGAGCCTTATATGAGTATCACGCGAGTGATACGACTAGCCCCTAACCATGGGGCTTTTTAATGTCCGCATTTATGATTTTCAAGTTTTAGCATCTTTGAGAGACTCTTTCGCTAATAGTTTGCTGTGTCTTTCGACATGCTGCCAGCATAGCCCTATACTCGTAAAGCTAAGAAAGTATTCAAAGCAACGATATACTTACTTAAATCTATCACCGATCAGTTAAAAATAATCACTGCAGTCTCTTCTGCCTGCAAATATCTAGGTGTCAGCACTTCACGCTTCTATGCATGAAAAATGTTAGATTTATTTATGTATGATGATTTGAAAGCTATCCATTGGCAGCATCATACTCATTTAGGCGCACAATCATGTCCATGACATACATGATCTTGATTATCGTATGAATGAATGTTCTGTCTGTAGAATCTAAGAATATTTAAAAAGCTAAGTTTACTGAATAAAGTTGCACGCAAATATAAGCATACAACGGATATTACTTATATCAGTACCAAGCAAGATGGGTTGTATTTATGTGGATGCTAAGTTTATTTAGTCGTTGTACTGTCTGTTGGCAAACTAGCCATTGTAATGGTCAAGTAAAATCAGACCATCAATTGATATGCGTGTAATGCATTTAATTAAGCAGTAGCTCATCAAGGTTATCCAAACAGGTGCATGGTACATTTCCTTGCAAAGCAATACTTCACAGACTCGAAGTACTGTAATCATGATTGTAGGGGCTATTTATTGATGAATAACGGTATTCTAGTATACAACCGTCGCGACCTTACACAGTATGCTGCTCATGGGATAATGCAGTAAGCGAAGCTTGTCTCCCACATTAAAAGACCATGTGATTCACGGTAGTGTTTACTACTAGAAAAGAAACCGATGCTGTATTATTCTCAAAGTTTACTACCATCGAATTAGACGACCTTCTACAAATGACTGGTTAAGTCTAAAAGCCTTTAAGCAGAAATATTTTAAGTATTTAGAAGGGATGACCGTTCACGATATTGTTTAGGATCAATGCTTCACTTGCTTGATGGGTCACTATGAAACAGTCACTTGCCGCAGTAAATCTGAAGTTCTGCTGTGCATATAAAAAATCCTCCTAAGCGGAGGATTTTTCGACTAAAACTGTGTGCAGTTTAGAATTTTGCTTCTAATACATTCGCTGACACTTGGTTTTTCCAAAGCTCACGTAAAGTCGGTAGATAGAATTTTTCACCTAGCTCGACCAACTCTGCATCAATCAAACCATGAACTTCGTGCATGAATAAATAATCAAGTTCAACGGTTTGTAATTTTGACTGTGCTTTTTTATATTCTTTACGTTTTTGCTGTGCTTTTTTTACCAAGTTATCTGCATAAGCACGGTCTTTATATTGGGCAATAACATTCAAACGTAGCTCAATTACGCCCCACCCACTGAGTAGTAATTTAAATTTTTCAAAATCTGTCGTTGTTGATTCCCAGCTCATTTCTTCTAGATTTTCATTCTCAGGCAAAACTGGTAGCAAAAGCTCCATAACACTTGGGAAAATCTTTTTAAAATTCAAAACAAATTTAACAGGATGCTCGCCCGGATAGTCTTTAAATTGAACGTTCTTTTGGACATCTGTCAAATAGATGGTGAGCATTGGGGGAAATCCTTAAATAAAACACTGTCTTGCAAATATTTATTCAAACAAATGTCAAATAGCAACGAAAACAGAAAAAGAAAGGCATTTTAACAAGTGTGCCAATGAATTCAAAGCCCAATCCAATGAATTACTCGCTTCATCATCAGGCCTTTCTTCATTTTGTTCGTTCCCCTATTTTTAATAAATCGTCTGGTTTCTATACATACATTTCAAGATGAATATGAATCCAAAGAATCTGTGTTAGGCAATAACTAGTTGAAAAATAATTCAATCATATATCCAATAAAAAGAGAGGCTGAATATGAATCAGCCCCTCTTTTTATTTTCAAACACTCTAGATGAATGATCTCAAACCAATTTATTTGGTATTGGGTAAAACCATTTGCTCAGGACGAACCACTTCATCAAATTGCTCTGCAGTGACTAAACCGAGTTCTACCGCAACTTGCTTTAGAGTTTTACCTTCTTTATATGCAGTTTTAGCAACTTTTGCAGCATTTTCATAACCAATTACAGGATTGAGTGCCGTAACTAACATTAATGAATCATGTAAGAAATGATCGATTTTTTCACGGTTTGGCTCAATGCCTACTGCACAGTGGTCATTAAAGCTATTACATGCATCACCGAGGAGTTGAATAGATTGCAATAAGTTAAAGGCAATAACAGGCATAAACACGTTTAATTCAAAGTTACCCGATGCACCGGCAACATTAATGGTTGTGTCATTTCCAAGTACTTGAGCAACCACCATTGTCATGGCTTCACTTTGAGTTGGATTGACCTTACCTGGCATGATGCTTGAGCCTGGTTCATTTTCTGGAATACGTAGCTCACCAAAACCACAGCGTGGGCCACTGGCTAACCAGCGCACATCATTGGCGATTTTATTTAAACTTGCAGCAAGTGTTTTTAAAGCACCCGACGCGAATACAGCTGCATCACGCCCTGCTAGTGCTTCAAATTTATTTGGCGCAGTGACAAATGGCAGACCCGTTTGTTTCGCAAGTTCTGCTGCTGCTTTTACAGCATATTCAGGATGTGCATTCAGACCTGTACCGACCGCTGTACCACCTAGTGGTAATTCATACAGTCCTTCTAAAGCTTGATTTAAACGCTTCAAACCATGATCGAGCTGTGAAACATAGCCGCTAAACTCTTGGCCTAATGTTAAAGGCGTTGCGTCCTGTAAATGTGTACGGCCAATTTTAACAATATCTTTAAAATCGTTAGATTTAGCTTCTAAGGTATTACGCAGTTTTGTTACTGCAGGAATTAAAAGCTCATTGATTTGTAGACTTGCAGCCACATGAATTGCGGTTGGGAATGAATCGTTGGTCGATTGAGCACGATTGACATGATCATTGGGATGGACAGGTTTTTGTGAGCCCAACGGATTACCCAGTTTTTGATTGGCAATATTGGCAATTACCTCATTACAGTTCATGTTACTTTGCGTACCTGAACCAGTTTGCCAAACTACCAGTGGAAATTGTGCATCCCACTGCCCTGAGATCACTTCTTCGGCTGCATTGACGATATAACCAGAAAGTTCCTGAGGGATTTGACCCAATGCTGCGTTAGTAATCGCTGCTGATTTTTTAACGAGACCCATTGCACGAATCATTGGACGTGGTAAACGTTCACCACCAATTTTAAAGTTTTGCAAACTACGCTGTGTTTGTGCACCCCACATCGCATCGCTAGGTACTTCAACATCGCCCATTGTGTCATGTTCAATACGTGTTTGCATAAATGACCTCATATCCTTATCTATAAAATTGAACGTCTGTGCAGAATCAAATTCTGCTGATAAATACAGTTTAGGTAACTTGTTTAGACTTGTAAATAATAACCATTATCAATTATAAGTGGTTTATTTGATAATCTTTATCGTGATTTTATAAAGAAAATCATGCACGATGATTAAATTCACCCAATACAAGACGAGTTAATTACCTCTTAATGTTTGTTGATAGAAACGCCATTCATCTTCTAGCATTTTCTTTAAATCTTGTTCAGGCTGCCAATCAAAAGTACTTTTCGCTTTCTGTGTACTTGCCCCAAGCTGGTCATATTCATGGCTTGGATAAAAAGTAGATTCGACAGTCTTAATCTCGGCCTTAGTTACTTCTGAAAGCGTATCTAATAGTTGCTGTATCGAAACCAACTCACCTGAAATATTAAAAGCCTCACAGGCGAATTGCTGCTGCGACAACCATTGCAAACATTGCCACACCGCCTTACAACAGTCGAGTACATGCAAGAAACTCCGTTCCACAGTACCATCTCCAGTTTTAGCTTGTTTGCGAAGTTCGATAAAATCTCGTTGTAAAGCCCCAACTTGCATCGCTAGTGGCACGATATTTTTTGGCAATGGCGCTACAAACTCACCTAAAACTGCATGCTCGAAAGCACCTGCGACGTTTCCTAAACGCAAAATCGCAATTTTCCACTCATTATCCGTACGTGCAGTATCCCGTATAATTTCTTCCACCATTTGTTGAGATTTCACATAGGGATTTGGATAGGTAAAATTAATTTCTGTGTCTTCTGTTAATTCTGCCGACGACTGACCATATACCGCTAAACTTGATAAATGGATCAGTGTTCGTACACCTGTTCGCTGCATGGCACGCAGCAAACTCATGATACAACTGACATTATCATTATAATATTCAAGTGGTTTAAGGACGGATTCTTCCAATGACTTAAAGCCTGCCGTATGAATGACAGCATCGACGGTATATTGTTCAAATACTTTATTGAGTGCGGGAGTATTGCGAATATCGAGTTTGACAAAAGGCACATACATGCCTGAAATAAATTCTAGTCGTTCAAGTGTTTGTAAATTTGCATTGGATAAATTATCCACAATAATGACTTCTTGACCTTGAGCCATTAAACTCAAGGCTATATGTGAGCCTATAAAGCCTAAACCACCAGTCACTAAAATCATTGTTTAGATACTCCTTATAGTTATCAAGCTTTTACAACTCTTTGGCATCATCTTGGTGTCGTCACCAACTTATCTACAGATCTAAATTTTGAAACTTCGCCTCAGCATTTTTCATGAGCCGAACAATCTGCAAGAGCATTCTAGTTTTATCTTACTGCTTTAGAATTTTGACTGTGTTGCAGTTATGGATATTAACTGTATTTGATTTACGACAAATGACCTCGCTAGCGATTCATTTTGAAGACAACACAATTAGTCGTGGCATTTGAGTGAACGCGTTTAGAAGAAGATATTTAAAAATAATCGCACTAGAAAGCATATTTCACAGCAATAAAAAGTATTAGAAGTGATCTACTCGAATGAGCAAATAGCATTGAGCAGTCTGACTATTTTTTGAGGTATAGGATCTGGATGTGAACGCCAGATGAATCATCAGAAATATTCATCTGGCAAGATGTTGGCAATGTAACTATAACAGCAGCAAACGTTTGAAATCGCAAATATCTAAGCAACTTAATTTAGCGGATATAGCCTTTTTTGATCATGGCTGAGAATAGGAACTCGTAAACTTTTAAGATCATGCTCACCAAATAAAACCCATATTTTCGCCATAAAGACAGTCCAACAAAATTCAGCAAAACCGCAATGATCAGCGCCCCTGCCATATCCATTGGATAATGCACACCTAAATAGACTCTCGACCACGCCACAAGAAAAGCGAAAGCTAGAAATACATAGCCGACAGCTTTTTGCTTTGAAAAAATATAAGAAAATGCAATCGTACTAAAAAACAGCATGTGATCACTCGGGAATGATCCATTCGGTGAATGTTCTATAATCGTGCGTCCAACATCCAAGACAAAGGGTCTAGGATAGTAAAAGAAACTTGAAATCACTTGGCTGATTAGAAATGCGACAATTGTAAAAACAGTGGCTTTAACGATTTGTTTTTTGGTGTCAAAACTGCCTTTAAACCAAGCCAAAAACATCAAAAGAATCACGATATAAAATAGATCATTGGCTATAAATATGGCAAAAGAAATAGTGAAATCTAAAGCATTGTCCGAAGCATTGATTGAATTAAATAAACTTAAATTAAATTTCTCTATATTCATGAGATGGTTTAAAAAATGAAAAGATCATAGCACTCTGTAAAATCAAAAATTGCGTTTTATTCATATAAAGATTTTTCAGTATGTAACCGTAGAGTTTATTTATGAAAAAGTGATGGCTCGAGGCTGAATCCAAATTAAACCCAATGTTATACCAATCGTTCTATTTGAAGAAAAATTTGCAATGGCAGTGCTGCCTAAATAAGCAAAACTGTGCAAATATTCAGATCATTGAGTAAATCATTGTATACTAGCTTTTTCTTCTGAACTCAGAACAAACTGTCGATCTAGACCGTTTATTCATTTAGTGAATTTCGATGAGTACTCTATTACTAATTACCTCCTCACCCACTTCGATATTGGCTTGGCATGCTTTGGGTCTTGCCCAAGCGCTGAAGCAAAAAGGCGAAAACTTTCGGGTTTTTTTCTATCAAGATGGTGTAAATGTCGCAAATGCCCTGCAATGGGTGCCAGATGATCAACGCAAACTCAGTAGTGAATGGCAAAAACTCGGCATTCGTTTACCTGTTTGCGTAAGTGCAGCTCTCGCACGTGGGATCACAGATCAGGAAAATGCACAGCGTCACAATATTCAGCAACATAATCTAGCTGAGCAATTTGAACTTGTGGGCCTAGGCGAACTCGCCGATGCCGTACAAGCTGCTGACCGTTTATTGCAATTCTAAGTATTTTGATTGCCGCGCATTTGTAGCATTGAAAAGGAAAATTACGTGAAATCTGTACTGGTTGTTTTAACCCATGCAAATCTTGCAAGCTTACAAGTACATGAAAGTCTTTCTGCGACCATGGTGCTTGCAACCTTCGGCTGTGACGTTAAAGTGTTGCTCAAAGATGCTGCGCTGAGCTTACTTCAGGCAGAACAAGAGTTTAGTCAGCTCAAGCATGCGTTTAAACTCGCTTCCAACATGGTTGATAGCTTTGAGTTTTACGATCTCACCCCGATTTATATTGAACAAAAAAATTCACAGCATCCTTTTGTGATCAACAGTGAACAAGAACTAGAGTTTGTTCAATTCAATACTGAATTAATTCAACAATTTGATCATGTGTTGTATTGGTAAAAGAGGAATGATGATGTCAAATTCTACGCTGTATTTAGTCCAAGCCAGCTATGCCAATACCCTACAGCACATCCAGCAGTTAGCCAGTTTAATCAATCCTGAAGATGCAATTATCTTGATGGGTGAAGCAGTCTTACATATTGCAGATGAACAAATTCAGCAATTTGGCACATGTTATGTACTTGAAAATGATGCTGAGATTTTAGGTAAAAGTATGAATTATAGTCATATGAAAGTGATCGACTATGCCGCTTTTGCTGATCTATGCCTTAGATTTAAACGATGTATTTCACTCAAATAATTTGAGTAAAAGCGATCCATTTCTACAATCTTCTCTTTTGGAATGAATATGAATCTTGAATTAGACCAAGATGGCCATTTGGTGGATTACACTATTTGGAATGAAGCTGTTGCCCAAGAACTGGCTAAAAGTTTAGAACTTGAGTTAAGCCCTTGGCATTTTGAAGTTTTACAAGCTGTACGACAGTTTTATCAACAGTTTGGTCACTCACCGGCAACTCGCCCACTCATTAAATTTTTAATGAAAACCGTGAGCGCTGATATTAATAATGCAGTGTTACAAGACAAATTTAACACCGGTTTGGTCGCTCGACATTTAAGTCGTTTAGCGGGCATCCCTAAACCTGCAAATTGTTTGTAATTTTAAAGTAATCTAAATACTGCTTAGGCTATTTTGGCTATATGGATGCAAATCAGCATCTTGAAGAAAGCCATAAAACAGCTTAGGCAGGTTTTAATTGATTGAGAGCGATGTAATAGGCTTGGGTAAAAACTGGTTTGACCTGTTTGGCTTGGATCGGTTCTGCACAACATGAACACACTAAAACGGGTTTAAACTTTTCACCACATGTCTGATGGACATATTCAACAGGTGATCCCAAGCCCTGATCCATATATTGATCGGCCCAATGTGTCATAGCTAAAAGGATTGGATACAAGTCTAAGCCTTTTTGCGTCAGTCGATATTCAAAACGTTCCTGACGCTCGACATAAGCAACTTTGGTTAAAATACCCTCTTCAACCAAACGCTTTAATCGGTCGGATAACACATGACGCGTCACACCGAGATTTTGTTGAAAGTCATCAAAACGTCGAATGCCCATAAATGCATTACGGATAATCAACATGGTCCAACGATCCCCTAGCACTGAAAGCGCACGAGCGATTGAACACGGTTGTTGACCAATATCATCCCATTTCATTTTATGAACCATCAAAAATAACGACCAACACCCAATTTAATTCATGCCTGTTGATTTTGCAAAATCCTTTTCAATAATCTTTGATGTACAAATCATAAATCCACCATCGTTTCAACGCATTCATTTTATCTGCTTGATCTGTAAATGAACTAAAAATGTATTTTGTCTTTATTGTCCTCAATTATTTCTAGCCATGCACGCGTTGCGGGACTCATGGCAACAGTGGTATTCCAGGCCATACTGAGTTTCCAGTCTAGGTTTGGATTTTCTAATTCAGCCATATGGTATTTTGCCGCATCAAGTTGTTCACAATAAATTTTAGGCAGGAGTGCAATCCCGACATTTGAATCTACCATTTTGGCGATGAAGTCCCACTGGCTACTTTTACACACTACATTGGGCTCAAATCCGACGTAATTTGCCGCCTGTATAATGATGTCATTGAGTGTGAAGGTATCGTCATACAATAAAAAGGATTCTTCTTTTAATTCAATCAACGAAACGGTTTTTCGCTTACGCCACTGTGAGTTTTTTTTGGACAATAGACACAAAGGTGACTCCATCACTGGAATACCACTCAGCACCGGTTTCAAGTGACCCAAAATAATCCCGACGTCGACCTGTTTTTTTAAAATGGCACTTTCTATACCTGTCGCCCCAACCTCAAAAAAGCTCAGTTCAATATTGGGGTATTTTTTATGAAACAGCGCGATTAACTGACTGAACAACACTGATGCCAATGGCGGTAAACCTAGGGTCAATTTACCTTGTTTTAAGGCACGAACTTGGGTAACGGTATCAAGCATCCGTTGTTGTTCATTCAATATCACTAAGGCATGCTGATAAATCTGCTCTCCCATATAGGTGAGCTGTGCTTCCCTTTTTCGACCTGCTTCTCCTTTATGAAATAAAGGCACGCCGATCTCGTCTTCTAACTGACGAATTAATTTACTAATGGTCGGCTGAGTGACAAAAAGCGCTTCTGCTGCATGACTAAAACTCTGTTTTTGTACGATGGTCACAAAGACTTTTAGGCTTTTAATGTCCATTATTATTCCATTTAAGCATAATTAATAATTAATTATTCATAATTATACAGGGTATGCACTTTTAAAATAGCGTCATCTCCTATTCTACTGTCGTCTCATGGATACGTTTCCACAATCTTCTTCCAAAATTACCCAGTTTCTCAAGACCTTAGCGCAGCTAAGTTTATTGATATTGATCTGGTGGATCGGCTCTTGCATTCAATCTTGGTTTAACTTGCCGATCTCTGCTGGCGTAATTGGTTTATTACTGCTATTAGCCGCATTATTGAGTGGTTTATTTAAAATGCAATGGGTTAAACAAGGCTCAGATTTTATTTTGGCTGAACTGGTTCTATTCTTTATCCCCTGTGTAGTTGGATTAATTAAATATCAAGATTTATTACTCAGCTCTGGCTGGCAGTTAATTTTAGCCGTGGTACTGGGTACCGTCTGTGTCATGGTGTTTACAGCATTTACGGTTTATTGGGGCTTTAAACTCGAGGCAAAACTTAAAGCGAAACACCAAACTGCGACAGATCATGATGTCAACACAGCAGGAAAAACCTTATGAACGATTTTGGGTTGAACAGTATCTCAGTGTTGTTTTTCGTCCTGACCCTTGTCGGTTATATTTTGGCGAAAAAGCTACATCGTAAGTTACCGTATATGGTTCTTTCCCCTGCACTATTCGTCCCGTTTGTGCTGATTATACTCATGCTTTGCTTTCATATTTCATATGACACCTATATGCAAGAAAGCCAATGGATTGTATGGATGCTCGGCCCGGCCACTGTGGCCTTTGCTATCCCCATCTATGAATATCGACAAATTATCCGTCAGCATGCGCTGAGTATTAGTTTAGGCATCGTGATTGGTATGTTAGCAGGAATTATCAGTGCTTTTTATTTGGCACAGTTATTTCAATTTGACCAAGAAACGTCTTATAGCTTGATGGCACGTTCCATTTCTACGCCATTTGCCATGGAACTTACCTCAAATATTGGGGGCTCAGTAGAATTGGTGATTCTATTTACCATGATTACTGGGATTGCCGGCGTGGCTTTGGCTGACCTAGTTTTGGCTGGGCTTAAATTGCATTCACGCTTTGCGCAAGGTGCGGCTCTTGGCAATGCCGCACATGGATTTGGTACAAGTAAAGCATTATCACGTCATAAAGAAGAAGGTGTTGCAGCCTGCTTGAGCATGGTACTTGCTGGGGTCTTTATGGTATTGCTTGGGCCATCACTTATTCATTTGGTCATTTATCTATTGGGATAAATAAAAAGCCCAGTGCAATAGCTGGGCTTTTTAAATGATGATTTAAACTGTTTCATCTGTAAAACTATGCAGCTAAATAATGTAGTGCAATGACAAACGCTAAAAGACTAGATACCTCAGTAATTTCAATCGCAGCACCAATTGTATCGCCCGTCACGCCACCAATACGCTGAATAAATTTCCATCGCAAATACAGTAAAGTACAAATAAACGCGAATATACTCACCACTCCAGTCCAGCTAAAATACAAACATGCACTTAGGCAGAGTATAAAGACCAGGTATGCCGACTTTCGTGGAATAGTTGCTGCTATCGATGAACCCAAGCCTTTTTCACGAACATACTGAGTTGTTAAAAACAAAAATAAAGGGGCTAAACGACCTAATACTGGAAATACAATTAATGCCAAATACATTTGCTGTTGTAGCAAAACATAAAGCGCCGACCATTTGAGTAAGCAAATCACGACGAGACTCAACACACCAATCGGCCCACATGCAGGGTCTTTCATGATTTTAAGTGTACGCTCGGCATCACCAAAGCCACCGACCCACGCATCTGCCGTATCTGCTAAACCATCTAGATGTAAACCACCTGTGAGCCAAATCCAGACCACAAGCAAAATACTGCTAAGTAAGATGATCGGCAGGCTGTGAAATGTGAAAGCAAGCAAGGCAAGAATGCCGCCAATCAACAATCCCACCGCTGGATAAAACAGCAAAGACTGTCCATTTTGCTGTTTCGATGGCATCGCTTTGAGTTGAATCGGGAAAGTCGTGAGAAACTGGAGAGCAATCCAAAAAGGTGTCATTCACTTTGCTCCAAAATACGAATATTTGCACGATTTTTCACAATGAATGAATTTAATTGTCCCAATTCGGCAGTCATTTTTAATAAATCATCTAAATGACTTTGCTGTGCCATACATTTTAATAATTTAATCACACCACCATGGGAAACCAATAAAACGCGGTCCCAATGATGCTGTTGAGCCTGCAAAACTAGCTCATCTAGACCGCTTAATATCCGTTGTTGAAATTGCTGAAGACTTTCTGCATTCGGTGGCGTAAATGTACTTGGACTTTGCCAAAACTGTGCGAGTAACTCTGGGGTGTTTTCATAGATATGCTTGGTTGATACTGCTTCCCAGTCACCAAAATGCATTTCTTGAAACTTCGCATTTTCAAACATTGGACGTTCAAGTTGTTGAGACAGTTCTAAAGCAAATAAACGGCAGCGCTGTAAGCCAGAAGTGACGATGACATCCCAGCTCGCTAAACCTTGTGTATGTATCACGTTCAATACATCATCTATGGTCTGCTGCATCTGCTGCCGACCATTTTGCGTCAAAGCATCATCTGTAGAGCCACGTAAGGTATGGCTCAGTTCAGTCTCACCATGACGCAATATATCTAAACGGAAATGTTCCATTTAAACTTTTTCACCAATCACAGCAGCTTGCGCGAAAGTTGCCATATTGTTATGTAAACGACATGCCAAACGAATTAAACCCAAGGCTGCACCGGCACCGCTGCCTTCACCTAAACGTAAATTCAACTTTAAGAGTGGTTCAGCTTCAAGGGCTTGAAGTAAACGTTGGTGCCCATATTCAGCCGATTGATGACCAAAGAGCATCCATTCACGTACAGCAGGATTTAAACGAACAGCGACCAAGGCAGAAACCGTACTAATAAATCCATCCACGACCATTGCTAGTCCCAATTGCGCACAGCGAATGTATGCTCCAACCATCGCGGCAATTTCCAAACCACCTACAGCACATAGCGCTTTAAAGACATCTTGGCCGACATAGTCCTGATGTAAAGCTAAAGCTTGATCAATCACTTGTTTCTTATGTGCCAATTGTTCAGCCCGAATACCTGTACCGACACCTGTCAGCTTTTCGGCCGGCTCATTAAATAAAAAACATGCAACAGCAGAGGCCGAACAGGTATTGCCAATGCCCATTTCTCCAGCGACATAAATAGACGCACCTTCAGCGATAGCATCTTCAACACTTTTACGACCAAGATTCATCGCTTCAATACATTGTGATTCGCTCATCGCAACAGTTTTAGCAAAGTTTGCCGTACCTGCGGCAATACAGTAGCGCTCAACCCCTGCATATTCATAAGCATCACCCACCGAACCACAGTCAATCACTTGTAGTTTGGCTTGATACTCACGTGCAATGACACTAATACATGCTCCACCTGTCGTGAAGTTTTGTAGCATTTGGCGTGTGACGGCTTGTGGGTAGGCTGAAATATTTTCTTCCATCACACCATGGTCACCGGCAAAGATGGTGATCCACGGAAAATCGATATTGGGCTGATCCGTGTTTTGTAATGATGCAAGTTGTACCGCAACATTTTCAAGTTCTGAAAGCGAGCCAGTAGGTTTGGTTAGCTGTAACTGGTGATTTGACGCCTGTTGCTTAGCTTCGATACTCGGATTTTGACAGGGTTCTTGCCACCAGTTCATGCTTTATCTCCTTTTAAGATCATTGGAAAACCTGCAACACAAAACACCACATGGTCAGCAATTTGACCAATTTGTTGATGTAAGCGCCCAGATTCATCGACGAATTTTCGACTGATTTGTCCCATGGGAACAACGCCCAGCCCAGTTTCGTTACTGACTAAAATAATGTCTGACTTTAATATTGGCAGCACCGTAAGTAATTTTTGGCATTGATGCTGTTGAAAATCTGCTTGTTCATGCAGCAATAAATTACTCATCCACAGCGTTAAACAATCGATAAGAATGGTTTGATAAGCCCGATCTATTTCAACTAAGCGATCAGCTAAATACAAAGGCTCTTCAATCAGCCCCCAATGCTCAGGACGGTCTGCTTGATGATGCTGAATTCGCTCCTGCATTTCCTCATCATAGGCTTGTGC
Source organism: Acinetobacter sp. YH01009 (assembly GCF_013420765.1). Lineage (NCBI taxonomy): Bacteria > Pseudomonadati > Pseudomonadota > Gammaproteobacteria > Moraxellales > Moraxellaceae > Acinetobacter > Acinetobacter sp. YH01009. Next base: position 46,681 of record NZ_VOYE01000017.1, on the reverse strand, counting down.
TGTAGCCACATAGATGACGGCTTGAGCACTTTCTTTGGCTTTTTGTTCTGCAAGTCGGCTCTTACCTGAACGTGCCCCACCCAAAATGAAATGAATCATGACTGTGCCATCTCTATATTTTGTCTAAACTGATGTTGATAATAAGCACTCAATGCCCCTTGTAGTACTTGAGCCTGATAATGACCAAAAGTCAGCTGCTCGCTTTCAAAATCAAAGCTGTGCTGTTCAATTTGTTGGATTCTTTCAAAAATATCATCGCTATTCCATGCCTGTTTATACAAGCCCAATGTGATATGCGGACAATATTCGATTGGTGCAATTTCATTCGAACTTAAATTCAAAGCTTGACGTAGATGCTCTAACTTACGCTCTAAATCCACAATTTCAATAAACAACGCGCTTTGAAAGCTATTGATCTGACCTGCACGTAACCGAATATTAGATAGCGATAACTGTCGAAGTTGTTGTTGGTGCAGTGCCAATTCATCTGCTGAGAAATTATCATTCCATCGTTGTTCAACATGATCGATTAATTGGGTTTTATTTAACTCTTCAAAAAAGCCACAAATAAACACGGTGATATGAAATTGGCGCGTATTCGGCGTGTATAAAATATCTGAAAACTGCGCTCGAAGTGCTGTGAGATATTCCAATAATTTAGGATCCTGTATTTCTAGATACCACAAAGCATAGTGCTGACGACCTTGATGCCAATCGGGATAATCCTGATTGAGCGTCGGTACGACTTGCGTTGAAGGTTTTAGAAACACAGATAAATCACTTTAAATTCAATCTGCTTTATTAAAGCATGAATCAAAACAGACTTTACCCAATTTTGATTTAGTAATATTCAGTTAGAACTGAAATTCATTCATCTAAGACCTCTATTTAAGAAAAAAAATGCCGAGTCATACTCAGCATTTTGATTCAATATACATTGCGCACAGATATGCGTTATATTTTAGGCAAATTTCGCAGTACCTTTCTGATCTTGCGTTACAGCATGGTTTTTCCAAGATGTAAACTGCTCTGTGGACTGATCAGAAAAATGCTGCAACTGTATCATTACATTGGCCTCAATCTGTTCGATCCGTTGCAGTTGTTCAAGCTCGTTGGTCTTTTTCAGTTCTGAAAATTGCAACTGGATAAAGTTGATGACCTGATCCATCGAACATTGATTTACACTCATGGCATACATCAAACCATAGACAATTCCTTGTTGTAGATGTGTTGTCTCCAGTCCATATTTCACATTGGTCGCCAACGAGCCCAACACTCGTTCATTAATTGCAAGTTTACGTAAAGGATCTCGTGCCACACGCGCACATGGGTCTTTATACGCATGTTCACAAGAGTTTATAAAGCTTTCTGCCAATCGTGTTAAATCAAAAGCACGATTAGGTAAGCATCGTGCTAAACCAGCCTGCACCTCGTCAATGAGTTCATGCATAAATTGATCAACACGATGATCTGCAAGTGCCACACCTATGGTTTGATGATTGAACAGTGCAGATTGCCAAGCCAACATGGCATGTACGCCATTCCATAAGCGATTTTTGATTAACTGGATATCTTCAATATGATCGACCAAAATCATTTGACGCATTTTTTCTAACAAAGGACTGTTATTTTCTACATAGATCGGCATGTCAGATTCTGCGTTAAATAAAATTAAATCCATGCTTTGCAGTATATGACTTGGGTGGAAATTTCGACGCATATCCTCAACATATAAAGTGGCTTGACGTTCCTGATCAGGATTTAATTTCGTCGCATCTTCTAAGTCTAATTGAGCATTCACTTCAACTTCATCTAATTGAAATTGTTTGAAGATATTATATTTTATACGGAGCTGACGATATAAGTTTTGGTCACTTAACTTAGATACCATGCGGTTGACCACGGTATCGCAAAAATAGTGTTGTTGCATGATTTTCTCTGCAACAACCGCTCCAGCAAGCTCAGTTAAAGCCTGTTTTAAATGTGACATTAATAATTGTTTTGCTCCGACTTTGTTCAAAATGATCAGCATCGTTAGAGGTTCGATGGCTTTCTCATCATGTGCAATATGTCGTGCATACAGGCCTTGTGCAATGGTTTTGGCCTCTTCTGCAATCGCTTTTTCAGGCAAACAGATGGCAACCAAACTTGACTCTGTGTACATCTCTTGCATCTGCTGAATATTTTCAGCATCAATGACTGCCATGTTTTCAATGCGTTCGTCATAAGACAATTGACCATAGCGAATACAATAGGTACCAAATGCATTGACCGCAGAACGATATAAAGGGTTACGAGTCGATGCATAAATTTTTTTCGGGCGTGTATAACCATCCCAATGCGACAAAATTTGTGCTAAATAACCACCACCAATCGCCCCAAAACCATGAATACCGACTGTGAGTTGATTGAGTGTTTGTGGAAAAGCCTCTTGCACAAGTGGCATCTCTAAATGCGCGGTGAACGGATCAAGTTCCGTCAAGCAGTCATACATACATTCATAATAATATTTGGCTTTGGACAGCATGTTTTGATTGGGCGATTTAATATCTTTAAACAGTACGGTAATACCGCCAGCGTCAAAGGCTGAAGTCACACCATTTTCCGAATCTTCAAACATCAAACAATCAGCAGGACTTAAATTCAGCTTTGCGGCAGAACGTATAAATATTTCCGGATGCGGTTTACCATTTTCAACTTCATCACCACAGACTAAGACATCAAAGAACTTATACACATTGGCATTGATGAGATACTCTTCTGCGATTGCGCGGCGACTCGATGTTGCTACGGCCATTCGTAGTCCTGACTTGCGTAAGCGTTCTAAAACTTGAACCAAGCCTTTTTTGATCGGTACACCAAACTGACGAACATGCTCCAGCTCTAATTCATCTGCACGTTTGCGAATATCTGCGTATGGAATGTTTTCATCATATTCGGCTTGGGCCAATCGATGCGCGCTTTGTGCACTTAGCCCCAAACAATTCATCAGATACGATTCGGAAAACTCAACACCGGTCAATTCAAGAGATGCCTGTTTCAATGTTTGAAACCGTAAACGTTCAGTATCAAACATTGTTCCATCCATATCAAAAATGGCGCCCAGAACCAAATCATTATTAAATTTAAGCATTTAACCTCCGTTATTTTTTTATGTAAAAAGAATAACGGAGAAAACTATTGATTCAGTACTTTGAGAATTAATGAAACAATTGTGGTTATTTTTTAATCAAAAATCTTGCTTTTAAAATCTATTTTGTAAGATCAATCACCGATCAAGTAACATCATGTAATCAAAACCATCTATTGGCAGGATAGTCCTATCTTCACACCGACCTATTGAAGTATTTATACAACTCGATGCATATTTCACTCAGTCACTCGCTTCACGGTTTGAGTTTTGGTTTGAAATAAAAAGAATACGATCAGACCGAGCATCACTAAAAATAAAAAATAATACGGAAATTCTTTGTGCCACTGGTATAAACCCGTGCTAATCAGTGGCCCGACAACAAAGCTCAAAGCCTGAGTGGCTGTACACCAACTTGCCACCTTGGTCTGTAACGCACTGGGCGCCGTTTGCGCTGCACCCGTTGTAAATGCAGGGATTAAACACGCAACCGATATACCATATAACAGGTACGTGGCTTGGAATATCCGTAATTCATTGGTGAAAACCGAAATTAGCAAGGCTGCAGCCATGCTAAACAGCCCAACCCACAGTAAGCGATATACAGACCAATTTAAATATTTAGAAATCAGTGTTTGCATCACCACCAAAGCAATACCCACGATGAGAGAACACTCTGCAAAATGCACTGCGCCTTCTGCAGCAGTCATATTAAAGCGGTCTTGAATATAAAACCCGGCCGTTAAATTTACGGTCACGATGGCAAGATAGAGACTAAATCCCAACATTAACCATGGATAGCATTGCTGAATGCTCAAATCCGTAGATGCTGCCTCATGCTTTTCTGTCACTGGCTTTTCAACGCTATGCTGTTCGGTATGTCGGTCAAAGCTGAACACCAAGACCACAGAAATCAACGCTAAAATAATGATTGCTGCCCAAAGCGGCGTCATGATTCCACCAAAGCCCAGCAGCAAGGTGGTTAGAAATGGACCAATGATCACGCCTGCACTATTTAATGCACCGAATTTTGACATTGCTTGTGAACGCTGCTGCTCATTGCTAAAACGGGTCATCACATAAGTTTGCAAGGCAATCTGTGGCATCGCCATAAATACCCCAGTCGCTGCGCGTGACAACATTAATAAACTAAATAGCAGCAACATCCCTATATGAACAGTAAGGCCATACATCAACACGGCTGTAAATAGCCCCCATGTCACAGCCATGCCCACAAAACCGATACTCAACAGTTGATAAATCGAAAACTTGGATTGATTTTTTGAAATGTAAATGGCACCGACAGCCATCAGCAGCGCACCGACGGAAACCATCGCGCCACCTTGTAGCTCAGTAAGTTTTAACTCACGAACCAATGGCGCCAACAGCGGCAATATCATCGAGAAACTTGCACCATTGGCAAGACTGGCAGCAATAAACAGTTTATTATTTCGATCCATTATTTTTGTTATCCATTTTTAATGGCTACGTTATAAACAATAGAGGTGACTTAAGCCACCTCTATTTTGTAAGTCACGATACCGTGCTTTAAACCTGATTCAGGCTTTAAATCAGTATTTCACCGTATAACTTAAACCGTAGGTGCGACCTTGAGCCGCTAGGCTAGAAATTGGGCCATAGACAGTTTCAACCGACTGACTGTATACCGACTTATAATCCGTATTCCACACGTTGTAGACACCAAAGCCCACATTACCCGGTCCTACTTTTGCATTGGCAATCACGTCCATCGTTGCAAAGCCTTTAATTGACGCTGCTGGAGCAGATCCATATTTCACAGCGTCTTTTTGGGCTTTGTCTGTACCGCCAATCGCTAAAGCTTGAACACGTAGGCTCATGTCATTATCAAATTGCCACTCTGAAAATGCTGTACCTTTTAAAGGTGCTACACGAATGGCATCCAATTCTTGCCAGTCACCTTGGGTATTTTTAAATTGGCCCGTGGTATATGCAACTGTGCCCCCAACCGTCCAATTTGGTTGAACTTCATAACTGGCATTGGCTTCGACACCATAGATACGTTCATCGGTATCAATAACATCAATGGTGTAATTCGGCGCACCAAATTTCAGGCTTTTATCTGAGTCATTATAAAAAGCCGTGACTCCTGCATTTAAACCACCGGCATTTTGTACACGCCAACCGAGTTCATAGTTATTGACTTTAATCGGGTCAATGGTTTGGCTATTAATCACAGAATTTGCCGGCACATCGCGCAGCATACGTTGCACATCGGGCAAGTTTGAACCTTGTGAGAAATTAGCAAACACTTGCTGTGCATCTGTTAAGTGATACACCGCGCCAACATTAAACAGCGTTGCATCATGTTTTACTTTGCCGCCATTCAGTGTTTTCGCCACATAACCTGGGGTTAAATCTGCAGTAATTGCTTCCATATAAGGCACAGATGAATCGACATCGCTTTCTACACGTTCATGGCGAATGCCTGCTTGTAAGCCAAGTCGGTCGGTTAATTCATATTGCGCTTGGGCAAATACGCCAAGTTTTTCTGTTTCAACATCTGGGCCAAAGGCATAGTAGTTAAACGGCTGATAACTCAAACCATTACTTTGAATAAACGTTGCGCTGTCATACATTTGGATATTTTGTTGATCTTTTTCATTTTCATAGTCCACACCATAGGTTAAACCCAGTTCACGACCATTTAAGTTAAGATCTTTTTGTAGAGCAACACGCGCGCCTAAAACATCGATATCGGTTTCTGACTGATACACCAAGAAGAGTTCAGGTGCCATTTGACGTGCAGATGGGAACCACCGTGCTTTTTCATTTCGATAATAGGTTTCAGCGTTTAGACGGTGGCCTAAAATATCTTGATTTTCATATTGTGCGTTGACGCTATAACGTTCAGTTTGTGGTTGTTCAGCAAGTTGTAAGCCTTTTACCGCATTTAATGACAACGGCAGCTTGCCACCCACGGGCTGTGAGCGCAGCGCATTTAAATTTGGACCATAGTCAGGGCCATAGTCACTATCTTGCTCATCATTATAATATTGCGCGCCAAAACTCAGCGTTTGACCATCGGCAATTTTCCAACTGACACGACCATTTAGATCTAAAGTGTCGGTATCTTGACGGTCTGTTTGTGCAATTTCAGGTCCAATACGGTTGCCATGACTATCTTGTATTTCACCACGTTTGGTATAGCTTGCACCTAAAGTTCCGCGTAAATTGCCTTGATTAAAGTTCATGGTTTGTGCAGCTTCATAAGCCAGAGCATCAGACTTAAAGTTATTACCAGAAGTAACACCGACTTTCGTTTCAAAACTCAGCGGTTCAGATCCACCTCGTTTGGTGATGATATTGATAATACCGCCTGTCGCACCTGAACCATAAATACTACTTGCGCCAGAGACCACTTCAATTCGTTCAATCATCGACGGGCTAATACTCGCCAGTTGTCGAGATCCATCACGATATCCCGTTTGCGGCACACCATCGATCATGTATTGCACCACACGTCCACGCATGGTCATCCCATAGTTAGACGTTGTACCACTCGATGGAGTCAGTGATGGCACCAATAAACCAACAATATCAGCTGTGCTTTTACCTGCATTGGCTTGTTTTTCAATTTCTTCTTTAGGAATGCTGTACACCGTACCCGCAATATCTGCAATGCTTTTCGCAGAACGAGTTGCCGTCACAACAATCGGTGCCATTTTAGTAGCTACTGCAGTTTGTGTTTCAACTGCAGTATTTTGTGCTGTGTCCGTTGTGACGTCTTGTGCATAAAGCTGAGTGCAAATTGCAAGGCTGAGACACGTCAGTTGCATCGGTAGAGCTAAACGTTTCATATTCTTTTCCATTTCTTAGAGTTCCGATTGAGTCGGAAGTGTTTGAGTTTTAAAATTTTGTGTTTTTAAAACAATGCGCTGACTAATTAAGACGCTGATTACTGAGCCAATTGCCAATACCAAGTAAAAATGTCCATAGCCTAATGATTTTGCGAGAAAGCCTGAAAATGCACCGCTAATGAAGTAAACGAGCAATTCAAAGCACACTAATATGGTGAAATCGGTACCCGCCTGTTCTTTAGAACTGGTCTGCATGAAATAGGCATAGAGTGATGTCATGGCGATATAACGAATGGCTAGCATCAACACGACAAATAGACCTAAAAGCAGATGCCATTGATTCAACCACTCCAATACAACGGCTGCCCCAATGACGGCATATAGCAATGTACGTAACCATCCTGCCCAGACCAACAATTGCGTCGCTTTGATTTTTTTCAGCAATACAGCTGCACTAACAGCTGCAATCAGACCGACACCGGCACCGACCACAGACATCAACACCCCGATCTGAGACAGTGACCATTTTTGATCGATCAACATGGGATTCAGCATTGCCATAGCGGGTGCTTCCACCACGCGATAACAAACGATGAGCAGCAAGGCCCAACGAATCGCAGGTCGTTTAAACGCTTGTCGTAGGCTTGGTTTGGCTTTGGCAATTTGAGTTTGTGGTTCTTCTTGAATAAAAAACACAGCAAACATGGTTAAAAATGTCAGCAGCGCTAAAGTTGTGAGCGCTGACTGCCAACCCCAATATTGGTAAATCCATAAAGTTGCAGCGCCACCAAGCATGCTACCGACGGCCACCCCAATGCTCTGTGCCATACTGCCCAGACGGTAATTGCCTTCGGTAAATTTCTCTACGGTATAACCATCAATCGCAATATCTTGCGTTGCCGCAAACGTTGAAATCCATAAACCAACAATGACAAATAAAGTCAGCCCATAAGAAAACTGCGTAAAGGCTAAAACCAGTACCCCCAGTACCAATGCGATTTGCGTAAACAACAGCCATGTTTTACGTTTACCGAGTTTTTTGACATAGAGCTGATCGATCCAAGGCGCCCAAAAAAACTTGAATGCCCATGGAATATAAAGCAGCGATAACATGCCGATCCAGCGTAAATCTACCCCTTGATGTCGTAAAATGGCAGGCAAAGCCACATTGTAAAAATACAAAGGCAATGCATGTGCTAAGTACAAAATAATCACGACGCTCAAACTCAGGACTGAAATTTGAGATGGTGAAATTGCATGATTTAATTTTCTTGAGTGTTGTTGCATATCCACCTCTGCACTGCCCATTGCAGCGCATCAGACTGTTCTAATGAAACGTAATAAGGCACACGCCACGCTGCATGCAGCGCGGGTGTATTTAAACGTTTGAAGTCATCTGGATCTTGCGCAATACGCACCAGACCCAAACAATATTGAAAAAAGAGATGTTTAAACTTCTTGTACCAAACGGCCTGTATTTGCCGATATTCTTCAGGAAAAGTCGTTCCCTCAGCCGTTTGCATAACCAAAACAAAGGGCTGACTTTTCAGAAAAAAGCGCTCAACTTGAGTCAACCATTGTTCAAACTCTTCCACTGAAACATGCGCTGAAAAGCGCATGTCCAGTATGTGCATGTGGGTGCAGCGATAACTCATGACACCGCCTTAGCTAGTTGCTGATGCTGAAATGCCTTGGAGTCGTTTAAGTAATGACCAAATTTTGAATAAAATGTTTCTCTAAAGCAGTAATACAACATGGCGGTCTTTTCAGGCATTGGGATTAGGCGCTGCGCTTCATAGCACATGTCTTCAACTACGACGGCATAAGGCTTCACACTATGATCAGGCTCTCCCACAATCTTGGCTGATGCAGCATTTTCAAAGATATAAAAACTCAATAAACGCATGACGGGACGTAAATAGCCTTTACCAAAAACGGACTTTTCACCAAATAACAAATGCCAACCTAGATCAAGCTCATCACCGTCGTAGTACAAACCTAATCGATCCCGTTTTCCTTCGTAGATCTCTGTGTAGCCCACATCTTCACCATTTACCCCCACAATCAAAATTCGGTGATGATCATCTGCCAGCATTTTTTCGTAATACACTTTTAGTTCAGTTTCTGACTTATTGAGCTGCCACTGTGGAATAACATGCGGTTCATGCATCCATTTATGAACCAAAGCCATATCTTCTGGATATTGCATTTGTCGTAAGTAGTATTGCGTCTCATTCTCATGGTATTCATAAAAATCAGGTAGTTGTCGTGATAACGTTGTCATGATGTCGTCCTTTAAATTTGTTTAATCTTTTCTGTTCTTAGCTCAAAAATCTGTTTATGACGCAATACGATTAGTTGTCGTTTTCTGTTCGGCGGTATGCTGTTGTTTCGCCCACTGATTTAAAGTGCTTGGACTCACAGGGTTTGCAATAGGATCTAAAAATACAGGTACTGGTCGTTCTGCTTCGTCGTTATAACTGGTAGTAAACAGTCGAACACGGTTCAGACAAATTTTCTCGAAACGTGGACGGAACATACTGAATTTTTCAATACGATCTGCCAATTCAGGATGTGCCTGATGAAATTCGTCAATCACGGTGGAGATGGTTTGCCAAAACTCAAGTTCTGTATGCTGTGGATAATCTTCAAGGAAGACATTAGAGATATAGCGGTAATGCACCATGAACAAACCTGTAAAGATAAAGTGACTAAGTTCTTCAGCAGGATGGCGCAGTAAAATTTGCCCTTCAGTTGGTAAATTTTCGAGTTCAGGAAAATCTTCATCAACTAAATTGACATCATCAATAAAGTCCTTCAGCACCATTTTTTTCGGTAAGCCATTTTCATGGATCAACATGGTGTTTTCACCGTGGGGAGAAAAAGCCAAACCATATTTGTATAAACAAATCAGTAGCGGTGTTACACAAACTTCAGCAAAACGTTTCAGCCATTGCAAAGGGGTCAAACCTGAAGCCTCAATCAACACGGATAAAATAGACCGACCATTTATGTCTCGATGCAACAATGCTGCTTGGGAAAGTGCTAACTGGTGTTCACCAATACATGGCTCGACACTTTCACGCCATAAACAACCAAACAATTCTTTAAATTGGTAAGGCGCACCGTCTATCTGATCAAAACATGGCTGTTGCAAAGTTAAACTTGCAACTTCACCCAAAAATGCTACCTGTGTTTTTTGCAGGTCTACATCATGATGTTGAATGTCCTTCAGCCAAGCGGTCACCGCAGGTGCAGCTAAATTTCGTTTTGAAGGCAAACCTCGATATACCGCCGTATTAAAGATACTGACAGGTAACTTTACATAATGACGTTCAGGATGACTGGTATTGCATAAAGTACGAATTGATTGCATTGGCGCATAGTCATCTTGTCCAATGTCCAGCTCTACAATGCGCTGATCGACGATTTCATTGGCATAGGTCGGGATTAACCACTGATGCCATTGCCATGCATGTACAGGAATAAAGAAATACTCAGCAGCATTTAAGGCGTTGTCCGCCAATTGCTGTTGAAAATCGTGTAATTGCGCAGAATTCAATTCATGGCGATATAAGCTTTTCGCATACCAAGCCTCGGTCGAACGAAACTCAGCTAAATCACGATGAACAGCTAACCACAGAACTTTGACCGTTGGAGAAATCTCTGGTGCTGAGCTTAAATAATCATCATAGCCAAAGCCCATACGCCCCTTACTCATAATGAGCCATGGGTGTCCACGTAACATGCCTTCAATTTGATAGTGTGGCGCTGACAGCACAGCCTGACTCAGCAATCTTTGCTCATCAAAAACATGTGCTTCAGCCAACCATGTATTGTTCATTTCTTTAATCAAATAGGCCTTGGTAAAAGGTTTCACTTCAGCTTGATTTGAAAAGGCACGAATAAATTCATGTAGATTCCATGCGGGCTGTGCTGTCGAATCACCTAAATCTCGAACACTCCCTTCAACTATACGCCAATGCCCAAGCAGAAACTGAGTCGCTTCAAATTGATACGTTTTATCATCCAGATTGAGTTGCCAAGTGTTATTTTCCACTGGCTGAATTTGAATAATTTCTTCATATAAAAATTCAGCAATCGCCATTTCAATCAGTCTTTGCCCTGCACGGCGCCACTGCGTTTGATTTATCTGTAATTTTGCAAATGTCATTATAATTTCTCGAGTTTAACCGCATTCTGTTCTTGCTTATTCGGCATTGTTGTATTGCGGTTCATTGCATAGTTGGCAATGGTTTTTTTTACGGAAAATGGTCTTTGGATATTGGTTGGCGCTGATTTCTTTACAATGCCCATACTGTGCATTTCAGCATTTTCACTGGGTGAAAAATGTTGGAAACTTTGCGCTTGATCACCTAAATCGTATAAGTCAAAACCCAATAATTGATTGGCAATGATCGCTGCACGGTGAGCACCCAACCCTAAATCAGGAGTCCCGACACCGTGACTGTGCATTTCCTGATTTTGAACAAAGATCTCCCCAACAGCGTCATGCTGTACGCGGTAGTCCTGACTGATTTTCCAGCGACCGAATTCATCACATTGAATCAGTGGTTTTAGATATTTGAGATATTGCCACTCTGGACTGTGATATCCCGTTGAAGCCACGACAAAGTCCGCATCTAGATAGAATTGTTCTGCCGTGACTTTATGCTGAAACTGCAAACGGATGCCCGCACCATGAGGCTCGGCATCGACCAAACCCACCTGAGCATGTAAATGCGTCTGTTGAATATTTTGACCAATACTCCGGTGATATAGTTTTTGGTAAATATCACGGATGGTTTTTGCACTGATGCCCTTATATAACAAACCTTGTTGTTTCAGTTGTTCGGCTTTATTTTCAGGACTTAGTTGATAAAAGTGCGTAGTATAATCCGGACTAAAATGCTCTAAACCCAGCGGCGCATATTCCATCGGGAAAAAACCATTAGAACGGGTCAGCCAATGCAATTTAAACTGCGCTGTTGTCGTCTGATCCTGCAAATATTGACGATCAAACAGATCCATAAAGACTTCGGCCGAAGACTGGCCTGATCCCAGTACAACCACATTCCCTTTCATGTGATTTAACGCTGCATTGCAATAATTTGCAGAATGTAAGCAACGCTCTGGATATTGCTGTTGAATGTCTTTTAGACACTGTGGTAAATGCGGAACATTCCCCGAACCAATGACCAAATTTCGGCATTGATAACGTCTAAAACGTCCATCTTGTTCAACCATGACTTCAAAGCCTTGCTCTTGGGCATAAATGGCTTTTACGGTTGATTGATATTGAATATGCTCTAGTTGGTCTGCAACCCATTGACAATAATGGTTATATTCACGTCTAGGAATCTGAGCTTGTTCTAAAAAATAGAATTTGTATAAACGCTGCTGCGCCTTTAAGTAATTTAAAAAACTAAAAGGACTGGTTGGATCGACCATGGAAACCAGATCGGCCATAAACGGCACTTGCAGTACTGTATTGGGCAATTGCATACCCGCATGCCAGTCGAACTGTGGTTTCTTTTCAAAAAATTGATACTGCAAATGATTTTGCTTATGTAGCAAACTCGCCAAACTAAGGTTAAATGGCCCTAAGCCTATCCCAATAAAATCAAGCATATTGCACATCCTTCTGTTCCACACATAAAGGATTTGGCAACTGTACATAAACCGATTGCTGATCGACTGGGGCAATCAATTCATCCAGCTCATACAAGCGCGTCAACAGATTACCCTTATACGGCAAGGTCGGCTGATACAGTAATGAATGAATCAATGAACTTTCTGGATATGCCCGATGTAAGTCCAACAGTTCATTTTGCAATATCGATATCAACACTTGCTCTGTGACATATCCAGTTGCACCAATTGCATTGATAATGCCGAATAAAGTATTACCAAAGAAATAATAGCTAAAGCGCTCATCGACAAAGGCTTTGGAACCCACGGCATGCGCTTTTTCTTGCAACTCTGGAAATGCGCTTAAGACCTCACCTGCAAGTTCTTCGATATAGTAAAAGCCTTGATTGTCACGCAGCCATAGATATTTAGGCATTGCATGTTCAAGCTCAAGTAAGACATTTTGCTGATGTGATTCAAAAGCCATTCCGTATTGATGGTACATATACATCAGTGGTTTCAGACTAATTGCCAAAAATTGTTTAAACCAATTGATCGCAATGGCGCTTTGATCAAGTTCAGGTTGTTGTTTTGCGATTTGTTCAAATAAGGCATTAAAACGGTTTTTGGGCTGTGCAGGATGATCTTGGCACAATGATGCAATACAACTCACCTGCTGCTTTTCACTGAAAGGCTGATCACGGAAAATACAAATAGTTTCATTGACTATTTCATCATCTATACTCAATGCCATCCAAGCAGGATCATTCACCGCTTTGAGCGTTGGGCATTGCTGTAAAATACGCTCACCAAGACTTGAATGCCAAAGTCGATGGGTCATTTCACCACGGTGGCATTCTTTGGCAAGATTGACTCGGATTGAATTGGTGATCATTACAGATAGTGACGGTTTTAACATCCACGGCGCTGCAAAACTTGCCATGGTGCGTACCGAAGTTGTTGGGGAAAATGCCCAACCTTTCTCGCCAAAATCGATAATTTTTAATTTGGTTTTTAAGTTTTTAAACCATGTTTTTGACTGTAAATAACGTGCTTGCCAAGGATGCAAAGGCAATAACTTATAATGCGAATAAGCATTCAGTAGCGCTTGATCTGTTTCTGATAAATGCCATTGCAATTCGCTTTTCAATTGCGCTGATACAGCTTGATCTAAAGCTGAACCTTCTTGAATATATTCTGGAGCTACCAACCAATAATGCAGTTGGCTTAGACCTTTGGCTTCTGGCGAATACCTTTCCCAATCTTCATGCACAAAACCGACCCGACTTTTCGGTGCAGGATGCATGCTGTGCCCTAAAATTAAAGCTTGTTCCGATTCAATGAAACTTTGTTCCGCTTGGACCAAAGCCTCAAAATCATGTTCACGTAGTGTCAAAAATTGAATAAGCGCTTCACGACTTTCGATCCAACGCTCTAATAATGATGAAGCATCCAGTGTATGACCTGACTCTTGTACGAGCTGTTCAAGCAATAAATTCGCGATCGCGGTGATACTAAATGACAGTTTCTGTCCTTTATTAAAAACGTATGGGAGATCTGCAAGACGATGTCTACCAACAAGGCTGACATAAGATAGTGGTACAAATAACTGTGATTGAATGCAATCTAAAGGGATGCATAACAACGTCAAGCCTTGGCTAAACGTCAATTGTGATGAATTCTGTTGATACTTTTCCAGCAAAATACCTTTACCGGTTTCTTGTGAGTATGCATTGACAAGATGCTGCATCGCCAAGCGATTAGCAAGCTCTTTCATCTGACCATATCCTCTATTTTTAAGCTTTTCCAAGCTTTGTCATGTAATTATGTTTCTTTAACTGTGCAAGTCATGCTTAGTACGCTGGCCAGCATGAAACTATGTTAATGATAATCATTATTGTTAATAATTGCATTTTTGTGAAGATTTGCTACAGGATTGCAAATTTGGTCTTATCTCTATGTATTTAAAAATTAATTTTTTTGATATGAACTTTTCTGTTTTTATTTATACAATTTTCTGAAATGGAACTAAATGATAATTTTCTCATTTAGCATAGAACAAATGAATCGAATTGCTTATTTTTTAGCCAAATTATCACATTGTGCAACTTAAACTAAAAACCCATGTCTTTTACATGGGTTTTTATATTCTGCTTTGAACCAAGCTTTTATTTAAATCAAAGAACGAAATGTGCAGTTAAATTTTAATCATTGAAGACTTTACTGGCATCATACTGATCATGCATCTTTATTGACTATAAGCATGCATTTCATAACAAACACCTACTGATTTCTGATCCATATCTTCTATTCAGACTGGCTATACAGCATGAATGATGAATATGTACTCAAACGATTTGGTTGAAATCAATCAATTGATTTAACAACCCAATCCAAAAACTTGTGCTTATCAAAAAAGTCTGGCGCAGCATTCGCAAATACACTTTTTTCTCTGTTGTTAAATATTCCTTTGTAATAAAAAGACCTATCTGCGGTAAATTTTGACTCATCCCCTTCATGTAATTCTTTAAAGAAAATCGATAACTGCATAAATCGACTTTTAGACGCTAAACCATGTTTTTCTAATACAAAATTATAGATTTGCTCAATAATCGCTTTAGTATTTGAATAAGGCATTTTGTTGTCTCTTTATTAGATCGCTCTTTCAAATTACAGCTTTTAAATTAAAATACAACTGTTTTAGTCGGATTTTAAATACCTATTTTTTATAGGTATTTTTACATTTAAATATAATTAAGCACTATTAATGAATGAGCCTCTAAACATGAAGTTTTACTAAATTCTACTTCTGCAACTTCATGGATTTTCGTTATTCAAAGCTAAAAATAAACCCACATTTGGCGAGCATTTTGTACTAACTGAATTAAGACAATTTCGTCCACTATTACAGAAACATCTTAGATACCCTGATCTAGGTCTAATTCTCAATTTGCACTTCTAACTTTGCTTTAATACTATTCACCTAAGCACTTAAAAAAGCATATAAGCGGATCCAAGAAACATTACATATGAAATTTAACTTCAGTTTTGATATAGCCCTCTTTACAACAATATTTACTATTTACTTATTTGTTTGCGGTTACTTTTACTACGATGGTTTAATCAGCTACTACGGATTTAATCAAGTTTCACTTGGCATATCTATTCAAGACTATCTAATGTATGGATGGGTAAACGGTATGTCAGGGCTAGTAGTAGGCTTCTTAATACTTTTACTCGCTGCTTTGGTACATACTGTCTACCAAAATAATTTATATGAAGTGATGATAAAATTTATATTTGTCTTTATTACATTTATCCTTCTCTTTATTTTCAACCTGATTTTTAAAAGGATCTTAGTAAAATTGTGGCAAATTTTACTAACTATTTTTATCTATACCATTAATAGCAAAATACAAAAACCTTTATCAATTGTAGGCTTATTTTGGATTTCTCTTGGGCAATTTACGCTCAATATCATAAAACCTGCAGCTAAAGACGCCATTGATTCATCAGAGAAATTTCATAATTTTGAAGTCATAGAACACAGTGAAAAAATTGATAAAATTGTTCAAAGTGGTGGAATTTACTATGCATATTTAGTTGGTTTTTATATTTTATTTTTCACATTTACTTTTTATGTTATTAGTATTGGTAAAGATGCCCGTAAAGAAGCTGAAAATGAATTTAATAGCACAAAACATAATCAAATTATCATTGACGATGCCCTCATTACTGATTGGCTCGAAGCTAAAAAACTAACTATTACATATCCAGCTAAAGCTAAAGTTATCCATTGTGGCACGCAAAAATGTCTAATTGCCCTGCATACATCAAATTTAAAAGATGCGAATGGGCTCACTTTAAATACAAAACAAAACTACTTAATAAAGCTTGTAAACACTGAAAGTTATGTTGAATTAAAATAAAGTTATCTCTCGTGATTTTGTGCATAATTAATAAACTTGCACCTGAAATATTATGCAGAAAAATAAGTATCGAACATTTAATCAACACCCCAGACAGCAGCTGAAAATCTAATAGTAAAAGTTGTAATTATCATCAACCAAAATTTTTCGGCTGTTCCGAGATAACTAAATTTTCGCTTAAAAGAGAAGATGAGTTGTGATTATATTCCTAAGCATCTCTTCCGTACACTTGATGCATCATCGAACCACAAAGCCGCTCTATGCGGCTTTTGTTATTTTATAGATTTTGAAGTGGAAGGTATTCCCTCTAAATTCACTTAAATTTAAGTAGTCAAAAACCACATTTAATCATCAATCACATCAGCAAAGTTTGCACCCAAAACTTTTGCTAAATCTTCGGGTTTTAAACCAATATCCAAACCACGCTTACCACCACTGACATAGATTTTAGCTAAGTTCTGTGCGGAAGCATCGATCACAGTTTTTAAGCGTTTTTTCTGTCCAACTGGACTAATACCACCAACCAAATAACCAGTTAAACGCTCTGCATCTTTTGGATCGGCCATTTTGAGTTTTTTACAGCCAAATGCTGTGGCCACTTTTTTCAAATTCAGCTGATATTCCACTGGCAATACGGCAACAAAGTAATTTTTATCGTCCGTAACCATCAATGTTTTAAATACTTCATCGACCGTTAAGCCTAGTTTTTCCGCAGCTTCTAAACCAAAACTTTTTGCTTCTGGGTCATGATCATATTCATGAATGGTAAAGTCGATTTTATTAGATTTTAAGAGTTTACATGCAGGTGTCATTGCTTTTTCGTCATTCCATTCGGACAACTAGGAAAACTCGATTATAAGCCTATTCTAGAAAGACTGGCGAAGACTTTTATATTTTTCATGAACATGGCTTGTGCAATAAGTTCGAGTTGAATACATTTAAACAAAGCAAAAATTTCAAAAAAAGATGACAACACTGATTCAAGACCTCATCCAATTATTATCTGTAGTGCCCAAAGAGCAGGGCTACTTTTTAGCACAAAGTAAACCACTGTTTGGTGACCATATTTTTGGTGGACAATTACTTGCTCAGAGCATAGTCAGTGCATCCTATACCTGTACACTCCCACTCCACTCTTTACATGCCAACTTTACTTCTGCGGGTCATGCAAATCATCCCGTATTATTTAAAGTCGAAAATTTACGTGATAGCCATAGTTTTTCTACACGACAAGTGACCGCCATACAGCATGGCAAACCAATATATATGGTGATGTTGTCCTATATGAAAAACGAAATGGGTATGGAGTATCAAATACCTGAACCAGATTTGATCCAACAATTTCCACCAAGTAGCCTCAAAGAGGAGCAATTCTATAAAGCGCAAATCCAATCATCTATTTCACCTGAATATCTATCCACATTTTTACAGCCTTTTCAGCTTATATCTAAACCAATTGAATACGTGCTGACAGATTTGCCACCGTCCGGTCAAGCTTCTGTCTTAAATCAAAATCAATATGCAGAATATTTAAAACTCCATGATGCCTTAGATGCCCAATTTGACCAACTTCATATACATCAGGCCATTGCAGCATACTATTCAGACTATAATTTATATTCTGCGGCGCTCAAAACACATGGTTTAAATTATCTGTCTCCTGAACTCATCGCAACCAGCCTTGATCATTCGATGTATTTTCATCATACCTTTCGGGTGGATGATTGGATTTTCTATGACATGAATACCACTCGAACCTCGCAATCACGTGGGCTTAGTCATGGGCAAATGTGGCAAGATGGAAAATTAGTCGCAAGCACCACACAAGAAAATTTAATGCGTTATACAGGCGAATCGTCAGCCTTGTGACAATCTTTAACATTCAAATTCTTGTTAAGTTAAGCATCAATCGTATAAAATTCATGCAAATCATACCGCTATAACAATAATATGCCTTCGATCTACCAGCTTAAGCCTGCATTTCAAAACCTGCTTCGACCTTTGGTTAAATCACTTCATCATCTTGGTATTACAGCAAATCAAGTAACACTACTGGCAATGTTCATTTCGCTAGCTGTGGCATTTTTTATTTATATCTATTTTTCTCACAACGGTATTGGCATTTTACTGTTGATTTTCCCCGTGTGGATGCTTATTCGAATGGGCTTCAATGCCATAGATGGCATGCTGGCACGTGAGTTCAACCAACAATCCAAACTCGGTGCTTTTTATAATGAATTATGTGATGTGATTTCCGACTCAGCACTCTATTTTAGTTTAATTTGTTTTGCTTTTATTCAAGCTGAATTACTTATTTTAACCTGTTTTCTCGCCATACTTGCCGAATATACCGGTGTGATGGCGCCATTAGTGGGGCAAGAACGTCGTTACGATGGTCCAATGGGAAAAAGTGACCGCGCTTTTGTATTTAGCATCATCTGCGTCATCATCGTGACCTCTTCTATATTGAATGTTGGCTTAAATACATTGTCTCTTATCTGCAATAGTATTTTGATTATTACCATCTTTTTATTATTTATTACGATTTATAACCGCATTAAAAATAGCATTATCAACCCACAATAAATTTCAGTTTAGATCGTCAGTCGATTCATTATTTTGAGAACAACACAATGTATAACAATACTCAGCATACCTTTACGAGCCATGATGGAACATCCTTGTTTTATCAACATTGGGAAAATAGCAGTTTAAAAAGCAACCGTAAGAAAAAAGCGGTGATCTTATTTCATCGTGGCCATGAACATTCGGGACGAATGGCGCATTTGGTCAATGAATTGAATTTGCCTGATTTTGATTTTTTCGCTTGGGATGCGCGAGGTCACGGTAATACTCCTGGTGAACGAGGAGATGCACCGAGCTTTTCTGCATGCGTTCAAGACATTCAATATTTTGTTCAGCATATAGAACAAAATTACCAAATTCGATCAGAAAATATAGCAATTGTAGCTCAAAGCGTTGGCGCTGTTTTAGCCGCGACATGGGTGCATGATTATGCCCCTAAAATTCGTGCTTTATGCCTTGCCTCGCCTGCATTTGACATCAAACTCTATGTGCCTTTTGCAAAACCTGGCTTAACACTTCTCAATAAATTCGCTGGCAACTTTTTTATTAATAGTTATGTCAAAGCCAAAATGCTGACGCACGATACTGCACGTGCGCAGAGTTATGACACTGACCCGCAAATCGCTCGGGCCATATCGGTCCGTATGCTGCTGGGTCTATATGCAGCCTCAGATCGAATCGTTAAAGATGCACAAAATATTTTTGTTCCTACTCAAGTCTTATGTTCAGGATCTGACTTCGTGGTGCATCAAAAACCGCAATTGGCGTTTTATCAAAAACTCCCTCATCCATTGAAGGAATTTCACGTCTTAGATGGTTTTTATCATGATACTTTGGGTGAAAAACATCGCAAAATCGCCACAGATAAAATCCATCGCTTTATTCAACAATGTTTTAAACAACCCTATTCCGCACCTAAACTTTTAGATGCCGATAAAATTGGCCCGAGCTGTGCTGTAGCAGAAACCTTAAGTTCAACGCTTCCAAAGCATTCTTTAAAACATGCATTTTGGAGCTTAACCAAACAAAATCTTAAAATTGGTAGTCTCTTTTCCAAGGGTTTAAAAATTGGTGAAGAGACAGGATATGACTCCGGCAGTACCTTAGATTTTGTCTACAGAGATAAATCAGAAAGCCAAAATGCACTGGGTAAAATCATCGATCGACAATATTTAAATGCGATTGGTTGGCGTGGTATTCGCGTTAGAAAACAAAATATTGAAGCGCTATTAACGAAATATGCTTCTAAGTTACATGATGACCAACACGCGGTACGGATTATGGATATTGCTGCAGGCCATGGCCGATATATTTTAGATGCTGTACAAAAACTGCCTGAGCAGCCTGAATCCATCCTGCTTAGAGACTATAGCTCGATCAATGTACAAGCAGGTCAAGCAATGATTGAGCAAAGAGGTTTAAGCCAGATTGCCAATTTTGTAGAAGCGGATGCCTTTGATGCCACTTCATTAGCCAGTGTTGAACCTAAACCCACTCTAGCCGTGGTCTCAGGTTTATACGAATTATTTAGTGATAATGATTTACTCAGACAGTCCTTATCCGGCTTATGTCAGGCCATTGAGAAAGATGGGTATCTCATCTACACAGGTCAAATTTGGCATCCGCAACAAGAGTTTATTGCCCGTGCTCTGACCTCACATCGCCAAGGAGATGCATGGGTGATGCGTTTACGCTCACAAGCAGAAATGGATGCATTAGTTGAGCAAGCTGGTTTCAAAAAAATCGATCAAGTTATTGATGAGTTTGGTATTTTCACCGTTTCCGTTGCACAAAAAATTTAAGCTTGGACGGTCAATCTTATGCATAAACTGGATACTGAAAAAGGAACTTGGAAATACGGCCTACTGTGTTTGGCATTTCTGGCACCTTTTTTCTTCTTAAGTTATGGTTTTGCCAATCAATACGCTGCGGGCTTAGCTTCCGTACCTGTTATCGTCTTTGAATGGGAAAAATATATTCCACTTTGGCCATGGAGTATTGTGCCGTATTGGTCGATTGATCTGTTCTATGGTTTGTCTTTATTACTTTGTTGGAATAAGTTTGAATTAAAACAACATGTACTGCGACTATTTTCGGCACAAATCCTTTCAATCAGCTGCTTTTTACTTTTCCCGCTACGTTTTAGCTTTGAGCGCCCCGAACTCACAGGTTTTTTCGGGCTGTGGTTTGATGTCTTGATGGGCTTTGATAAACCGTTTAATCAAGCACCCTCTCTGCATATTGTGCTACTGGTGATACTTTGGGATTTTTTCCGTCGGCATAGCACAGGTAAGCTAAAATATCTGGTAGATGGTTGGTCCTTTTTGATTGGTCTCTCAGTTCTAACCACTTGGCAGCACCATTTTATAGATATTCCAACAGGTTTATTGGTCGGTGCCTTATGTTTATGGCTATTCCCGATGGCTGGCTCTGCGCCATGGGTTCAAAATAAACAAAGTCGGCTAAGCTTAAAGCACATTAAAATCGGCATCCTTTATCTGTTTGCTGCCTTATTGTGTAGCGCAATCGCACATGCAAAAGGTTGGTGGCTTTGGCTGCTCTATCCTGCAAGCAGTCTGCTTTTAGTTTCGTTTGCATATTTATTCAATCGTCCCCATTTTTTTCAAAAACTCAGTCATGGTGATATGACCATTGCTGCAAAAATATTGTTTGCGCCTTACTTTGTATTTGCTTGGATCAATAGCCGAATCTGGACCTATCGCCATCCTGAAGATTCTAAAATCATCAAAATCAATCAGAGTTATATTTATTTAGGTCGCTATCCGTCCAAACACGTCATGCAGCAATATGATGCTTTACTCGATTGTTGCGCAGAATTACCCACTTATCCAAAATGCTCCTATGCTCAAAACTTGAGTTTAGACCTGATTCCTTTACAGGCCAATCAGCTACATAATGCTGTAGAGTCTTTAGAACTATTCTTGAAATCTAATAACAATGATGAAGCACAAAACATCTTGGTCTTCTGTGCTTTGGGATATTCACGAAGTAGTGCTGTAGTTGCCGCATTATTATTGAAACAACATCCTGAATATTCAGTCGAAGATGTTTTACGGATTATTCGCCATAACCGTCCTTGGGTTGTGCTTAAAACACCGCAAATAAAACATTTAAATACTTATCGTTTAAAACTTAAAGGACTTGCACCATGAATTTACAACTTGTGGTGCTATCAAAGTTGTTGCAATCCACCACTGGATTGCTCATTTCAGCTTATGTAGCAGCGATCCTCACGCTCTGGCTCATTATCCAGTTTGGTAATGTGATGCTATTCGATTTGCTATATATATTAATTTGTCTAGTTTTGCTCGGAATACAACATTATTTAAGCCTGAGAATCAAATTTGATTCGGCACTTTTAGCCACTGTCGCTGAATACAGCCAAACTCAAAACCTTGAACAAACCACCAAGGAGCTGGACTTAAGTTTAATCAACTTAAAATTAATGCCTGCAAATAAATGTGGTCGCGCATGGGAGCTGCGTGAATTAGGTTGTCTGGCTTTATTTAAATGGCAGATCTTTGTGCTTTGCTTGCAATACATCGCATTCATCTGCATATTTTTACTGTATAAATAATTCACAATAATTTGAAACCATGCCAAATCCATTAGACACTTCAGGGAATGCTCACTCACCAATGAAAGGTAATTTTTTAAGCCGTTCAATTGCTCGCTATATTGCCTTTCTCACTCGTCGTGGTGCGCGGCTGCTCACGGGTGCGCGGAGTCTCTGGGTCGGGTGCAAACCGGTTATGAAACAGCGTATTTATTATGCAAATCATAATAGCCATATCGACTTTATTTTACTTTGGTCATCACTGCCGACAGATCTCAGACGGAGGACCCGTCCTGTAGCGGCTTCGGATTATTGGTTAAAAGATGGCTTTCGACGTTTTCTCATTCAAGACACGTTTACTGGCGTCACTATTCAGCGAAATCGAGAGCAAAATCAAGACCCCTTAGAACCGATCAAAACCGTATTAGCTCAAGGTGACTCGATTATTTTCTTTCCTGAGGGTACTCGAAATTTAAATGATGACGTTGAATTATTAGCCTTTAAAAGCGGCTTATTTCATCTCAAAAATCAATTTCCTGATGTTGAAATCGTACCGGTATGGATCTCTAATTTAAAACGTGTCATGCCTAAAGGCGCGCTTATACCATTGCCATTATTATCTACCGTTATTTTTGGCAAACCTTTAGAAGCCCATAATGAACAGAGTAAAACTGAGTTTTTAAACTACGCTCAGGACGAATTACTCAAATTAAAAGCATTGGAGTATCAATAATGGAATTCACCAATGCGCAAATGACCTATGTATTGTTTGGTATCTTTGCGGTTATTTTGATTATTGCCTCAACCATTGGCTCAATACTAAAATTTAAAGCGGGTTATGCGCCGGCACCGGTCATCGACAATTTAAATGCGCGGATCAATGCATGGTGGGTCATGTTGTTGGTACTTGGTGTAGCAATTTCATTAGGCAAAATTGCCTTTGTGATCCTGTTTGCGTTGATTTCACTCTTTGCTTTACGTGAATTTATCAGCTTACTTCCAACCCGTCGCGGTGATTATCTTCCTTTATTGATCGCTTTTTATTTTGTCATCCCTTACCAGTATTACTTGGTGTATATCGACTGGTACGGGCTATATTCGATTTTTATTCCGCTGTATGTATTTCTTCTTATCCCTATCGCTACACTCAAAGCCGAAGATACCACGCGATTTTTAGAGCGCAGTTCAAAAATTCAATGGGGTCTGATGATCAGCGTATTCTGTATTTCGCATGTGCCTGCGCTATTAAACCTCAAACTTCCCGGATTTGAGGGTGAAAAAATTTGGCTAGCAATCTGGCTGATCATGGTGGTACAAGCCTCCGATGTCTTGCAATATGTCTGTGGCAAGCTATTTGGAAAGCACAAAGTCGCACCGATACTTTCACCATCTAAGACCGTAGAAGGATTAATCGGAGGCATTGCTTTAGCCACTGCATTAGGTGTTGCTATGTCATGGCTTACACCCTTTAGCTATCTACAGGCTGCATGTATTGGTTTTATTGTTTGTATATTTGGTTTCTTTGGTGGACTTGTCATGTCAGCCATTAAACGCGATCGTGGTGTAAAAGATTGGGGACAGCTCATCCAAGGCCATGGTGGCATGCTCGACCGAATTGATTCCATCTGCTTTTCAGCACCGATTTTTTTCCACATTTTGCGCTATTGGTGGTCTTAAGAAATGACTAAGTTTTAAACAGAAAATTTGGGATTTTAAATGATGTTACGCACGTAGAATTACTTTTACATTTTAAAGATGATTTTTAAGTCTATTCGACGGAGTCATACATCTAAGGATTGAATAAAGATCTTAGCCTTCGGCTGGAGATACTCTTACGAAGCGTTGTTTCTTATTCGGCAAAATGAGAAGCGTGCTTCATAAGGAAACCATCTTGCGGTGCAATGCACCTCACCGACAAAACTCGTTCACTAACGTCTAATTATTCAAAGAATCGCAGAAACATTTTTGATTACAATAAGTCTTGTCTCAAACAATTTCGGATGACGTTACCGTGTATCGTTCTTTTATTTGAATCAACGTGCGCTTCTGATGTTACTGCGTAGCATCGGTTAATAATACGCACAATAAAAAATCCCAACTAAACAAGCTTGGGATTCTTCTTATCAGGTATTCGATTTAAACGTCTGAAATTGCAAACTTTTTAAAAATACTTGCACGACGTTTAGGATGAATATTGGCTTTAGTTAAATCACCTTGATAGTGATCATAGACACGTTTATCCATCATCTTAAACCAAATAGAGGGTACTAAAGCAGGAATTAGCATAGTGGCATAGCCGCTAGGCAACTCTGGCGCTTCGTCAAAATGTCTTAAAGCCTGAAATGGACGTGTCGGATACGCATGATGGTCTGAATGTCGCTGTAATTGATACAAAAATAGATTGGTCACGATATTATTGTTATTCCAACTATGTTCAGGCATGGTTCGCGCATAACTTCCATCCGCTTTTTGCTCACGCTTCAGGCCATAATGTTCAATATAATTAATAATTTCAAAAAGGCTGATTCCATACAAGGCCTGTGTAACTAAATACGGTGTCACGCCTTTACCAAACATTTTCAGCATCGAGGCATGAAAACCAGCACTCATCGCCCAACCATGAAACAGCTCATTGTCCTTCGAAAAGAAACTTAAACCTTTACGTTTTAAGCGTTGTTTCTCAATCTGCACCGCCGATTTAATTCCACCAAATACAGTGCGTGGCCAAAACTCATAAAAGGTTTCGCCCATTTTTGAGGATGCAGGATCTTCAGGTGTTGCCGCACGTTTATGGTGTCCATAAGGATGTTCAATGCGGAAATGGCTATAACCCAAAGGTGCGAGCGTCGCATGTGCCCAATAATGGTCTTTTTTATGAGGTCGATGGCAGAGTTCATGTGCTGTATTTACACCGACGCCATTGATGGCACCCATCGAAATCCCAAGTAGAACTTGATCTAATAATGAAACATCTTTACGGGTAACCACATAGCCAGCAAAAGCATTCGCTGCCATTTGCAGTGGAATAAATAATTTGACGATCCGATCATAATAGGGATCATTCACTAAAACTTTGATGTCATCATCTGTCGGGTTATTGGCATCATCACCGATCAGTGCATCTAGTGCAGGAATAATGACATGCAGTAGAAGCGGCCCGCCCATGGCAAATAGTTTTTTTGTCGGTTTTGGACCAAAATGATAACCCGCCAAGATCCCCATACCAATGACTGGTAAACCTGGACTCAATAGCCAACCATAACGTTTTTTATCTAAAACACTACCGATTTTGCTTTCTAACTGAGCGAGCTGCTGTTCATTTAATTTTACTGGTGCATTCATGCGCTAGACTTCCCTAATTACTTCTTCTGTGTTTATATTCGTAAAATATGGGCAGCCAGAACAGTTTTAAGCGTCCAAAAAAACTATGTGATCGTCTTTGGCATTTAAGGATAAATGTTGACCTTTAAGCACATAGTGACCATCTATAAATACAAAATTGATATGAGTAAATATTTGAAATATGGATGCTTTAAGTAAAATTTTTGATGATATTCATCTCCACCGATCTGAATATATTTATTTGAGATCAAAGCATCCTTGGGCTTTTCATTTTCAAGATCACAATGCCATGGTTGCGTATGTGGTGATTCAAGGTCAGTGTGTTTTGCATATAGATCAAGAGCAGGTTTTGCTTGAAGCTGGCGATCTTTGCCTTATTCCCTCAGGGCAAAACCACCACTGCAAATCTATACAGTCTGATGTCTTGGTCGAATCAATAAACATCACGCCACTGTTTCAAGAGCAACGAAATAAAACCATTGAATTAAATTCTACTGAGTCTCATGAAGCAGAAGAATTATTTGTACTAGCGATCCGTGGACATGTCGACAGCATTATGGCAAAGCCTTTAGTGAATGCCCTCCCCACGCTGTTACATACACCACATATCATGAGCAGTACCGCACCGGAATGGTTGCAAATTGGCTTACATTTTCTGGCCGTTGAAGCGCATCAGATCCGTCCAGGCCGTGACAAAATTTTGGATCATTTGGTGAGTATTTTATTTATCGAATGTGTGCGTGATTATATTGCAGCCTTGTCAGATTCAAGCAGTTGGTTGCATGCCTTGAGTCATCCTGAATTATCCAACGCTTTGGCCGCGATTCATGAACAACCGCAGCATGCTTGGACTGTCGAAAGTTTGGCAGAACAATGTTGTATGTCGCGTTCTAAATTTGCCAGTTTATTTACTCAAATGCTCGGTGAATCACCACTCGCCTATTTGCAGCAACATCGTTTGCGACTGGCAACACAGCACTTACAAATGGGGCAACTCACTATTCAGCAAATTGCCCATCGTATAGGTTACTCATCTGAAACGGCATTTAGCCAAACTTTTAAAAAGTTTTATGATCTCACACCGAGCCAGTATCGACAGCAGCATCAGCTCGCAAAAACTGAGTCATCTTAAAGGTTTAATCTAAAAGCTTTAAAATCGCTTCCACAGGGTTTTCACTGTTACCTGAAAGCAGTTGTTTATGCATGGTGATGTGCTGCATCACTTGAATTTGCGATTTTTCAGCATCCATCAAGCTTTCAATTTCTGCTGCTAATTTTTCAGGCGTTGCATCATGTTGGATGAGTTCCTGAATCACCTTTTTGCCCGCAATAATATTTGGCAATGAATAATACGGAATTTTGATCAGCAATCTCACCACATGATAGGTCAGCCAATTTAACTTATAAAAGGTCACCATTGGACGGTGTAAAAGCATCGCTTCTAAAGTCGCTGTACCCGAAGCCAAAGCGACAATATTCGATGCGTTCATCACCTGACGGCCAATTTTAGATTCGGTATCGGTGTTTTCCATCAAGCGAACTTTGGCTTGTAATGCTTCAGGAAACTGCTTGAGCAACACTTCGATTTGCTGTTTACGTGCATCATTGATTGCAGGAATCAGGAATACATAGTCTGGATGCTGCTCCGTCAAAATCTTTGCGGCAGACAGCACCAAAGGCCCTAAGCGCTCAATTTCCCCGCGACGGCTGCCCGGAAGTAATGCAATGTGTTTTTGATGCTCATCTAAGCCTAACTCGTGTTTAGCCGCAACGAGTGGATTATCTAAAGGCAACTGACTTGCCAATGGGTGTCCGACAAATGCAGCCGGAACTTGCCATTTTTGGAAAAACGCTTTTTCAAATGGAAATAAGCAAAGGACTAAATCAATACTTGCTTTAATGCCATGTACACGCCCTTGACGCCACGCCCACACTGAAGGGCTAACATATTGTACTGTTTTAATTGGTAGCTGTTTTTGCTTCAAGCTCTTGGATAAACGCAAATTAAAATCCGGCGCATCAATCCCCACAAAAACATCGACAGGATTTTCAGTCCATTTTTCAACCAGACCATCGCGTACAGCAAAGAGTTTTTTAATATCTTTTAAGACTTCAACAATCCCCATCACCGATAAAATATCCATCGGATAATAGCTGTTAAAGCCTTCTGCAATCATTTGCGGACCACCGATGCCTTCAAATTCCGCATCGATCCCTTGCTCTCGAAAACTACGGATAAGCTTGGCGCCTAATGTATCCCCGGATACTTCCCCAACCACGATGCCAATTTTCAGTTTCCGATTTTGCAAAAGTCTGTCCTTTTAACTCAATGTTCTTTAGCTATAGATTCTATACGAGTCCTTCACAAAGTTAATAGATTTCCAAAAAAAAGCTGCACGTCTTTAATTCAACATTTTAGGAATATTCATCACTGCTATTTAGCTGCTGATTAAAATTTTTCCGCCAATGGTTCGGATTTGTACCGTATTTATTCTTAAACAATTTACGAAATAGCACTGCGGTATTAAAACCTGCGCTTTCCGCAATTTTATCAATCGAATAATCTGTCACTTCAAGCAATTCAGCCGCATATCGCAGTCTTTCATTGTTTAACCAAGTGACAATAGGTAGTCCTGTCGCATGTTTAAAATGTCTGGTCAGTGTCCTTCTACTCATATTGGAATAATGGCGAAACCTTATCTTTTTAAGGCGTATGAGACTTAGCAGCAGTGGAATTTATATACACTGTTGCATATATCGATAAATAACAAATCAAAAGCTTAGAATTGAAAACCTACAGTGCATTTAGGTATTGGATATCCACTTCAGATATTCAAAGCCTTATATTCAAAATTTATGATTTCACTGCAGCATAATCTCCATTTTAACTATTAACTACTTGAGAAAACCATAATCAATAACTTAGTTTAGATAAAATTCATTTATTTCAAAATTAATGACATTCTTTATCTATTTTTTTCACAAGCAAATCACTAATCGAGACAACGACTTATATCAATTAGTCATAAGATATGCACGTTTTTTGATATTTGGCATTCAGCGATGGTCGGTCCTTTAGAGTTCATTCTGGCAGGTGTAATTGTAGGTTTCTGCGTAGGTATTACCGGTGTTGGTGGTGGTTCATTGATGACCCCGATCCTGATTAGCCTATATAAAATTGAACCCCACATTGCGATCGGTACAGATCTACTGTATGCCGCAATTTCAAAATTTTGTGGTTCTTTAGTCCATGCCCGTAAAATGAATATCGTTTGGACCATTGTCATTTGGCTTGCAGTCGGCAGTATCCCTGCGTCATTTGCGACCCATTGGGTACTGGAAAACTATCTCAGCCAATCGACACATTACAAAACCGTGTTAACCATGTTTTTGGGTTTTATGCTGACGATTACAGGGATCTCAATTATTTTCCGTGGTCATATCGAAAAATTCTTTAATAAATTTCGAAAAACTGATCAGTTGGATGATATGAGTGCGGATCTTGAACGTATCAATTTCCAAGCTAAAAATAAGCGTGCATATATCATCATCATGGGCATTATTTTAGGCGTATTCGTTACCCTATCGTCTGTGGGTGCAGGTGCCTTCGGTATTATGGCTTTGGTACTTATGTTCCCGAATTTACCAATGATTCGTATTATCGGCTCTGACGTCGTACATGCCGTGCTTCTTACACTGGTTGCAGGCTTGGGTCATATGAGCTCAGGTAATGTCGATTTTCATTTATTGGGTTGGTTATTGGTTGGTTCTATTCCTGCAATTGTGGTCGGAACTTTAATCAGCTCACGTTTACCTGAAAAAGTCATTCGTAAAGTCTTAGGCATTACCTTGTTTGTTTTAGGCATGAATTTCATCATTAATCCAGTAAAATCAAAACCTGTCGAAAAACCAACAACTGCAATGTTGATCGCACCGACGGTGAATAGTCAGCAGGTTTAAATTAACTGCCCGATTCATCACTTTTTTTTCAGAGACTTATTGATCTTTTTTATAACATTTGAATGCTATATTCATGTTATATTCGGCTCACGAAACAACCTTTTGTATAATCAAACCAGTGACGGCAATGAATACTTTACAGTCAAATTCTATTACCCAAAACGACATTGATGACGTGAATGTAAAAAGCATTCAGCCTCTTGTTACTCCTGCAGAACTAAAAAAAGAGCTACCTCTGACTGAAACTGCCTATCAAACAGTCCTTAAGGGCCGTGAAACTGTACGTAATATTTTAGATGGAAATGACAAACGTCTTTTTGTTGTCATTGGTCCATGTTCAATTCACGACACAGTCGCTGCACATGATTATGCTGACCGTTTAAAAGTTTTAAGTGACAAAATCCAAGATACGATTTATGTCGTGATGCGTGTGTATTTTGAAAAACCACGTACCACTGTTGGTTGGAAAGGTCTAATTAATGACCCAGATATGAACGACTCTTTCAACATCGAAAAAGGCTTACGTATTGGTCGTAAACTTTTACTTGAATTGAATGAAAAAGGTTTGCCTTGTGCAACTGAAGCGCTCGATCCAAACTCACCACAGTACTACCAAGATCTTATCTCTTGGTCAGCGATTGGTGCGCGTACCACTGAAAGCCAAACACATCGTGAAATGTCTTCTGGGCTTTCTTCACCAGTTGGCTTTAAAAATGGTACAGATGGCGGTTTAACCGTTGCGACCAATGCCATGCAATCTGTTAAACATGGTCATAGCTTCTTGGGCTTAAGCGACCAAGGTCAAGTTTCTGTTATTCGTACCAGTGGTAACCCATATGCACACGTTGTACTTCGTGGCGGTAACGGTAAACCAAACTACGACGCAGGTTCAGTTGCAGATGCTGAAGCGGCATTAGCCAAAGCAAAAGTTAGTGGCAAAATTATGATTGATACCAGTCATGCAAACTCAAACAAAGACCCGTACCTACAACCCCTTGTACTCAAAAATATTACTGAACAAATCCTTGACGGAAACAAGTCAATCGTGGGTATTATGGTAGAAAGTCACTTAAAAGGTGGTCGTCAGGATATTCCTGCCAACCTATGTGACCTCGAATATGGTAAATCAGTGACTGATGGCTGTATCGATTGGGATACGACTGAAAAAGTCTTGTTAGAGATGCATGAAGCACTTAAAGACGTGTTACCGACACGCTAAGTGAATGAAAAACGCCATCTTCGAGATGGCGTTTTACTTTGAAGGATTATTTGTCAGATGAATGAAATCGAAAATGCGTTAAGTCACATTGAAAACTTCCAATATATACATGAACACTTATTAACGTCCGGTCAACCATCTCCTTCTGAGCTTCAAACGATTAAAGAATATGGTGTTTCAACGGTTATTAATTTAGCACTAACCGATGCATCCAATCATATCGAGCATGAAGACCGCATTTGCCTAGATCTAGGCCTGAACTATATCCAAGTTCCGATCTCTTGGGATACCCCTTCAGATGATCAATGCCTTTTAGTACTCGATATGATTGACCATTTGGTTCAAGGTCAAACGGTTTGGCTACACTGTGCGAAAAACTTCCGTGTCAGCAGTTTGATGTATTTATATCGTCAATACTATATGGATGTTGATATGCCAAAGGCTCAAGATTTGATGCATCAAATTTGGGAACCCAATGAAACATGGACAGGTTTAATCCATGCGGTTGCCTTACAACTTCAAGGCCGTAAAGCAACTCAAGATTTACAACATGCACTGATCCATCCAGATCATTTTGCGTGAGAAATCAGTACTGTTGCAGTAGAAAGAATACCCTCTTGGCGACCAGTAAACCCTAATTTTTCGGTGGTGGTCGCTTTGATGCTAATTTGTGTGACTTCAACATCCATAACATCTGCGATACTTTGACGCATTTCTAAATTATGTTTTGCTAGTTTAGGGCGCTCACAAGCCACGGTAATATCAGCATTATTAAGTACATATCCACGATCTAAAATCAGTTGGTAGACGTGTTTTAAAAGTACTCGACTATCGGCACCTTTAAATTTTGGATCTGTATCTGGAAAATGCTGACCAATATCTCCAAGTGCCAAAGCACCTAATAATGCATCACAAAGCGCGTGCAGTACCACATCACCATCTGAATGTGCTTTGAGTCCATGTGTATGTGGAATTTGAACACCAGCAAGCGTTACAAAGTCACCTTCTTCAAATGCATGCACATCCATGCCCTGACCGATACGAATTTGAGCTATCATGCTTGAGTTCCTTGAGAAAATAATGATTGAAATCTTGTATTCACGCTTTCTATTTCGCTATAGTGTGGGCAAGCGCAACATAGTGAAAGTATAAGCGATCATGCTGTTGAAAACTGAAATAAATATCATCAAAAAATTCGGACTGGTTCTGCTCATAGGTTCTGGCCTAGCGACGTTTACGCATGCAGAAAAGATAGACTGTGATCATGCCAATACTCATGCAAAAAAAAATTACTGTTCTAACGGTTTTGAAGAACAACGTGAAAAGCTAGATGGGCTTTTTTTAACAGCGCAGTTGATTACCGATGCCCCAATACGCTTGCTGATAGATACGCAAAAATTATGGTACAGCCGAGTTCAGCAATGCAAAAACTTGGAGTGTTTTAAACAACAATTCGAGCTTCGCTATGAAGATTTGAAT
Source organism: Acinetobacter sp. YH01009 (assembly GCF_013420765.1). Lineage (NCBI taxonomy): Bacteria > Pseudomonadati > Pseudomonadota > Gammaproteobacteria > Moraxellales > Moraxellaceae > Acinetobacter > Acinetobacter sp. YH01009. Next base: position 13,989 of record NZ_VOYE01000017.1, on the reverse strand, counting down.
ATTTATACCTCAATGAACCAAAGTTTAACGCAGCATTATCTTAAATTTGAAAATGGCCATTTTGCGACATCACCTGTACATTTAAAAGTGCATCAACTGGGCAAAGACAGCATCAAAATCGAAGGTATTGCCTATCGTAATCCGAACAATCGAGTTGAAACACAAACCATTCCATTTTTAGCTTACACAACACCCGAACAAAAAAATCAAATCACCGATAATGAACACGACTGCAAATATCAGTTCAATTACAGTAAAGCCTTACTCTCAGTAAAAACTGAACAAAAAGGCTGTGAACGTTTTGCAGGGATTTATCGCTTATATGATTAAGATCAATTTCAAATGACTTAGAAACATACAAAAAAGCCTCAACATTGAGGCTTTTTTGATATCTACAATTTTTTGATGTCTACAATATGTCAGTTAAATCGGATGTGTTTGCTGCACTTGCTGGCTAATCATTGCAGCTGTTGCCGCAGATAAAGTCCATCCAAGGTGACCATGCCCTGTATTATAGAATATATGATCACGCTTACCTGCATGCACTACAGGCATCATATTGGGCATCATTGGTCGTAAACCCGCCCATGGCACCACATGTTCTGTTGATAGATTAAAGTTACGATTCGACCAATCAATTAAGGGCTGAATGCGATCTGCACGAATGTCTCGGTTATAGCCATTAAACTCTGCCGTGCCTGCAACACGTAGTCGATTTGCACCTAAGCGTGAAGTCACAATTTTGGCACTTTCATCCAACAGACTCACCCAAGGCGCATTGGTCTGACTTTGTTCATCATTTAAGTTTATGGTGATTGAATATCCTTTGACTGGATAGACATTTACACGGTCACCGAGTTTATGCGCAAGTTCATAACTGCCTACACCACCACAGACCACCACAGCATCTGCCTCAAGTAAGGTATTTGCATCAGGATGTTCCATATTTTCATCACTGGCTTTTAACTGAACATTGACACCTTTTGCATGATGTTCAAAGTCAGTCACCTCAAAGCCCCACATATATTTCACATCAAAGCGTTCTGTTGCTTTGGCAAGCTGCGTCGTAAATTTATGGATGTCGCCCGTGGCGTCCCCTGGGCAATAAAATCCACCATAGTATTCACCTGTCAGACTAGGCTCAATGTCACGGATTTCAGCTAATGTCACAGGATGACGCTCTAAGCCACCCTCACAGAGCATATTATTAACTTGAGTCGCCACCTCATAATCATGTTGATTATGAAAGAAATGTAAAATGCCGCGTTTTTCTAAATCAAACTGCAAGTTTTCATGCTCAGCAATTTCAAATAAACGCTGACGTGCCATCAATGCAAGACGGACGGTCTCGTGAGTATTTTCACGGTAATCTTTAATATGCCCCATAAACTCAAAGAGCCATGAATATTTGTGTAGATTAAAACTTGGATTTAATAATAATGGCGCGGTTTTTTGTGACATCCATTTGATGCCTTTCACTACCGTTGCTTTTTGGTTCCAGACTTCAGCATTACACGCTGATAATTGTCCACCATTGGCAAACGACGTTTCCATCGCAGGATAAAGATGTTTATCGACCACAGTGACACGATAACCGAGTAATCCGAGTTCGTAAGCTGTCGTTACCCCAGTAATACCTGCACCAATCACAACAATATGACACATATAGGCTCCTTGGAAATTATATTTCCTATGTTCGCCCCATCTGTCATTGTTACCTGAGAGCTTTGGTTCCTTGCGAAGCAATGTGAACCTTCCCCTTCGGTGAGTAGGTCTAGCCTACTTCTCTCCAGATTTTTATATGATTACAGTCCTTTTGCCTGAGAGTTTCCTGGGGGAACTTGCTCCTTCGGCGAGCACGATCTGTGCTTCTCTCCTGCAATCATCCATTCGTTTTTTTATTCGGCATTCATCTTGGTATTGCCTTAGTTAGATATGAGCAATATTTGTACCAAATCTCAAGTCCTATTTGGGTCAATATTGTTAAATAATATTTTTATATCGATTTAAGTTGTTAGGTTATAAATTTAAAATCAATTTTTTTATACCTAAATACTTCATCTTTAAAATAAAGGTTTAAAATACTGAATGAAATTTATATCTAGAAAGATTGAAGTTTTATGTCGGATTCTACCCTTTTCTCTTGCTTTGCATCTGTGATCAAAACACATTCTATTGAAGAATTAACTCAAAGTGATTTACTCCGTCTTAAAACTCTGGGAACTATTCAAAGCTTTTATGCACCATTCGAGGCCATAAATCATGATGCAAAAGTGGTCATCGTCGGCATCTGCCCAGGCCAACAACAATGGCGTAATGCATTAATTGCAGCGAAGGACGGCGTAGAGCAGCAATTATCTGAGGAAAACATACTTAAACTTGCCAAGAATAGTGGTGCTTTTAGTGGTCCTATTCGTAAAAATTTAACTCAACTGCTAGATCATATTGGATTACAGAATCAATTAGGCATACAGACCACTGCAGAGCTATTTAGCAATCATCAAGATATGGTGCAAATGTGTTCGGTTTTACAGCAATGTATTTTGGTCAATGGAAAAAATTATGCAGGCTCAACGCCCGCAATGTTGAAAAATGAATTATTAAAACAACATATTGATGATTATTTTATTCCTATGATTCAACAGCTTCCGAACGCAATTTATATTCCGCTAGGCAAAGGTGTAGATGAGGTTTTAAATTATGTAAGCAGCTTAGGCTATTTAAAAGATCAGCAGATTTTAGCAGGACTTCCCCATCCATCGGGTGCGAATGCTGAACGGATCAAATATTTTTTAGGCGAAAAACCACGTGACCAATTGTCTCGACAAACCAATCCCGAGCAGATTGATAGCGCAAAATCACAGATCTTACTTAAGTTATCTAAATTTCAATGAAATAAGATTTACATCACTTAATAATATTTTTTATTTGAATATCGACCACTTATATCAAAGCAGTGCTCAAACAAAACTAGAAAAGTGTGATGTATTTTACTTTTTTGTTTTTTCTGTGTGAATATGCGCCAAAATAAATATTGCTTATAAAAATAACGCTAACATGGAAAAACACATGAAAAATTATTTAGTTCTAGGATTTACACTCCTACTACTCACAGGTTGTATTACCGTACCTAAAAATAAACCTGAAACAAGAACCTTGAAGCTAAAAGGTGTGAATACCGTTGAAAACAGTAACGTAATCCAACGAACCATTACTCGAGGTCAATTACTGTACTGGACAAAAATGTCCTGAACTTGCAATTGATTAGCAAAAGAATAAAGGTGAGTATGCACTTTCACTGCATTCTTATGATCAACAGCAGCTTGATATGAATGAAATATCTTTTGTGATCGACGGCAAAGTATTGTCTTATCCTGCAATAGGTCAAACAAATTATCGTCGCTTAGATAATTCAAATGTGATTGATTCTTCTAATACCGTGATGATCCCAGATACTGTGCTTAAACAATTTTGTGACGCAAAAGATATTGCGGTGATTATGAATACCAACCAAGGTGAAATCGCACACTATATGCTAAAAAACCAAAAATCATCAGATGCCTACCGACTATTTTTACGTGCTTACTCTTAAGCCCAAATAGTCTAAAATCAAAATCCCAAAAGTTAGTGTATGTTTTTTGGGGATTTTTTATTCATCTCGCTTTATAAATTGATCAAATGCATCACATGATCTTTATTTTATTCGTTTAATTAATTGTTTAATTGTCAGTTCACATATCGGTTGACCCACCTCTAGATGAAGAGGATAGGCTTGATTTTCATCTGTTATGTTATAGCCACGTCGTTGATAATATTTTATTAATTCTAAACGCCGATCAATCACATACATGACAAATTCTTCAACATTGGGTTCCATCAACATCGCTTGTTGTTCTGCAAATTGCAATAATTTTTTTCCTAAGCCCTGAGCTTGCTCATTTGGATGAATTGCAAAATGACCAATTTCACAGCTCTTCCCATGCATTTGAATACCAATACACCCCATGATCTGCGCATGTACCGACTCAATCACATATAAATGAAAATCCCTTTTTTGTAAGAGTTGACTGAGTTGAGACACATTTATTCGATTTCCTCGAACAATATGATGTTCTGTCGTCCAACTCTTGGGATGATTTTCCCGATAGGCTGTATTCATTAAGCTTTCAAGCTGCTGAATATCACCAAGTAAAGCATTTCGTATATTCATATTTTTTTGCTATTTATTTTCATAGGCCTAGTTTACCGAAATAAAAAAACCAGACAATTGTCTGGTTTTTTTATGCAATTTTCTCATCAGTGTGACTTGCTAAAGCTATTCACCAACCGCGTTCGGAACAAAGCAGCGCTTTGTTATTTATCCACTGTGACTCGCTAACGCTACTCACCAACCGCGTTCGGAACAAAGCAACGCTTTGTTATTTATACACTGTGACTTGCTAAAGCTATTCACTAACCGCGTTCGGAACAAAGCAACGCTTTGTTATTTATCCACTGTGACTCGCTAACGCTATTCACTAACCGCGTTCGGAACAAAGCAACGCTTTGTTATTTATCTACTGTGACTCGCTAACGCTACTCACCAACCGCGTTCGGAACAAAGCAGCGCTTTGTTTCCTCACTTGGGTTCAATTGGGGCAAATGGTGCGACTACATCCGCATTTTGTGCGCGGTTACGCATGAAGTGATCCATAAGCACAATTGCCAACATCGCCTCTGCAATTGGTGTCGCACGAACACCGACACAAGGATCATGGCGACCTTTGGTCAACACATCTGTATCTTCACGATTAATCGTAATGGTTTTACCCGGCGTAGTAATGGAAGCTGTTGGTTTCAAGGCGATCGCAACACGAATGTCCTGACCACTCGAAATACCACCCAAAATGCCGCCAGCATGGTTTGCCAAGAAACCATCCGTAGTTAACTCATCACGGGTTTCATGACCAAACTGCTCGGCAACACCAAAGCCATCACCAATTTCAACACCTTTTACAGCGTTGATGGACATCATAGCATGTGCAATATCTGCATCTAAACGATCAAATACAGGCTCGCCCCAGCCAACTGGCACTTGTGTCGCAATAATTTCCAGTTTAGCGCCACAGCTCGTTCCTTGTTCACGAAGTGACGTTACTAGAGCTTCAAAACGTGGGACGGCATCTGCATCACCACAGAAAAATGGGTTATTCGGAACTTCATTCCAGTCCAATTTCTGTGCTTTTTCGGTACCAATTTGCGTTACATGACCACGAATTTCGATGCCGAATTTCTCAAACAAGTATTTTTTAGCAATCGCACCTGCAGCAACACGCATCGCAGTTTCACGAGCACTCGAACGGCCACCACCACGATAATCACGGAAACCATACTTATGTGTATACGTATAGTCTGCATGACCCGGACGGAAGGTTTGCGCAATGTTGCCATAATCTTTTGATTTTTGATCTGTGTTACGGATCAATAGACCAATCGATGTACCGGTTGTTTTGCCTTCAAATACGCCTGAAATAATTTCAACTTCATCGGGTTCTTTACGCTGAGTCGCAAACTTAGATGTGCCCGGCTTACGACGATCCAAATCCTTTTGCAAATCGGCTTCAGTCAGTTCAATACCCGGTGGAACCCCATCTACAATGGCCATCAGACCAACGCCATGAGATTCACCACAAGTCGTTACACGGAAGAGTTGCCCTATACTATTACCTGCCATGTCAAACGACTCCTTATGCTTGAACAGATTGAATGAATAAATCTCGGTATTCGCGGCATTGAGCAGCAGTCAATGCAAAGATACCTGTACCGCCTTTTTGGAACTGTAACCAATAAAAATCAACGGTATTGAAGTTTTGACGCATTGCCCATTCTGAGTTACCCACTTCGATCACAATTAAGCCATCTTCAGTCAGGTAATCTGCAGCTTGTGCCAACATTTTACGTACAAGATCCAAACCATCTTGACCCGCAGCAAGCGCCATTTCAGGTTCATGGTGGAATTCTTCTGGTAAATCTGCCATGTCTTCAGCATCCACATACGGTGGATTCGACACGATTAAATCATATTGATTTTCTGCTGGAATTTTGGCGAATAAATCAGACTCAAGTAAAGCCACTTGATATTGTTTATTGTGGTGTTCACAGTTAATTTGCGCCACTTCAAGTGCATCTTTAGATAAATCTGTTGCATCAACTTCAGCATCTGGGAATGCATAAGCTAAAGCAATCGCGATACAACCTGAACCCGTACACATATCTAAAATGCGCTGAGGAGTTTTTGGACTGGCATTTTCAGGTAGATTATTAACCGCAGCACCCATTTCGCCATTTTCACCTAAGCAATATGGCGCAAAACGGTTTTCAATCAACTCTGCAATTGGAGAACGTGGAATCAGTACACGTTCATCGACATAAAATGGCTTACCAAAGAAATATGACAAGTTTAGTAAATAAGACGTCGGAACTTTTTCATTAATACGACGTTCTAACAATGCTAAAAATTCTGCAACTTCACTTGGCAATAATTTCGCATCTAAGATTTCCGCATCTGCATTCCAATCTAGAGATAACGTTTGTAAAACCAATGCTGAGCTTTCAGCAAAATAGTCTTCTGTACCTTGTCCTAAGTGGGCATCATATTGACGTAAAGCTGTTACCCCAAAGCGGATATAATCACGAATTGTAGATAGGTTTTCAGCTGCTTCCTGTAAATGTTCAGGGCTAATAGTCGGTCGATCCACTTAAGGCGTCTCCAGTTCATAATTTTTTAAACGCCCTATGATACCTTGTTTTAATGCTATTTATAATAAAAATACGGCATTATTCACCGCTTGAAAGCATTTCATAACCGTATATATGAGGTCTGATACATTCGCTGAAATGAAATGTGTACTTTATGCCTTTCAGCATTCTATAAAATCTAATTAGATGAAAATTACGAATAAAAACCAATTCAAGCTCAATTGTTTAGCAATTTGTACTTGATCCTAAGCTTTATTTTCTTAAAATCATCCCCATACAAACAGTTAAATTTTAAATGCGGAGCTCCAATGAGCTATAAGCACAATAACCTCATGGCTATGCGTCAAAGCTATTGGGAAGACACTCAGTCTTTAAACGTGCAAACTGAAAAGGCATTTTTTCAGCAACTGCTGATCGAACATCAAGTTTTCCCTGATGCGAGTCTAGAAAACGCACGTACCCTATTTTTTAGCTTACCGAGCATTATTATTGTCAAAGGTTATGCTGCCGGATTTAAAGACGAATCTGTCCAACATCTTATTCATCAACATATTGAAGAACATAAAGCCGCATTGATGCAAAACGATACGGTAAAAATCAAATATCGTTTATAGTTTTCTTTTCCAATGTGCCTGTCTACGTGGCATCTTGCTTAAGTTTGCAAATGCTTACTGCATATTCAGTAAGTTGAACTATTTTAATACGTTAAGAAACGTTAAAATTAGCTACAATGTATTTTTCTGCGAATTGCTGATTAAAGGATTTAATTTACATGTCAGATCAGAACGATAAGCTCAAACACTTGAAAACGTCTTCTATGGATCGACGCTTATCTATCGCAAAGGCATCGCTACTTGCGGGAACTCGTTGGGCAGCATCAAACGCCACTTCTATTTTTTCGAGTGAAGAAGAAAAAGAGAAAAAGCGTAAAAAAGCCATGAAAGATCAGGCTGAATATCTCGTCGCAGAAATTGGTAAATTAAAAGGTTCAATTGTAAAAATTGGGCAAATGATGGCGTTGTATGGTGAACATTTTCTACCTGAAGAAATCACCCAAGCCCTCAATACCCTTAACAATCAAACAGTCGCATTGGCATGGCCAGCCATCAAAGTACAATTACAAAATCAACTTGGCTCAAAACTTGATGATCTCGTGATTGATCATGAGCCGCTTGGTACAGCATCTTTGGCACAAGTTCATCGTGCAAAACGTAAATCTGATGGTTTAGAACTGGTATTAAAAATCCAGTATCCGGGTGTGGCTGATGCTATCGATTCAGATATGAATCTATTCAAAAACATGCTCAAACTGACACGAATGGTGCCCCAAACGCGTGAATTTGATCAGTGGTTTGATGAAGTTCGTGAAATGATGCATCGTGAAGTAAATTATAAAATCGAAGCAGATACCACACGCCGTTTTGCTGCACGCTTAAAAGAAGATCCACGATATATCGTCCCGCAAATCATTGAAGGTTATTCAACACCTCAAGTGCTGTGTATGACCTTTGAACGTGGTGTGCCGATTAATAGCCCTGTAATGCTATCACTTCCTCAAGAGCGCCGTAATGCCTTAGGTGAAGCATCACTTGAAATTGCCGTACGCGAAATTTTTGAATGGGGTGAAATGCAAACCGACCCTAACTTCGGAAACTATTTGGTCCGTTTAGGCAATGGTGCGGATGTGCCAGATAAAATTGTTCTCCTCGACTTTGGTGCGATCCGTCAGTTCGATGAGCATCTATTAGGCGTTGCGCGTAATTTGATTACCGCGGGTTACCATCACAGCTCTGAGCAAATGGTCAAAGCGATGACAGGTTATGAGTTCTTTGATGGTATTCCACAAAGTATTAAACCTGATATGGCTAAAGTCTTTTTGTTAGCGACAGAGGCATTTAGTAGCACTGAAAATAACCCAAACATCCCTGCTGGTGTTATGGACGAACAACAACGCTATGACTGGAAAAAAAGCCAATTACATAGCCGTGTGATGCAACAAGCGTCAAAATCGATGGCATCTCGCTATTTCTCAGTTCCACCTAAAGAGTTTATGTTTATTAGCCGTAAATTTATCGGTGCATATACCTTTATGACCGTCATTGAAGCAAAAACCAATGTTCGTCGTATGATTCAAAAATATCAATAATCATTCAATACAGACCTTAAAACTTGGCTGACTCAAATGTCAGCCAAGTCAATTTTAAAATAACAACACTTTTAAGCCTTTTTACTTTTCTATTCTTAATTAATCATTTAGCTATCAAATCCCACCTAATCTCGCCGTTTATCTTTGACAATCATGCATGTCATTTATGACATGGTTTTTCTATCTTTGGCATGTCAGCATTAAATAAGAACAGCGCAAATGGAAAACAACAATGACCAATATGGTAAACAAGGCACAAGGATTTGGACTCTCACTTTTAACGAAAATTGCCGGAAGTGATGTACTCGATCAGTTTAAACTGCGCAAATTTGTTGAAAAATCTTTGTATCAAAGCTCAAAAGCTGGTTTTAAAACCCTGAGCCAGACGCAAAAAGTATTTCAGACCAACAAAGATGTGCATAAGCAACGTTTGCCTAATCAACAAAAATCATTATTTGATTTAAACCTGACTGAAGAACAACAAATGACTGCTGATGCGATGCAGCAGTTTGCCACAGAAGTCTTGTATCCACTTGCTCATCAAGCCGATCAAGAGGAAAGATTTCCTGAAGCGTTATGGCAACATATCCAAGATCTAGGTCTAAATTATTATGCCTTACCTGAAGATTTGGGTGGCGTCGCGGCAGAAAAAAATATCATTAGCAATATCTTAATTGCTGAACAATTGGCTGAAGGTGACTTTAGTTTAACAGCAGGTTTACTGTCGACGTTTAGCTGTATCAACGCCATTACCCAATGGGGTTCCGAATCTGTTCAAGCAACCTACTTAGCGGCATTTGCAGATGATTCAGCCCTACGTGCAAGCTTTGCGGTTCAAGAGGCAACAGCGGCATTTAATCCCTATCAACTTAAAACTCACGCGATTGCTGATGGCCAGCAGTATAAAATCAGTGGGGAGAAAACCTTAGTCCTTCTAGGCGAACAGGCAGATGTGCTGTTAGTGAGTGCCATGCTCAATGGACAGCCTGAAGTTTTTATTGTGCAACGCGACCAGAGCATTAGCGCAAAAAAAACACCTGCTATGGGTTTGAAAGCCACTGAAACGGTAACTTTAAAATTTGATCAGACCCCTGCCCAACGCTTAGGAGATCAAGATTTCAATTACACCTCATTTATCGATCTTGGCAACTTAATGTGGTGTGCCATGGCTGTTGGCACCGCAACTGCAGTCAAAAAATATTGCATTCAATATGCAAACGAACGTACAGCTTTTGGAGAGCCAATTTCGCACCGTCAAAGTGTGGCATTTATGATTGCAGATATGGCAATCGAAATTGATGCCATGCATATGCTCATCCTCAATGCAGCAAGCCTAGCCGAAGCCGGCAAGCCTTTTCATCGTGAAGCCTATTTAGCTCGCGTGCTATGTGCTGAAAAATCGATGAAAATTGGGACCGATGGCGTGCAAATATTAGGTGGTCACGGCTTTACCAAAGAACATCCCGTAGAACGTTGGTATCGAGACTTACGTGCCACAGCGATTCTTCAATCTGGCTTGCATGCTTAATTCAGCAAAATAAAAACAAGGAAATGTCCATGAACTTACAAAATCCGAAAAAATTTAAATTGCTGATCGACCAAGCCCATGAAGTCGCATTAAATGTTCTACGTCCTATTTCACGTAAATATGACAAAGCCGAACATGCCTATCCTAAAGAGTTAGACATGTTATCTTCCCTCGTCGACGGTATGAATGATGGCGGAGATGGCATGAATGCAGGTGCTGCCGTCAATAAACGTGGTGACACAGACACTGGTAATAAAAACGGTGTCAATATGTCGACAGCCCTCAGTATCATCGAGATGTGCTATGGAGATACAGGCCTGTTGCTCAGTATGCCTCGACAAGGGCTTGGAAATTCGGCTATTGCAGCAGTAGCCAATGATGAACAACTAGAACGCTTAAAAGGAACTTGGGCCGCTATGGCCATTACAGAACCCAATTGCGGCTCTGATTCTGCTGCTATTCGGACAACAGCGACGAAAGATGGCGATGAATACATTCTCAATGGGGAAAAAATCTTTGTCACCTCGGGTGAGCGTGCTGATTCCGTGGTGGTTTGGGCAACGCTAGATAAAAAATTAGGCCGTGCAGCGATTAAATCCTTTGTTGTTGAAAAAGGTACGCTGGGCATGACTGTAGAACGCCTAGAACATAAATTGGGTATTAAAGCTTCTGATACGGCTGCCATTAGCTTTGTAGATTGTCGTGTCCCTGCTGCAAACTTATTAGGCAATGCTGAAATTGATGTAGCAAAGGGTTTTGCTGGGGTTATGGAAACTTTTGATAATACTCGCCCACTCGTTGCCGCGATGGCTATTGGCTGTGCCAAGGCATCTTTAGAGCGAATTAAAGAAATCTTTAAAGATGAATTAGATGAGCAGTATTCAACACCGATCTTACAAAGCTCGAATATTGCTGCACAAATATATCGAATGGAAGCAGACTGGGAAGCAGCACGTCTCCTCATGCTCAAAGCCGCATGGATGGCCGACAACAAAAAACCAAACTCACGTGAAGCATCCATCGCTAAAGCAAAAGCAGGCCGTGTAGGTAATGAAATCACGTTAAAGTGTGTAGAACTCGCAGCGGCTGTCGGCTATAGCGAAGATGAATTATTAGAAAAATGGGCACGTGATTCAAAAATCCTCGATATATTTGAAGGCACACAGCAAATTCAACAATTAATCGTTGCACGTCGTGAACTGGGTAAAAGTTCAAGCGAATTAAAGTAATTTTTTGCTTGAGTAATTTTAAACTTAGAGATGGATTTTTTTATAGGATCAGTCTATAAACAATCCATCTTTTTGTTTTTCGATGATTATGTTTCAGATCCGACCACTTCAACTTGAAGACAATGTAAGCATTGCCAATGTCATTCGCACAGTTTCCAAAGAATTTGGATTAGCACCTGAATCAGGATTTGCCGTTGCAGATCCAATTTTAGATGATTTATATCACGTCTATACGCAAGCAAATGCACAATATTGGGTTATTGAAAATCAACACGGTACAATTTTAGGTGGTGGGGGCCTTTCTCCTTTAGTTGGAGACTCAAGCATTTTAGAAATCCAAAAAATGTATTTTATGCCTGAATTACGTGGTCATGGCTTAGCCAAAGATATTTTAGAACTTTGTTTTCAATTCGCCAAAGATCATAATTTTAAAGCGTGTTATTTAGAAACTACACATACACTTGGGCAAGCAGTGAAACTTTATGAAAAAGTAGGATTTCAACACTTACAAGCTCCCAAGGGCAATACAGGTCATAGCCAAGCATGCGAAATTTGGATGCTTAAAACGCTTTAAACTCAGATTCCACTAATACCTCTGAAAAGAGTTATAGCTTTTCCAAATAGGGATATTTAATGAGTGGATATTCTAGTTTTTTATAACTAAAGTTCTCGGGATTTGAATGCCCCACAATCTTAAGTAAGAATGTAAAGAGAGAAATACTGACTCAATTAACACGATCTGTTTTTCTCTCTTCACTTAAAAAATCATGTAATTTGAGTACATTTCCATCAATTCTTACAATTTCACTGTACAGAGCATCTTAAGAAAATATTGACCTCTAAGTCTCCAGTTCATAATATCGCTTTAGAAATTACACTTAGCCATGATTATTTTAAAGTGAATATAAATGCAGAATGTACTGAATAAAACTCGCCTTTCAACTCGTCTTTCGTCGCTCCTAAACGCTCACAGCTTAAAGTTTTCAACTGTTATTATATCTGTAACCCTGATTTCTGGATGTTCATCACTAGGTGGTGGCTCTGTAGAAAAACGTGCAGTTAAACTTTCATCAGGGATCCAAAAGGCCTATTCAGTCAATCCTGAAACTGCAAATCGAGTGTCACCCTACATTGTGCAAACTGCCGATCAATACAACTTAGATCCTTTACTACTGGCTGCCGTTATTCGCCAAGAATCAACTTTCCGCCCTTATGTCAGTTCTCCTGCAGGTGCAGTCGGTTTAACTCAGGTGATGCCACGTTATTGGCAAGCAACATGCCCTGGGGATTTATATGACGAATTAACCAATATTAATTGTGGGTCATTTATTTTAACTAAATATAAAAATGCGGCAGGTAGTATTCCAAAAGCTTTAGCCTACTATAATGTCGGACCTACTGCTTATAACACCAATCGAAAAATGAAAAAACAAGGCAAACGTTATGCAAAACAAGTTAAAGAACATCAAAATAATTTAAAAAGTTCCTTATAATTTCTAAAAATTTAATCTTTTATTTAACCATATAGACCTAACTAAGCTTAAGAGGATAAATTTTGTTAGGTCTAATCTCTTCAATTATTTCATAGATTGACGCATTTTATCTTCATCAAAATATTGCGCAAATGATGCAATACGTTTTTCAACAATTGGATTTTTCATCAGATTTTCAGCTGCACGATTTCCCAATAGTTCAAATGCTTTACCTAGAGCATTTGTTCCTTCATTTTCTGTAACAGCTTTGATTTCAGCATTACAACGTTTAGTAAATAAATCTTGAAATAGAATAGCCATATTTTTATCAATTTTTTGTATCTCAACTGGCGTTACTTTACTATATTTAGAAATTTCTGGATGTGCTGAAAATGCCAAATAAATCCAAGCTGTTAAGTTCTGACTCTCTTTTGCTGAAATTTTATTTACCAAACATTCACTTAGTTTACCCTGATACACACCGGCTGTAGTATTGAAAGAAACAAATGCAAATAAAACTGTAGCTAATAATTTTTTTAAAAACATCTTAAATACCCTATATATTATTAAAGAGACAAACGATTTTATTATATTGATTTATTACACATTTTCATTAGCAAAACATTTTAAATGATATAAAAGAGTTCTAGACGAGTTTATTGTTGATCGGCCTTATTCTTTTTAAATATCTATCATTTCCCTGTTTTTTCTTCTGCTTTTCTTATTATTTTTTTCTTCCCTTTTTCCCCACATAAAAAAACACCCCCTGAGATATCAGGGGGTGTTTCGAATAATGAGCTGGCGATGACTTACTCTCACATGGGTAACCCCACACTACCATCAGCGCTAAGAGGTTTCACTTCTGAGTTCGGGAAG